>CAZXLQ010000264.1:0-7299 GCA_964641945.1 uncultured Clostridia bacterium
GACGGGCCGACGTGCAACACGCGTACCCTCACCGAAACGCGCGCGCCCCAGCTCCTACGAAACGGTTTCGAGGCCGCTGAAGAAGAACGCAAGTTCGATCTTCGCGTTCTCGGGAGAGTCCGAGCCGTGGACGGCGTTCCTCTCGATCGACTCGGCGAGATCCTTTCGGATAGTCCCCTCGTCGGCTTTCGCCGGGTCAGTCGCACCCATCAACTCACGCAGACGCGGGACAGCGTTCTGGCCTTCCAGGCAGACCGGCACGCAAGGACCGCTCGACATGAAGTCAGTGAGACTCGAGAAGAACGGACGCTCCTTGTGAACGGCGTAGAACCGCTGCGCGTCGCCCTTGCTGAGCTGAACCATCTTCAGCGCCCGAATCCTGAATCCGGCCGCCTCGTAACGCCGGAGAATCTCTCCGGTCTTTCCCGTCGCAACCGCGTCGGGTTTGACGATCCCAAGTGTTAGCTCTACCAATGTATTTCTCCTGCTCCTTGATCAATATCGGTTTCGGCAGTGATCCCCGGGGAAAAGAGCGCCGGCTGACGGCTACCGTCCAAGAACTTTCAGCATCATCGATCCGAGATCCGCCGGACTCTCGACCACGTGAATGCCGGCATCGCGCATCGCGGCCATCTTCTCTGCCGCGGTTCCCTTCCCACCGGCGATGATGGCGCCGGCGTGACCCATCCGGCGTCCCGGAGGCGCGGTCTGCCCGGCGATGAACCCGACGACCGGTTTCGTCATGTTCGCTTTCACGAACTCGGCGGCTGCTTCTTCGGCGGTTCCGCCGATCTCACCGATCATGACGACGGCTTCGGTGTCCGGGTCGTTCTCGAACAGCGCAAGGGCATCGCGTTGATCCGTCCCGATTATCGGGTCGCCACCAATGCCGATGCACGTCGACTGACCGAGCCCGAGCTCCGTGAGCTGATGAACGGCTTCGTAGGTGAGTGTGCCCGAGCGCGATACGACGCCGATCGAGCCTTCCATGTGAATGTGGCCGGGCATGATGCCGACCTTGCACTTGCCTGGGCTGATCACGCCCGGACAGTTCGGGCCGACGAGACGCGTGTTGCGCGTCGCAAGATAGGCGTGAACGCCGACCATGTCGCGGGCCGGAATGCCCTCGGTGATGCAGACGACGAGGCGGATTCCGGCATCCGCGGCTTCCATGATGGCGTCGGCAGCGAACGGCGGCGGAACGTAAATGACGCTCGCATTGGCGCCGGCTTCATTCACGGCGTCGGCCACGGTGTTGAACACCGGAATGCCCTCGTGCGTCTGGCCTCCCTTGCCGGGAGTGACGCCGCCGACGACGTTCGTTCCGTACTCGACCATCTGCCGCGCGTGGAAGCTTCCTTCCTTGCCCGTCAGTCCCTGCACGACCAACCGAGTATTCTTGTCGACGAGAACTGCCACGTGGGCCTCCTCAACTGGGGTGATGTCATGACGGACGCGATCCCTCGGCCCGCGAAAGACCGCGGACTATACCACCGGGCCGCGACGCCCACCAAGACGGGGCAGGATGTGCCCGACGGTTCGGGAACCGTGGACTTGCGCCGTGACTATTCGGTGAAGCGACCCATCCGCCTGAACTTGTCGTAGCGTGCGATCAATCGCTGCTCGGGACGAATGTCCGCGATCGACGCAAGCGCCTCGGCGAGCGAGTCGCCGAGCAGTCGAGCGGCCTCATCGAAGTCGGCGTGCGCACCCTCTCCAGGTTCCGGCACGACCCGGTCGATGATTCCGAGCTCGAGCAGCTCGGGTGCAGTGATCCTGAGAGCCTCCGCCGCGCGTGCTGCCTGCGCCGAGTCCTTCCAGAGAATCGCGGCACAGCCTTCGGGCGAGATGACGGAGTAGACGGCGTTTTCCATCATCTGAACGACGTCGCCCACGCCGATCGCGAGCGCGCCCCCTGAACCGCCTTCGCCGGTCACGGTACAGATCACCGGAACCCGCAGCTTCGCCATCTCGCGCAGGTTGAAGGCGATGGCTTCCGCCTGCCCCCGCTCCTCGGCGTCGATTCCAGGATAGGCGCCCGGCGTGTCTATGAACGTGAAGATCGGCCTACCGAACTTCTCGGCAAACTGCATGACCCGCATGGCCTTGCGGTAGCCCTCGGGCTTCGGCATTCCGAAGTTCCGATGCTGGCGCTCGCGGGTGGTGCGCCCTTTCTGATGGCCGACAATGACGACGGATTCACCGCGAAACCTGGCCATGCCGCAGACGAGCGCGGGGTCATCGGCGAACTTGCGGTCGCCGTGCATCTCGAAGAAGTCGTCGAAGATCCGCTCGATGTAGTCGAGCGTGTACGGTCGATCCGCGTGTCTCGCAAGCCGAACGCGGTCCATTGCGGTCGGCGGTCCGGCGTCCGGCGTCGGCGCGGTTGCGTCGATGTCCGAAACGTCTTCTCCGTTCACCTTCGGTCTGGCGTTCTCCTGCATGGGTTCAGGCGACATGCGGCGCGCGGGCGCTCCAGATGGGGTCAACGACGCGTTCTCCTCGGATGTCAGACGTGGTGGCACCGGCAATGGTGTCCGGGAGACAAGTATCAGGATTCGAGGGGAATGGCAACGCGGCCTCCGTGTCTCAGCGGCTCCGTGTCGCAGTGTGCATAGCTATTCATCGACAGAAGAGCTGCGCACACAGAGACACGGAGACCCGGAGACCCGGAGGATTAACTCGTACGAATGATTCTCGGTTCTTCGGCGATATACTTCGCGAGCTTGCCCCGCTCGTCTCGGAGGACCTTCGCTTGCGAACAGTTGCGGTTATCGTATGCAGCGCACTTTTCCTGTGCTCGTCGGTGGCGATTGCATCGCCGCGTGCTACTGGGCGACGTGGAACCGGTCCCGGAATACAGACGATCTATGTCGTCCACACGAGCCACTGGGACTACGGATTCACCGATCCTCCGGCGAACCTGCCCGCGCTGATCAAGCTCCACATCGACGACATGGTTGCCAAGGTGCAGTCGGACCCGCGTCATCGCTACACGATCGAATCCGTCTGGGTGCTCGAGGACTACATTTCCGTGGCGACGCCGCTCGAGATCGAAACCTTGATGGCGCTCATCCGCGCGGGCCGCATCGCGCTCAGCGGCGCCTACACCGGTCCGCACTCCGGGATCATGTCGGCGGAGGAACTGAATCGCTGGATATATCGAGCGCGAAAGCTCCGCGACCAGTATTCGATTCCGTCCCGCGCCGCGATCGTGAACGACAACCCCGGCTACACGTGGGCACTCCCCGACGCGCTTGCGGGCGCCGGCGTCGACCGGCTCGTGTGCGGCCCGAATACCGCGTTCGCAAACGAATTCCCGCTGCCGCGCAGCGAGTCGATCTTCAGGTGGCGAGGTCCCGGAGGAGGCGAGACCCTGACGTGGGTCAGCCGCGACGCCTACACCGAGGGTTTCGGAACGTGGCAGATCGACGCGAATGCGGCGAGGCTCTTCTACGGGTCTGAGCACCCGGAATGGGCCGGCTGGTCGAACCAGCAGATCATGGCGCAGGGTATCGCCGCTCAGACGGCAATGCTCGAGTCAAACGGATATCCCTACGACGCGGTGATGGCCATCCTCGCGTTCGACAAGATGGACTACGACCCGTCGGGAGCGCTGCTCGGCGACATCCTTACGTGGAACGCGACTCACACGTCACCGCAGATAAAGCTCGCGACTCCGGACGAGTTCTTCGATCACATGGTCGCGACGTACGGCCTCGATACGTTTCCAGTCCGAAGCGGCAACTGGAGCCAGCGTTGGGAGCGAACCAAGGTGTACGGAATGATCTGTCAGGCCCGCTTTCGCGAGATCCGGGACGGCCTGTCCACGGCCGAGACGCTGGGCACCGTGGCTTCGCAGTTCGGGGCGCCGTATCCGGCGGCGGTTGTCGACGCGGCATATCGCGACGTGATGCGATACGACGATCACGGTGGAGGTGTTGGCGGAACCCAGCCGTTCCAGATGACTCTCGCCGAGTGCAACGCGACGAACCTGTACTGGATGCAGAACTCGCTCGCGCATCGGGACGCAGTCCGTGCTTCAGTGGACGGCGCCGCAGCCGCGATCGCGGGCAGGATTGCCACTGGTCCGAACCCCGAGATTGTCGTCCTCAACAGCCTGTCCTCGTCGCGCACGGACCTCGCTGTCGTTGCGGCACCGGCTCCTCAGCCGTTCGCGCTGCGCGACGCCGCCACGGGCGCGGCCGTTGCGTACCAGCTGCGGATCGATGGCTCCATCGAGTTCGTTGCGGAGGATGTTCCCGCACTCGGTATGCGCCGGTATCGCGTCCTCGCCGGTCAGAGCGACGGACTCCCGCCACAGGTTTCCACGACGACTGGCGGACCGACGGCGACGGTCGAGAGCGCGCACTATCGCGTCGTCATCAACGCAGCGACGGGCGAAATCACGTCGATCATCGACAAGGACGCGGGCAACCGTGAGCTCGTGAACGGGGCCAGCACTCTGGACTTCAACCGCACGGTAAAGGCAAAGAACACCGCCGATTTCCTCGGCGGCACCCCGACGAAGCTGAACACCGCGACGACGACGGTCACCGGTGCCCCCGGCGCCGTATCCGGAGCGCTGACCATCAGCTACTCGCCGCCTCCCGGCGCAAGCCTTTCGTCGCCGATCTCTCGCGTCGAGGTGCGACTGTACGACCGGCTTCACCGCATCGACATCGTCAACACGCACGATCGCTCCAGGCTCAACTACACGCTGTCGACGGACGATCACTCGGAGCACTTCTATTCGCCGATGCCGTTCGCCATTCCGGTTGCGAACCTGCAGACGTTCATCGACGGCAACGCGGCGACGCCGCTTCGCCCGCCGACGGCAACCTACCTGACTGGACCGACCGTGACGGCGGTCAACAACTCGAACACACCGTCACGCGGTGTGACGCTGCGCGATACCGCAGCCGGATTCGAGATCTCGGTAGTCAGCCCGGAGGTCTACTGGTACATCGTCGGCAACAATCTCAACAGCTACGTCTACAACCCGGCCGAGGCGACGATACTCGGTCAGACGATGGCGAAACAGGATCGGACGAAAACCGACGATCCGGGCTTCCCGGAATTCAACTTCGTCCTCGAGCCGCAGGAGTCGAACCCGACCGTCAATCACTCCATCTATACCTCGCGCTTCTCGATCACGTCCGGTCCGGTGAGGCCGGCTTCCTCGACGGGCGACTTCGGCGCCGGCGTGATGACGCCGCTCGAGACGACGATCGTGCCGGGAGGGCAATCCGGGCCAATTGCCGCGTCGTCGCTCAGCTTTTTTTCCGTACAGGCGCCAAACGTCGAGATCCTGACGGTAAAGCGACCGGATTTCGGCGATCCGGCCGATGTCATCGTTCGTGTGCGCGAGCGCGACGGCCTCGCGACGGCGAGCGTACTACGCTCCGCTTTCACGGTGATCTCGGCTTCGGAGGCAAACCTGCTCGAGACGCCGACGACGGCGCTCCCGGTTCCAGTCCCCGTGTCACTGCAACCCTGGCAGACGAAGACGTTCCGCTTGCGACTGGGTGCCTTTGCGCCTGAGGGCTCCGATACGGCCGGTGTCTATGTGCCGGCGGCGGGAGCGTGGTTCCTCCGAAACAGCAACACGCCCGGCGGCGCGGACGTGACGGCGAGTTACGGACCGGCAGGTCTCGTTCCCGTCGCCGGCGACTGGAACGGCGATGGCGCCGACTCGCTTGGCGTTTTCGATCCGGTCACGTCGACGTTTTTCCTGAAGAACTCGAATGCGCCGGGCGGCGCCGACATCGTGGCAAGTTTCGGCCCTCCGGGTTCCGGGTGGACGCCGATTGCCGGCGACTGGAATGGTGACGGCGTCGACACGGTTGGCCTCTACGACCCGGCATCCGGCGCGTTTTTCCTGCGAGACACGAATGCGCCGGGTGCGGCGGATCTCGTGTTCACGTACGGCCCGGCCGGAGCCCTGCCGCTCGTCGGCGATTGGAACGGCGACGGTGTCGACACGGTTGGGGTCTACATCACGGGAACGGGTACGTTCTTCCTGCGCAATGCGAACTCGCCGGGCGCGGCTGACCTGGCGTTCACGTTCGGCGCCGGTGGAGGCGTGCCGCTCTCGGGCGACTGGAACGGCGACGGCGTCGACACGGTCGGGCTGGCGCTCCCGGCGTCAGGGACGTTCTTCCTGCGAAACACGAATACGCCCGGAGGTGCCGACCTCGCGTTCAACTACGGACCGGCAGGTGCGGTGCCGGTGATCGGCGACTGGGACGGGAACTGACCACAGATCGCACAAATCGAGATGGACGAATACAGATCAGCTCCTTGCCATCATCACGCTGAAGCGCGCCGGACCGGGAGGTCGCCGCGGTTTCTGTCTCCGAGTGGGATTTGCCAGCTTCGAGAACGGGGATCGGCGCTTTCGCCTGGTATCCTGCGTCAGGGATCGACTTTCTCTCGATTCGCGTGGAGGGCCGATGCAGTACGACGTCGACACGCCTGAACAATATCTTGCCGTCCTCGAAGACGACTGGCGACGTGTGACGCTCCTGGCGCTGCGGCAGCTGATCCTGGAGATCGAGCCGACGATCATCGAGTACATTCGGTACAAGATGCTCTGCTACGACGACGACCGGGGACCCGTGCTCGGGCTCAACGCGCAGAAAGGCTACGTCAGCCTCTACGTCGGCAACACCGAGAAAGTGGATCCCGAGGGGCTGTTGCTCGAGGGTCTCGATT
The DNA here is from genome assembly GCA_964641945.1 of uncultured Clostridia bacterium. GTDB lineage: Bacteria > Acidobacteriota > Blastocatellia > UBA7656 > JADIYM01 > JADIYM01. The sequence continues at coordinate 6,718 of CAZXLQ010000264.1, forward strand.
GCGGAAAGGGCTGCATCCGGTTCAAGAAGTCCCACAAGGTCGAGGCGACGCAGATCGACTGCTTCCTCCAGCGGGTGTTCGAGATCCGCAGGAACGGTGGCGACATCGATTGCTGACAGGGCTTCGGTCTTGACCCACCGTGCGGCGGCGTGCCGCTCTCGGGCGACTGGTGCGGCGACGGCATCGAAACGATCGGTCTGTCGCTACCGGCGTCCGGGACGTTTCTCCTGCGCAACACGAATATGCCCGGAGGTGCCGGCCTCGCGTTCAACTACGGCCCGCCTGGAGCGTTGCCTGTGATGGGCGACTGGGACGGCAACTGACCACAGTCTGAGAAAGATGAAAACAGGTCAGAGCTCTGATCTGAATTCGTCGGTCTCAATCTCTAAAGGCCGTGGTCGCGCTTAATTGGAGCTTCCCTCTGGCAGACGTGGAGAGCGCCGAGGAGATTTCGGAACTCTTCGGGACGCTACGCCTAATTGCCTCTGAACACTCGAGAGCCCGGGGTGCCGCCAGTCGGTGTCTCAGGAAGGGACCTTCGGCTTGATGTTGCGCGAAGTTCAGTGAATCAAGGTTCGACCA
>CAZXLQ010000265.1:0-7281 GCA_964641945.1 uncultured Clostridia bacterium
TTGGGTTGGGGAGTGGCGGCGGTTTGTGCGGCCCCCGTGGGCCTACGGCCGACCCGGAACCGCGACCGCCGTGAGCGGCCGGCCGTGCGGAGCGCTCACATCGGTGGTAGGTGATCGGACGTGCGGTCGGCAGAGTGGTCCCCGTCGGCCGTAGGCCGACCCGGAACCGCGAACGCATTGAGCGGCCGACCGTGCGGAGCGCTCACATCGGTGTTAGGGGATCGGACGTGCGGTCGGGAGAGCGGTCCCCGTCGGCCGCAGGCCGACCCGGAACCGCGAACGCAGTGAGCGGCCGGCCGTGCGGAGCGCTCACATCGGTGGTGGCGGATCCAGGCGGAGCGGGCGTGCGGACCAATGGACGGGAAACGCACGGCCGGCACCTCTGGTCCTTGCCGTAGCCTACGGGAGCCCGAAGGACTCGCGGAATTTCCGGTGTGCTTCCGGATCGATGCTGTGGCTTGCGGCGAAGACCTCGAGTCGGGTCAGGGCCTGATCGTGCAGTGCGAAGCTCGCCGCGACCTCTGCAGAGAGACGATTGATGGTCGCATCCAGCTTGTCGAAGGTCGCATCAATCTTCGCTTCAAGCCTGTCGAGTTGTTGATCGTGTCTCCGACTGGCCGCATTGAGATCAGCGCACAACTCCCGGAGCGCAATCGTCTCTCGCATCCCCTCGGCCTGCAGCTGCCTGAGGATTGCGTACTCCTTCTCCGTCTGTAGCCACCGACGTTCCGATTCTTCGCGGGACCTCTCGATCCTATCCCCAAGCAACTGCATTCTCTGCTCCAGATCGTACTCTGCCATTGGTTAGGGCCTCCGGGATTCACAATGCACCGGCCACGCGCCTCGCGTCAATCGGTCGCACCTTCGTCTGCGTTGTACGCGGACTTTCCGGTCGGACCCATGATCGGATCCGCCGCGGAAAAGTTGTGCGGCCACCGACACAAACGACGCCGACTCAGTCGCCGACGATGTCCTCGCGCTCGATCGTCCGGCGTTCGACCGGCGACGACAGCACGATCGAAGTCGACGTCGTACCGAAGGGAATAAGCCGGTCGATGAGCTCCTCGAGGTGCGCGACAGATCGAACCGTCACTTTCAGGATGAACGAGTCGCCGCCTGTCCCCTTGTGACACTCGACTACCTCGGGCAACTCGCGCACCAGCGCCACGAGCGCGTTCGAGACGTCGCCGACGATGCTCATCCGGATGAATGCCGTGATCGGCAAGCCGACCTTTGCGGGATCCACCTCGGTGCGGTAGCCCGCAATGACCCCCGACTCCTCGAGCCGCCGGACGCGCTCGGAGACCGCCGGAGTCGTCAGACCGACGCGCCGTCCGAGCTCGGCATACGAGATTCGGGCGTTCGCCTGGAGCTCTGCCAGGATTCTCCATCCAATCGCATCGAGCTGCTTGTCAATCGTGCTGGGCATGATCGCTTTCACCTTACAACATGAGGCGTTCGGGCCAAACTTCCTTTCAATGCCCATTCCATGCTCGGGACCTGCGGCCTAGAATGGAGACGGAACCGCTTACGTCCCGAGGCGCGGTCTCGACGACTACGCGCACAACCTGCAGGAGGTGCCGAACATGGGATTTGAAGGTATCGAATACGTGTGGCTCAACGGAGCTCTGGTCCGATGGGACGATGCGACTACTCACGTCGCTACGCACGCCCTGCATTACGGCACCGGGGTCTTCGAGGGCATCCGCTGTTACGACGGCGTCGACGGTCCGGCTGTCTTTCGGCTTCAGGAGCACATGGACCGACTGTTCGCTTCGGCCGCCGTCTACAACTACGTTCACGAGTACAGCCGCAAGCAATTGATCGACGCAACACTCGAGGTCATCGCCGCAAACAAGCTCCGCAATTGCTACATCCGTCCGATCGTATGGTCCGGGACCGACAATCTCGGCATTCGTGTCGATTGTCCGATCGACGTGGCGATCCTCGCGTGGCCGGACATGGGTCACGTCAGGCCCGAAGCGAAAGCGCTCGGCGTCCGTCTCACGCTCTCGCCGTATCACAAGATCCACACGTCGATGCTGCCGTCCACTGCGAAGGCGTGCGGTCAGTACATCGGGTCGCGACTCGCCGTCCGAGAGGCGATGTCGCGCGGCTTCGACGAAGCGCTGATGATCAATGCCGACGGCACGATCGCCGAAGGCGCGGTCGAGAACCTGTTCCTCGTGCATGACGGAAGACTCGTCACGAACGATGCGCGATCCTCGATCCTGATGGGTATCACCCGCGACGCCGTCCTCGAGCTTGCCGGCGACCTCGGAATCGAGGCCGAGATTCGCGCAATGACGCTCGACGACCTGCGCTCCGCCGACGAGGCCTTCCTCACGGGAACGGCCTGCGAAGTTACCGGAATCCGCGAGCTCGACGGGCTGCCGATTGGCAGCGGGCGGATCGGCCCGATCACGGCGCGCATCCAGGAAGCCTTCAGTGCTGCAACGAGCGGATCGGCGGGTACACACCCGGAGTGGCGCACGGCGGTGCCGGGATTCAAGCAGGCGGTGGCTGGATCGGCGGCTGTCTGAGGTTCACTCGTCCTCCGCGTCTTTGCGGGACCTTTGCGTCTCTGCGAGAATCTTGATCGTCGATCAGGTTTCTCGCATAGACGCAAAGGTCCCGCAAAGACGCAGAGACGTGTCACATGTGACAAGGCCGTTCTGGTAGCGTTACAGAGCTCGCCCAGTCCTTCCACCGTGACCGCAGAACGCCTGAAACAGATCCGGGACCTTTTCGATCAGGTCATCGCGTGCCCGCCCTTCGCGCGCAAGGCGTTTCTGCGCAACGCCGCCGCCGGCGACGTGGCCCTGCGCGAGGCCGTGGAGGCGCTGCTGAGCGGGCACGACGAGGCGCCGGCAGCATTCGCCGTCACCGAGCCTTCCGACGGTCTTAAGGATGTCGCCGCAGATCGTGATGAACCTTCGCCGGCCGCTCCCGGACTCGTCGGGACGGTGATAGCCGACCGGTATCGGCTCGATTCGCGAATCGGTGCGGGTGGCATGGGACTCGTCTATCGCGCCACGCAGCTCAACCTCAAGAGAACTGTCGCCGTGAAGCTCGTTCATGCGCGCGCGCTCGCGGAGCCGCCAGTCGTTGCCCGCTTCGAGCGCGAAGCGCTCGCCATCGCGAGCCTCAAGCACCCCCGCATCATCACGATCTTCGATTTCGGCGTGGCGCCCGACATCGGCATGTACATCGTCATGGAGTACCTTGCCGGGCGCCCGCTGAGCGAAGAGCTCGCCGAAATGTCGCCAATGGCTCCGGCCGCGGCCGTTCGACTTGCGCGCCAGGTCTGCTCGGCGCTCCAGGCGGCGCATCGGGCGGGAATCGTGCACCGCGATCTCAAGCCGGACAACATCTTTCTCGAGACGACGCCCGAGGGTCCGATGGCGAAGGTCCTCGACTTTGGCATCGCGAAACTGCGGACGGGACACGATGCCGACGTCAACACGCTCACGTCGGGCAACGCCATCATCGGAACGCCCCGGTACATGTCGCCCGAACAGATCGAGAACGCGCCCGTCGACGGGCGCGCCGACGTCTACTCGCTCGGTTGCGTGCTCTACGAAATGCTCACGGGCAGTCCGCCGTTTCCGGCAGCGAAGCTGAGCGTCCTGCTCACGCAGCATCTCGTGAAACCTGCGCGGCCGCCATCGGAGGTCGTAGCTGGAGTGCCGCCGGAGCTCGATGCCATCGTCTTGCGGGCCCTCGCGAAACTACCCGAGGACCGATACCAGACCGCCGGCGATTTCGGCCGTGACCTCGCGCTCGTCGACGAAGAACGAATGGGAGAGCCCGTGACGCCCGCGGACCGGATCGTCTCGCAAGCGACATCAGAGTCAACCGCTCGCACATCGGCGTCTTCGATCCTCGTCGGACGCGAGGCGGAAACCGTCGCGCTCCGACGCCGGCTCGAGATGGCGGTGGCCGGAGAGTGCCAGCTCGTCCTAATCACCGGCGATGCGGGCGTCGGAAAGTCACACCTCGTCGACTATGTCGAAATGCTGGCGCACGGCGCGTCGGTCCGGGTGGTCCGCGGCCGGTTCGCCGAAGCCGACCTCGGCATTCCCTACAACGCCTTCTGCGATGCGATCCGGGATGTCATCCGGTCGAGCTCCGACGGCGCAGCAGCGGTAGCCGACCTGCTTCCCGAGCTGACCGCGCTCTTCCCGGTGCTCGGCGAGATGACGGAGCTGCGGAGTCTGGATTCGTCGACGGGCGGCCGGACCCTCGCCACCGAACATCCGGAGAGCCAGACGGCAGTCTTCGAGCTGATCGCGCGGGCGTTCGCCCGCATTGCGCGAACGGGCCCGCTCGTCGTGTGCCTCGAGGACCTGCACGCATCCGATGTCGCCTTTCTCGCGGTCCAGTTCCTCGTTTCGCGGCTTCAACCGCTTCCGATCCTCATCGTCGCGACCTGTCGGACATCGGACCTGGGACGCCCGCAGGCCAGTGCGAGGCTCCTCGAAGCGCTGCGCGAGGAGCGACGCTTTGCGGCGATTCCCCTCGAACCGTTCACGCTCGACGAACAGACCGCCTTCGTGGGCCTTCTTCTCGGAGAAGACTCAGTCGATCCGGTACTTGCAGAGCGTCTGCACGACGTCTCGGCCGGCAATCCGTATTTCACCCGCGAGCTCGTGCGGTCGCTCGTCGAAACGTCGCGAATCGAGCGCGGCAGCGACGGCGTGTGGGTGACGTCGGGAAATTCCGGCGAGTTCACCGAGGAACTGCCCGTGACGGTCCGACAGGCCGTGACGCGCCGCGTCGAGCGTCTTCCCGTAACGGAACACGAACTGCTCCGGGTGGCGTCGGTCCTCGGCCGCCGGTTTCCGTATCGCGAGCTCGAGATTCTGGCCTCCGATGTCGAGGATCTCGACGCCGTTGTCGAACGGCTCGTCGAGTCCGGTTTTCTCGAGGAACATCGGCAGAAGGGAGGTGACGACCTCGCGTTCACGAGCGGAGCGCTTCACAAGGTCCTGCTTCGGTCTCTTTCGCGCCGAAAGCGGCGACTGCTGCACGCGCGGCACGCCGCGCAGCTCGAAGCGCAGGCCGCTGGCCGGATCGAGCGCATACTTCCGCAGCTCGTCCATCACTACGCCCACGGCGAGGTGGCCGAGAAGACGGTCGAGCACGCAACGCATCTCGCGCGCCGAGCGCTCGACGCGTGGAGTCCGGACGAGGCAGTGAGGGCGATGCGTACCGCTGTCGGACTGCTCGAGCGCGAGGGCTCTGACGCCACCGGCGAAGGCGAGGCGAGAGTACTGCTTGCGGAAGCCCTTGCAATGGCGGGCGAAATCGACGACGGCCTTCGCGAGCTCGGCGTCGCGTCCGATGCGTTCTCTCGCGCGCGCAACCGCGCCCGCGAGCTCGACGTGATGGTCGTGGCTGCCGAGCTCGCGTGGAAGAACCGGCGGATCGATGCGGCGCGTCGCTGGGTCACCCGGGGCACGGACGCGGCGCGCGCCCTGCGTCGAGAGTCGAGCCTCGTGCGGCTGCTAGACACCGGGGCGACCATGGCGAACCTGCGGGGCGATCACGCGCGTGCCCAGTCACTCCTCGAGGAAGCAGACAGGCTGCGTGCGGCTGCGACGGAGCCGCCCGACGCGATGTCGCCGATTTCGTCCGACACGCAGCTGGAGGAGAGGACAGCCGTGGCGGTCACGGGAGAGACGACGTTCGCGGGGCGCGGAATCCTGCGGATTCCATACCACGCGACCGTGCAGTCGCTCGATCCCTGCCTCGAGCCCAACGACGTGCACGCCGGAATCGTGCTCACCGTGTTCGAGACCCTCACGCACGAGGGTAAGGGTGCGCGGATCGCCCCGTGGCTCGCCTCCGAAGTGACGACAGAGGACGGAGGGCGCCGGTATCGGATCCGGATTCGCGAGGGCGTGCGATTCCACGACGGCCGGCCGCTCACGGCTCATGACGTGCGTCACACCTTCGAGCGCGTGATGCGTTTCCCGGACCGTCGATGGCTGCTCGACCGGGTGTGCGGCGCCGCTGACCTCTGCGAGGGACGCGCACCGACGCTCGAGGGTGTCCGAGTGGTCGACGATCTGGAACTGACCGTCTCGCTCGACGAGCCGCTTGGGATTTTCCCAGCGGTGCTCACGCACTCCTCGCTCGCGATCGTTCCTGACGGAACCGATGCCATTGAAGGCGCCGGGTCCTGCATCGGCACCGGACCGTTTCTCGTCACTGGATTCGAGCCCGGGCGCCGCCTCGATCAGGAAGCGAACCCGGATTACTGGCGCGCCGGGTTTCCCCGGAGCTCGGGCCTGTCGCACCGATTCGGACTTGCGCAGTCCGACATTCTCGCGGGCTTCAGGGCGCACCGCTATTCGCTGGCGTGGAACCTGGACGCGACGGACCGCGAGTCGCTTCGCAACGACCCGGAATTCGGGCCGCTGCTGCACGAGTACCCGACCCTTGCGACGTATTTCCTCGTTTTCAATTCCCACTCCGGTCCGCTGGCCGACGAATCGCTGCGGCGGCGCCTCGCAGCGAGCGTCGATGTCGACGCGCTAGCCCGCGCGAGCTTTGGTGCGTCGGCGATGCCGGCGCGCAGCCTGATTCCGCCCGGCCTGCTCGGGTACGAGCCGCCCGGGCGCGCGCCGGGGGGCGCCGGTCCCCCGCAGCGGTCCGAGGCGGCGTTGACACTGGCGGCCGCCATGATCCCGGGGGTGGCCGAATCGCTCGAGCGGTCGCTGTCGGCCGCGTTCGGTCGCGAAGGCGTGAGGCTCGACGTGTCCATCGTCGCCGGTGGAACGCTCGAGGCCACGTGTCGGGAGGCTACGGCCGACGTGATCGTCGGAGGCTGGTTGGGGGACTATCCGGATGCCGATGCGTTCGTGTATCCGGTCCTGCATTCTGATGCCGGGCTCTACGGACGATTCGTCGGCGGTCCGGAACTCGACCGCCTCTGCGAGGCCGGCCGGGTCGAGGCGGACCCGGATGCCCGGCACGACATCTACCGTCGCGTCGAGACGCTGCTCGTGGAGAAGGCGCTACTCGTTCCGTTCTGCCATCGGCAGTCCTATTGCTTCGTTCAGCCGGAGATTCGAGGCGTGCGCCTGCGGCTCTCCCCGTCGTCGCTGGCGTTCGATCGACTGCGGCTTGCGGAATAGACGGGCGTCCCGGCCAACACAGCCCGTCCAAGCTAGGATCAGTACCGCGAGCGAGCGAGTCGCTCCGTCGGCCGAGGCGCATTGGACGATCGACCCGCTCGCTATCGCTCGCGGTACTGATCCCGCTGATGTCGTC
>CAZXLQ010000266.1:0-7268 GCA_964641945.1 uncultured Clostridia bacterium
AGCGATAGGAACCGTTCGACCGTCCGTGGGACGCTCGCTACCGCTCGCGGCTCAAGAAACGGGGACCACCTGAATGGTTCACTACCCCTCGCGGTTCCCGGCCGCCGCGATCGCGCCGTCGCGAACGAGCCGGGCGAGCAGCAGGACCGGCTCCAGCTCGCCGACGAGCTCCGCCAGCACCTCCGAGAGCGCCTTCGAGCCATCTACGATCGAGCGCAGGCGTTCGAGGTGCGTGCGGTCGGCGTCTTCGACTTCCGGCTCTCTTTCGACGAATGCGAGCGCGACGGCGTGGTCAGGCGGAAGCTCGGCGACGGCGTCGGCGAACTCGTCGAGCCGCTGATAGGCCTCGAGCAGCAGTCCCTGTGCGCTCGCGAAGATCGACCGTTCGCGGTCCGGCAGCCGCGGAGAGAACTCGAACGTTCCCTCGTTCCACTCCGCAATCGCGTAGAACGCCGGCTCACCGGTTTTTCCGCACGCCACGGCATCGATCGGCCGACCGTCCGCGAAGTACACCGTCGCCGTTCGACCGCGGCTCCGCAGCAGAAGCGTGCCCGTCCGGCTGCTGACCTCGAGCACCTGTACGACGTTCGCGAGTCCGATGCCGAGGTCGCCACCGAGCGCGGCGTACTCCTTGATGCGGCGCAGGATCCGCAGCACGCGCGCACGCAGCTCGGCCGGCCGCATCGGCTTGACCCAGTAGTCCTCGACGCCGCGCTGCAGCGCCGCGGCGACCTCGAACTGATCGCCGCGTGCGCTGAGACAAACGAAGGGTATCGTCTCGATCGCCGGATCCGCCGCGATGGCGCGAAAGAGCTGGCTGCCATCCATCGTCGGCATCACGAGATCAGATATCACGAGCGCGGGCCGGGCAGCCGCGATCTGACCCAGAGCGGCGAGCCCGTCGGTCGCGACGCGGACTTCGCATCCGAGCGTCTCGATCGCCGCGGCGAAGATCTCGGACTGATCGGCATCGTCCTCGACGAGCAGCACCGAGAGATCCGAAAAGTCCTCGCGGGGAACGTCGTGGTCGATGGAACCGTGTCGCCACGAGGCCACCGGCTCGGTTCCGGCAACGACGTCAGTCGTCGTCAACAATCCGGCAAGACGCTTGCGGTAGGCGCCATCCCGCGGACCGAGCGACGGCAATCGGCCGAGAAAGTCACGCGCCCGGATCGAATCCTCGCCGCGGACGTGGAACTCGACGATCTCGCGAGCGATCAGGAAGGCCCGGACGTAGGCCTGGCGCGCGATGTGCAGCGCGATGAGCCTTTCGAGGATGGGGATGCGCTTTGGCCCCGTGGCGAGCGACTCGGCGAGCGCTATGAAGTGGAGCGCGCTCTCGATGCGCCCCTGGTCGCGCGCTTGCTCGCCGGCGGCGAGCAGGACGTTGAGGGCCTTCGCGGTTTCGCCCGACGATGCGTAGGCCGTCGCGAGTCGCTCGGCCGCGGCGCCGTCGGACGGCCGCTCGGCGACGGCGTGTTCGAGCGACGCGAGGTCGCCGTCAGCGGGACTCTCCGGCTTCTGGAGCGGGCCGGTCGTTCGCAGTTTCGTGAAGAGGTCCATCGGATCCTTGGCGCGTCGCGCCGCTCGGCAAACTCGCGGCGACTTCTGGTGAGGCCGCCGGCGACGAGTCTCAGCGCCACGCGAACTCGACTCCCACGCTGTCCTGCCGGATGCAGGCGAGCATGCTAGGACAAGTCGCCCGGCGCGCGAAGCCGAAATCCTCGGCCGAACCCGTCGACGAGGTTCCGTGGCCGGCGCGGATCGTGGGACGATTGCGATAATGCACGAGGCGTCGCAAGAGCAAATGAAGTCCGCCGCATCTGGTCGTCCGGAGGAGCCCTGATCGCGAAGAGTCGAAAGAGCCGGGTCTGGATGGTCGTCTTCGCCGTGGCGGCGACCGTTGCGATTTCGTTTCCGACCGGCGCTGTGTCCGGGGAAACACGGCGGCCAAAGCATGTCGTCGGGCAGACGTGGGTGGGACGGGTCGTCGTCGTTGCGGACGGTGACACGATAGAGGTTCTGCGCGACGGCCGGGCAGTTCGGGTCCGTCTCGCGGGCATCGACGCTCCAGAGGCGGGGCAGCCGTGGAGTCGTCGAGCCCGGTCGCGACTCTCGGAGCTCACTTTTCATCGTGCGGTGACGATTCTCGTGCGAGACGTGGATCGCTACGGGCGCGACGTCGTGGACGTGACGTGCGCCGACGGTCGGCGTGTCAGCGACGTGCTCGTGGCAGAAGGGCTGGCGTGGTTTTATTCGGCGTATTCGACGGACTCCGAGTTGAAGCGACTCGAGGCAGATGCACGTGCTGCGCGACGCGGTCTATGGTCGGATCGAAGCCCGACGCCGCCGTGGCTGTGGCGGCAGCGGCACTCGAGACGGGCCCCGTAGCACGATGCTCGACATCCGGTATCTCGTCGCTAGCGCCGTCTCAGCGCTGCTGCTTCCATTGCTGGTCCTGCAGGGACGCCGCGTGCGCCGGACCACGCCGCGCCTTCCCGGTGCAGCCGGCCCGTCGCACGGTCGGTCGGGTGACGGGACGAGCCTCCTTCGGCTGCTCGTTGTCGGCGAATCGACGGTCGCAGGCGTCGGGGCCGCGCGCCACGACCTGGCGCTGACGGGACAGATTGCCCTGGCGCTGTCCGAAATACTCGACAGCACCGTGGAATGGCGCGCAGTCGGGGCGAACGGGGCCACAGCGGCCTGCACGCGCGAAGAGCTCGTGCCGGTAGTTCCGGCCGAGACATTCGACGTCGTCGTCATCGCGCTCGGTGTAAACGACGTGCTGAGGCTTCACTCGCCGGCGAGATGGCGGCGCGACCTCGGAAGACTCGTCGACTCGATTCGCGAGCGCGTCGGCTCAGTGCCTGTCGTCGTGGCCGCGATGCCGCCGATCGGACGGTTTCCGGTGCTGCCGGAACCGTTGCGATCCGTGCTCGGAGCCCGCGCGGCGGCGCTCGAGCGGGCAACGCACGCGCTGGCGCGCGAAGCCGACCGGGTGATGGTCTGCACGGGCGTGCTCGAGAACGACGAGCGCCACTATTGCGAGGACCGTTTCCATCCATCAGAGCTCGGCTATCGGGATTGGGGGAGGCTTACGGCGACAGAAGTTGCCCTGGCGCTGAAAGGATCGCCGCCGGCGACCTATGCGGAAGGTCCCCGTTTCTTGAGCCGCGAGCGGTAGCGAGCGTCCCACGGACGGCCGACCGGTACCGATCACTTCTGTCCTTCCGCAACGCCGAATCTGCGGTTTCAGGCACCATCCGCGGGACGCTCGCTACCGCTCGCGGCTCGAGGAACGGGAACCCGGCGGCCACGTGCGCTCGCCGCTTACCGTACAGCGTCTTCGTTCAGCGGCCGGGTTGCATCGGCCGCCACGACCTAGCACCGGCTTCCATTGCGATCGGCGGCCAAGTGACGTTTGATGGAGGCAGCGTGGCACAGCGATGCTGAGGGAGACACACGAATGGCTGGAAAATTCGAACTCAAGACGGCGAAGAACGGCGCGTATCACTTCGTGCTCAAGGCCGGAAACGGGCAGGTCATCCTGCAGAGTCAACTCTACGGTGAGAAGCGATCCGCCGTCGCCGGCGTCGAGTCGGTTCGCAAGAACTCGGCAGTCGACGCGCGGTTCGACCGGAGAACCGCCAAGGACGGAAGTTTCTTCTTCGCGCTGACGTCGACCAACGGTCAGGACGTCGGTAAGAGCGAGATGTACACAACGGCCGCGGCAATGGAGAACGGCGTCGAGTCCGTCAAGAAGAACGCCCCCGACGCGACGCTTGACGACCAGACCGGCGGCTGAACCCGGGTTCCTGGCAGACGGGTGCATCCGCGTGCGCTGGCCGCCACGGTCGGATCACGTCCTGGCCAGTTCCAGCGCCCGGCTGCGCGACATGACGAATCCAGCCCGTTCGGCGGCGTCGGCCTTCGCGCCGCCGAGAGACTCGCGCGAGCGCGAGACTACCGCGCTCATCGCAGCCCGTTCCGCCGGCAGCAGCGGAGTTCCGAGCCTCTCGCGCTCCGCGGCGGACACGCTCGCGAGCGTGAGCGCGCGTTCGTAATCTCCACGCGCGCAGGCAAGTTGCGCGTGCGCTTCCAGCGCATAAACGAGTCCGCGCTGGTCGCCGGTCTCCTCGTAGATCGCCGTCCCCTCGGCGAGGTGCGGAGCTGCCGCGTCGATCCGGCCGTCACCGATCTCGACCGTGGCGAGCTCGACGAGCGTCAACGCCAACCCGCGTTTTTCCGCGAGGCCGCGCCGCAGCGACAGACTCTCTTCGAGCAGGCGGCGCGCCTCGCCCCACTCCGAGCGACGCTTGGCGACGCTTGCGAGATTGGCAAGGGCATTCGCAATGCCGAACCGGTCGCCGAGTCGCCGCTTCAGCTCGAGGCACTCTGCGAAGAGGACGCCGGCTTCGCCTTCGCGATCCGCGTCGAGTCGATACGCCCCGAGGTTGAGCAACGCGATTGAAACGAGCTGCTCGTTCCCGATGCCGCGAAACAGGGCGAGTCCCTCGGCGCTTGCCTCGGCGGCTTCGTCGAGCCGTCCCTGGTCTCGCAGAGTGATGGCGAGATTCGTGAGGGTGCGACCGAGCAGCTCGGCGTCCCCCGACGCACGCGCCAGCGCAAGGGCTTCGACATAGAGCGTCTCGGCGTGCTGGACGTCGCCGGCCATGTTCGCGAAAGCCGCCGCGGTTCGGAGCGCAAGGGCCTGCAACTTCGGGTCTGCATCCCCGCTCGCTGCGGCCGCGCGTTCGAGCCACTCGCGGCCCTCGCGAACGTATCCACGCAGCTGCCAGTACCCGGCGAGGGATGCGGCAAGCTCCAGGGCTTCGGCCCGAAGTGTCGGCTCGGACAGGCTGAGAGAGAGCGCCGCGAGGAGCGCGTCGTGCTCGTCGCCGGTGCGTTCGATCCAGAGTGCCTGGTTCGGCCCGGACAACTCGCGAACGCACTCGCCGGCAAAGGCTCGCGCCCACGAGATGAACGCGCGGCGGGCCTCGGCGCCGTCGCCGGAGGCGCCGAGAACGGCGGCTGCATATTCGCGCGTGGTATCGAGCAGCCGGTATCGGGCTTCGCCCCGGCGTTCGTCGACGCTCACGAGCGATTTGTCGACCAGGCGGCTGAGCAGTCCGAGGGCATCGACCTCGTTGCCGGCAATGGCCATCACCGCGTCGAGGCCGAATCCGGATGGGAACAGCGAGAGCCGTGCGAGCAGCGCTCGCTCGTCGGGTTCGAGCAGATTGAAGCTCCAGTCGATTGCGGCGCCGAGGGTCCGCTGGCGCTCCGGCGTATTCCGGTCGCCGCTCGCATACGCGCTCAGCCGCTTGTCGATGAGCTTGAGGATCTGTTCGACCGAGAGGACTGTCACACGCGCGGCGGCGAGCTCGATGGCGAGAGGAATGCCCTCGAGACGCCGGCACAATTCGACAATCGCCGCCGTGTTGCCGGGTGTGACCTGGAAGGACGGGCGCAACCGCCTCGCGCGGTCCACGAACAGCCGGGCTGCAGCCGATGCGAGCTCTACTGCATCCACCGAATCCACGGTCGTCTCGATCGCCAGAGGTCCAACGGGCCAGACGCGTTCGCCGGCGATGCCGAGTCGCTCACGGCTCGTGGCGATGACTCGCAATTCGTCGCAGGTGCGCGCGAGATGATCGACGAGCGCCGCGCAGGCGTCGAGCACGTGTTCGCAATTGTCGAGCAGGACGAGAGTCGGGCTGCCGGCAAACCCGGCGGCGAGGGCATCGAGCACCGGTGATTCGGGTGGCGCGACGATGCCCGCTGCTGTGGCGACGGTCAGCGCAACGAGCGCCGGGTCGGGAAGCGAGGACAGGTCTACGAACCAGACGCCGCCGGGGTGTTCGTCAGCCACTTCCTCGGCGACGCGCAACGCCAGACGCGTCTTTCCGATGCCACCCGGTCCGGTGAGCGTCACGACCCGCGAAGCCCGGACGATCTCTGCCAGGCGACCGGTCTCGGACTCTCGACCGATGAAACCGGTCATCGGCTGCGGCAGGTTGGACGGCACCGCCGAGCCCGCGGCCTTGGTCGAATCGGCATTTGACGAGCGTGCGGCCGGCACACGCGTCACGCGCAGCCCGCGTCGCGTCTCCGCAGCGGACCCTCCGTCCGTGCGGCCGTCGGCGGCAAGTTGGAGTATTGCCCGCAGCGCGGCCGCGGAATGGGGACGGTCCGAGCGGCTGAGCGCCATCGTGCGGCGCAGGCTGGCGGCGACCGCTTCCGGGACGGGAAGGGCATCGAGAACCCGATCGAGCGGATCGCCTCGGCCCTGCACGATCGCATCGGTTCGGTACAGGGCATCAGGAGGAGGAGTGCCTGACAGGAGGTGCACCATCGTGGCGCCGAGCGCGAAGAGGTCGGCGCGGACGTCGGTTCCCGAGCCGCGCAACTGCTCGATCGGCGCGTAGCCGAGCGAGTATCCCGGTACGCTGCGCGCTTCGGCCGAGGCGTCGCTGGCCACGCCTTTCGCGAGCCCGAAGTCGAGCAGGACGATTCCGCCGGTCGGCGTGAGCTTGAGGTTGTGCGGCTTGATGTCTCGATGCACGATCGGCGGTGAGAAACTGCCGAGGTATTCGAGTGCCGCGAGCAGGTCGTCGGCCCATCGGAGGACCGTCGCCGGCGGCCACGGTCCTAGACCGGCCTCCAGCCGCTCGTTGGTCAGCTCCTTCAGGTTCTGACCCGGAACGAAGTCCATGATGAGATACGACTTCGAGTCTTCGACGAAGAGGTCGATCACGACCGGCAGCGCCGGGTGGCGGAGTCCGTTGAGCAGGCGCGCCTCGTGCGCGAAGGCGTTGGCGTAGACATCGCCCTCGACGGAGAGCTCCTTGACGGCTACTTTGCGGGCGAATCGCTCATCGACGGCTTCATATACCCGGCCCATGCCGCCGCGGCCGATGACCGCGCCGAGAGCGTAGCGGCCTGCGAGGCGCACGGAGTCACGCGGCCGGTTCTCCGACTGCACGGTGTTTCCGGTGTCGTCGCGAAAGGCCAGCAGCGACTCGACCTCGTAGCGCACGTCGAGGTCGTCGCCGCATTCGGCATCGAGAAAAGCAGGCAGTTCGGCTGTCGGTCTCTCGCAGGCGGCGAGGAAGATCGCCTTGGCCCGAAGATATTGCTCCGCATTCACGCGCGGGAATTATCACATGGCGAGGCTCATGCATCAGTACCGTGCGCGGTAGCGCACGAGTCGACCGCCTCTACGAGTCCGCGGTTTCAGACACCGTCCGTGGGACGCTCGCTACCGC
>CAZXLQ010000267.1:0-7207 GCA_964641945.1 uncultured Clostridia bacterium
ACAGGCACCGTCGGGACAACACGTACTCGTACCCGTACACGGCACACAGTCGAAGTCTCGGCAATCGATCGTCGCGTCCTTGTCGTTGTCCAAGCCGTCCGTGCACCCGCTCTCGTGAGGTTGCCCGCCGATGCAGTAACAGCCTTGGCCACAGGTGGTCGTTCCCGGGCACTCCGTGTCTGCACAGTCGACGCGGCCGTCACCGTCATCATCGAGTCCATTCATGCAAATCTCTTTGGCGGCGTCCCCTGCGCTTCCGATCGGGGCACAGTAGCCATCGGCGCCGCATGTCATCCCGACATCACAGATCTCGGGCTGCCCCGCACACCGAAATCGCCTCGATTCCAGATCGAAGTCAGCACACGCGAGAATGGCGGCCAGCGAACAGCTCACGATCAAGATGGTGTTCTTCACAACGACCCCGTGACTGCGACACCACCACCCCGGTCCGTCATGAACAAGACCGTCGCGCCGACCCCCGATGCGACGGCGCCGATCAAGAGGACCCCGCCCGCGAGCGACCAGCGTCGAGCACGCTGCTCGACGGCGCGTGCATCTGTAGGCGAGATGCCGATGATGTCTCCGTTGGCTGCGACGTGGTCGGCGAAGAACTCCGACCGAAGATCTCTCGCTTGCCACATCGCGACGGCACCGCCGATCGCGAGCGCACCTGCGCCAACTGCGAGCGTCCAGGCCGCGTAGCGAGGCCGCCGACCTGCATCGTCACGAACCCCGAGGGCATCGAGGAGGCGAGCGTCGGGCCTGACCAGATCGATTCCTTCGAGGAGCTCGCGCCGCGTGTCGCGGTGCTCGACGTCGACGATCCACACGGCAGCGACCAAGCTACCGGCAACTTCGGCGACCGTGAACCGCAGACCGACAGCCGCACCCACCGCGTGCGTGCGATCCATCAAGCACCGACTGTCGTTGCCACACGGCTGCGTCGCGGCCTCGGCGAATCGCGCGCGCAGACCGCTGCGCGTCATGGTCGCCTCGACGAGGGTGCGCACGTGTGACTCCTCGACACCGCCGAAGACCGCGATCTCGTCGACGTATCCGACGCGCGGCGCGGCCGTCGCCGTGGCGACCGATCCGAGGCACGCGAGCACCACGTGCCGAGCCATCATCGCGACGCCTCGAGGCCACGTAGGAGCTTGAACGCGGCGGGATGATCGTTCGCTTGGAGCAAGCGCACGAGCTCGCCGCCGATCGTCGACAGCCGCCTGCGCAGCCGTGGATCGGCGAGTGCCGAGCGATTGAGACGGCGAAGCTCCTCGTCGACAGCCTTGGCGTCGATGGGACCGGGGCGCCACCGTTGCACGTCGAACGCCACGGCTCGGTCGTTTCGCGCCGCCGTGAACCCGCGATAGTAATCCGCATCGAAGGGCTCTTCGTAGAGGTGCATCCGGAACGATTCCTCGACCGCCCCGCGCGCGCTGACCGCCGGCCGTGTCATCCGCTCGCGCTGGAGATCGATGCGCGTGACGTTCACATCGAGGCGAAGCTCTCTGGCCCCGTCGTGCGTCCGCGCGAAGTAGTGCGCGCTCGGTACGAGCCCCAGCGTCACCGCATTGCCACCGAGGTGGAGATCGACGTAGCGAGCCCCTCGACTGTCCTCGAGGTAGAGCCGGATCGGCTTGCCTTCGGGGACGTGAAGCCAGTGCGAGAACTTTGCTCGCTTCAGATCGACGAGCGGGCGCTGCACGTCCGCGAGTGGAGGTCGGACGAAGACCTCGACGCGCGCGGCCTCGGTGACGTGTTGATTCGCGGCGGCGAGAAACGCGGCCGCCTCGGAGTATGCGATCTCACCGTCACCGTTGACGTCGGCGCCTCCCGCGATCGCGGAGCGGAGCTGGTGAGAGAACACGCCTGCCCGGTAGACCGACCATTCGTGCGTGTCCTTTTCGCTGCTCGTCGAGAGCAGGACGCCGGTGTTGGGATATCGCGCCAAGCTCTCGCGCGAGACGAACGCCTGCACGGCTTCCTTGCGCGGAGGCGCGGCGTCCCCGCCGCCACGGCGATGCACCAAGAAGTACGCGTTGCAGGCGTCGACGATGATGTGATTCGTCGTGGCCGGCGACTTCGCGAGGACCTGTTGGAACATGTCGGTACGCGTGAACGTGCCGTCGAGCAACGCGACGTAGCCTTCGCCGCCATCGCCGATCTTACCGTGACCGACGAGGACGAAATAGAACACGACCTCGTGACCCGCGGCGACGTCGCGCTGGGCTCGTTCGAACACGTCGGTTAGCCCGGCCAAGACGTCCTTGCGGCGAGGTATCAGGGCGATTCGGGCGGATGCCGGGTGGACACGCTGCGTGGTCTCGTCGAGCACGCTGAACAAGCGAACGTCGTCGGCGATCTGCGAGAACAGCTCGTGATACTTGGCGCCATCGTCGTCCGCGTACTCGAGCGGGGCCAACCCGCTACTCGAACCACCGCCGTACGCGACGATCACGGCGTAGCGACGAGTCTCGGCATCCGCTCGCGAGGTTGCGACCAGCACCAACGCGAACGCGAGCCACCGTGCGATCGCGAGCTCACGGCGCATCGACGTGGGCTCCCTTCGGCAAGACCTCGAGCCGGCCGCGGAGCTCGGCGATGGGTGGAATTCGCGACTCGATGGCGTCACGTGTCGATACGCTGCCGTCGAAGAAGCGGACGACGAGCTCGTAAGAGCCAGGATGATGGTTGACTTCGAGCCGCGTGCTCCAGGCAACGAGCTCGTCCACACGATCCGAGGCGACCGGAAGCGTGGAACCCTCGGTGAGGGGTGCGTAGTAGAGGATCGACTGGGCGTCGCGAGCGTACGCGATCATCGTGAGTCCTTCGAGGCTAGGCGTGGTGTACGCGATCTGCAGTACGTCATCGATAGTACAGTAGAGCGTCGGCACCGGTGCAGTCGAAACCATGCGGCTTTCTGCAACGACTTGGTCGCTCGTCCTAGCGATGCAGAAGACACGCACACCCGGCGTACGCCCGACGCGATCTCCAGGGCCACGCGGCCGGAGCGACGGATCCTCGCTACGGACGCGTACGACCAAGACCACCAGCGCGAGCGCGAGTGCACCGGCGGCCGCCGCCCACACCGCGCGATGTCGCACGACACGGGTCGCGATGACGCGATCGCAGATCGCATCGATGGTGGAGATTGGCAGCGAAGGACCACCGAGATGCCGGTCGACCGCCGCGAGCCGTTCCCATGATTCCCGACACCGTTCGCAGCCAACGAGGTGCTCGTGAAGTCTTCGCCGTTGACGTACAGAGAGCCCTCGCACGAACGCGCGCTCGATCAACCGCGAGAATTGCCCGTGACCGCCGATCACGCGAGCCTCACGTAGTCGGCGCGCTTGAGGAACCGTAACAGGCGCGCGCGAAATTTTGTCTCCCACCGCCGGACCTGGATCCGCGAGAGTCCCGCTGCTGCGGCTGCATCGTGCTGCGTCAGCTCGCCACGGTAGCGCAACTCGTAGAGCTTGCGGTCGCGCTCGTCGCATTCATTCTCGAGGAACGCGACGATGAGGTCCCGGCCACGCCGCTCGTCGTCGGTGATCGGTTGCGGTGCCGCGGTCGCGTCGATCACCTCCGGCGCCGTGATCACTTCTCCGTGACGCGCGGTGGAGCGCAGGTGATCGAGCACGACGTGACGAGCGATACCGATCAGAAAGGCGCCGTATGGACGAACCCCGTCGTAGGCCATCCGGGTCCGTGGCTCGAATGCCCGGGTGAACACCTCCTGCACGTAGGATTCGAGCTCGAAGGAGTCTCGGACACCTCCGAACCGCGCCATTGATGCGTCGACGTTGTACATGAATCCACGGCGAAGAAACGCGGTGACCTCGGACACGAACCGTCGATAGACGCGCTCCAACGCGTCACGGTTTCCTTCACGGAACGCGACGAGGTCTTCTCGATCATCCACGTGGGTGGTTGAATCCGCCAGCACCTTGTTCGCCGAGCTCGTTTCGAATGGATCAACAAACCGGCGTGGGTCGCGATGCCGGCCTACGTGTGGGGCTTGGTCGCTAGGAGGATGAAGCGCGTCGCACCCGACCCGCCAGATCAGGGCCCGATGGACACGATGAATGTAATCGAAACCCGCCGCGGCAGCCGCGATGAGGATCCGGCCCCGAAAGGACTTCCGGAATTGGCTGACTTCGCCGAGCTCGCGCGAAAAGGATCAACAAACGTCCAACAACTCGTGTCCACTTCATCGTGGTGTCGTCGATCGATTTTGGATGGTGGGTTGTGAGCGAGATCGCGGAACGCATCCACGTTTCATGGGAACGGTGGTGGATGCAAAACCCCACTGCACTAGTGCTCTTGATGATCGGGGCCGTGGCATGTGGTAGCGACGATAAGGGTGGCAGCACGGATCCCGACGCCTCGAGCGACGCCCCCGAAGGGATCGACGCGAGTATCGACGCAGCACCCGCACCCGCCATGATCGCGATCACGGGTACGGCTGTCGAACGGACGTCCAACGGTACCACTCCGGTCGCCGACGCGATGATCGCGGCGTTCAGAACGAGCGACGAGGCGACGCCAATCGCGACGGCGACCACGAATGCGCAGGGCGCGTTCACGATGACGATCTCGACGAACGGCCTCGCCGTCGATGGATACCTGAGGGCGACCAAGACCAACTTGCTCGACTCGTATCTCTATCCGCCCGCGCCGCTGGTGGCTGACACCGTCGCTCCGGTCAACATGATCTCGGAAAGCACGCTGAACTTGATCAACGCGTTCGCTCAAGGCAATCAACAGGCGGGCAAGGGTGTGATCGCGTTGGTCGTCGTGGACGGCGCGACGGCGATGGCAATGCCCGTGGCCGGTGCTGCGGTGACGAGCTCACCTGCGTCGGGAGCCTATCGCTACAACAACAGCAACGGGCTCCCGAGCTCGTCGGCGACGTCGACCGCGGCGGATGGTACCGCGTACCTGTTCAACGTACCGCCGGACGTTGCCGTCACGGTCAGCGCGACGAAGACGGGTTCGACGTTCAAGTCACACGGCCTCAAGGCGCGTGCGGACAAATTCACGACGACGTTGATCACCCCGTAATACAAGCGAGCGCCCGCCGTTCAGGATAGGCGGCGGCGTCATCATCGGCGCGAGCCGCCGACGACACGCGGGCACGCTCAGGCGGCACACGAGTTGGACGAGTGACCAACTCGTCCCACGTAAAAGCTCACGCCCGCACTGGGCAGCGATGCGCGCCGCGCGCTACGCCGAACATCGGTTCGCACGAGACTGTGTGGTGCGCGGTCGTGTCCTTTCCTTCGAGATCCCGCGACCGCGACTCGACGGGTGCACTGTCGGGTTGATCGCGAGGACGGTCGACGTCGACGACGAGACCGCCGGCTTCACGGTCACGCCGACCAGCGGGCTGCAGACCACCGAGGCCGGCGGCACCGCCACGTTCACGGTGGTCCTCAACAGCCAGCCGTCCGCCAACGTGACGACGCTGACATCGTCGGATTTCACCGAGGGCACCGTCTCGCCGACGCAGCTGACGTTCGCCTCGGCAAACTTCAATACCCCACAGACCGTGACGATCACGGGCGTCAACGATCTGCTCGCCGATGGAGATCAGATCTACACCATCACGACCGGTGCGGCGCTCAGCAGTGATGCGGACTACGCGGGCCTCGACCCGATCGATGTCAGCGTCACGAACCTCGACAACGACTAGCCGACGCGAACGACAACGCCTAGAAAACAAGGAGCGCCAACTCATGATTCGCTTGCTTCGACCTTCGGGTGTTTTCGCGCTGGCGGTGGGTGGTACCGTGGTCAGCGTCGCCCCGGTCCGCGCTGACATCGAGATCGGTGGCACCACGGGAATCCACCTCTTCAGCGACACCAGCGAGCTCGGCGTCGCGGATGTCCCGAACGCAGACTCCGAGCGCAACTCGGCACTGTTCGGGCTTCGGGTCGGCGTGTTCTTCGGATCGTTGCTCGGCATCGAAGGCGAGCTCGGCGTGATTCCGGGCGAAAGCCGAGCCCAATCCAATGACGTCTGGAACATGACGTATCGCGCGCATCTCGTCGCGCAATTTCGCGCCGCCGAGTCGACCAACAAGTTGGTGCCGTTCGTCTTGCTCGGCGGTGGCGCACTCCAGGTCGTGAGCAGCGACGGCGACGAGAAGCGCAATCCGATCAGCAAGGACACCGACGAGATGCTCTACGTCGGCGGGGGCGCGAAGTATCGCATCGACCGCGGATGGGGGCTCCGCCTCGACGGTCGCCTGCTGCTGGTGCCCGCGAGCGTCGACGGCGACAACATGCCGAACGACGGCTTCACGCAAGACTATGAAGTCCTGCTCTCGATCTACAAGGAGCTCGGTCGCAAGAAGGTCGAGAAGGTCGTCGAGCCGCCGCCGCCCGATCTCGATCCGGACAAGGACGGCATCGTCGGTGACCTCGACAGGTGCCCGACCGAGCCCGAAGACAAGGACGCGTTTCAGGACGAGGACGGCTGCCCGGATTTGGACAACGATGGTGACGGCATCGCCGACGCCAACGACAAGTGTGCGATGGAGCCCGAGGACAAGGACGCGTTTCAGGACGACGATGGCTGTCCCGACTTCGACAACGACGGCGACGGCATCCCCGACGCCGCGGACCGGTGTGCGCTCGATCCGGAGGACAAGGATGGATTCGAGGACGACAACGGCTGCCCGGATCCGGACGATGATCAGGACGGCGTCCTCGATGTGCAGGACAAGTGCCGCGAACAACCCGAAACCAGGAACGGCTTCCAGGACGAGGATGGCTGCCCCGACGAGATCCCGGCGAAGTTGAAGAAGTTCACCGGGATCATCCAGGGCATCAATTTCCGCGTGAGCTCGGCGGAGCTGCTCGCAACCTCGAATCGCCAGCTCGACAAGGCGGTCGCGATCCTCAAGGAGTTTCCCGACCTGAAGCTGGAGATCCAGGGCCATACGGACGACCAGCCGATCAAGAAGCGTGGCAAGTACGCCGACAACCTCGAGCTCTCGCAGGCTCGCGCCGAGTCGGTCGCCGCATACTTGACGGCGAAGGGCATCGAGTCGGATCGCCTCACGGCGCGTGGGTATGGTGACACCGCGCCGGTCGTCTCGCCGACAGGTCTAAAGGGGGGGCAAGCTGACTACGGCGCGCGCGAAGAACCGCCGCGTCGCCCGCGCCCCCCTCGTAGAACGGCCGGATCACCGCCGCGATG
>CAZXLQ010000268.1:0-3572 GCA_964641945.1 uncultured Clostridia bacterium
GCCCGCGCGCGACCCACGGCTATTCTATCGACCGCTCCGCGGTCGCGGAATCGACAACTCCACTGTCGCGGATCTACCGCTCCGCAGTCGCGGCACAGAGAGCAGGGAGTCACGCAGCGCACAAAGGACGTCTCTACAGAAACCCGATGTCCTCGAACGCGCTTCCCAGGATCGACTCCGGCTCGACCTGCAGCCAGTGCCTCAGCACCGTCGCGTACACGGACCGGAAATCGATCTCGTGGATCAGGTCGTAATTGTCGTCGAGATTCACGAGGCTCGGGTGATCTCCGTAGATCCCGCCCGACACAGCGTTCCCGAGCACGAACAACGGCGCCGCCGTCCCGTGATCCGTCCCGAGGCTCTCGTTTTCGTTGACGCGCCGGCCGAACTCGGAGAACGTCATCACGAGAACGTCGTCACCTCGACCGTGGGCGGCCACGTCCTGGTGGAACGCCGCGAGCCCGTCCGACAGCCACTGCAGTAACCGCGCGTGGTCACCAGCCTGGTTGGCGTGGGTGTCGAACGACCCAAGTCCCGTCACGTAGATGTCCGTCCCGAGATTGGCCCCGATCAACTGCGCGATCTTCAACAGGCTCTGGCTGAACGGATCCTCCGGGTACGCCACCGCAGGAACGTAGTCGTCCGCGACCTGGCTTATGACGCCCGACGACTCGTATGCCGCAAGGCCCGTGTTCGCGATGAAGTCGAGCGTCGATTCGTCTCCGCGCACATCGTCGTAGAGGCCGGCGAATGTAGCGAACTTGTTCGCATCGTCCTGTGGCTGCGCACCGTCGCCGGCGATGGTGTAGGACGCGAACGAATCGATCGAGGCAACCCCCGCCGAAGTAGCCGTCGCAAGAACAGCGGGCGTCTCGAATCCGATGTTGATGGCATCGAGCATGGTGCTGCCCGGTATCGCGATCGTGTCGAGGTAGCGCCCGAGCCAGCCCGTCGAGGCGATGGCATCCGGCTCCGCCGTCTGCCAGATCTCGGTCGACCGGAAGTGCGAGAGGTTCGGAGACGGATAGCCGACGCCCTGGACGATGGCGACGCGGTTCTGGTCGTAGAGTCCCTTGAGCGACGCGAGGCTCGGATGCAGGCCGAGCGAATCGGTCAACGGCACGAGCGACCCCGGCGCGAGCGCGAGCGACCGCCGATACTGCGAATATCGCGGGTCCGTGAAGGGAACGACCGTGTTGAGGCCGTCGTTGCCACCGTTCATTTCGACGACGACGAGGATCTTCCCGTTCCCTCGCCCCGCGGCGCGGGCAATTCCGGAACCGCGCCCGAGCAGGAACCGCGGCGCCGCAAGTCCGGCGCCCACAAAGGTAACGCCCCGCGTGATGAACTGCCGTCTCGAGTGCGACATCGTTCCGGTCCTCCTCAGCGGGTCAGGTCCACCGGCAGCGAATGCACGCCGTCCGGATTCTCGATGACGAGCGTTACGGTTGCTCCCACGGGGATCAACTCGTCGATCGTGCGCCCACCAGGCGTGCTGCGCACTTTCTTGCCGACGATCCACTTCGTCGCGCCCTTCGGCGAGAGCGGGAAGAACTCGGTACCGGCGATCGCGTCTCCGGTGACCCGCAGTCGAGCACCGGCGTGCAGGCCCGCTCCCGTGCCCGACAGCAGCAGCTTGCCTTTCTTGATGGCGGGCGAAACGATGACTGGCGCTGCGAGATCCGGATCGACCGCCATGGCGTGCACCTGGTATTCGGCCGTCGACATGAGCAGCCGAATCAGTCCGCGGATCTTCGTATCGATCGTCTCGGTATCCATTGTGAACTCGCCGGGCGTGCCGTCGGGCCGCGCTCGAAGGTAGTCCGCCAGCCGCCGCTTGGCCACCGAACCGATGTCCAGCGGACCAAGACGCTCGGCGAACGCATCGACGATCGTCTCGGGCGTCGTTGCACCGGTCTGGGCAACGAGTGCGGCTGCGTCGACGAGCTGGTATCCCTCGCCTCGAATCATCGCCACGCCGTTCGTGAAGTTGAAACGCGAGATCAGCGTCGACGTGTTCACCCACTTTCGACCGCCGTCCCAGCCCTTCACACTCGGCGGGAAGAAGAGCGTCTGCCCCATCGAAACCGTATTGAAGATGAAGTAGCGGAAGTCAGCAAACTCGATGATCGGGCGCGATGCCTCGAGAGACCGCAGAGTGCCCACGTAGATCTCGACCGGGCTCTTGATCTGTGCGTCTGCAATCGACGCCGAAAAGAACTCGTCGCGCATGAACATCGTCCGGACCATCTCGCGGATCGAACGGCTGTTGGACCGGTACGCGGCGGCCATCGCGTCGATCGCCGCCTGTGGCGCCGGTCCGGTGCCGAAGAACGCCCAGAGCTTTTTCGCGATGAACTGCTCGCACAAGGGGCTGGCGGCGAGAATGCGGCAGACCTGGCGGCCGTCCTCGATACCCTGTCCGGAGGGGATGAACGTACCGAGCACGTTCTTCGATTCGTTGTCGTGGATTCCGTCGATGAAGTCGAAGCCGTCTCCGCGAAACGTCCAGCCGGTGAAGCAGCGCGCGACCTCTTTCACGTCGGTCTCGGTGTAGTTGCCAATGCCCAGCGAAAAGAGCTCCATCAGCTCGCGTGCGTAATTTTCGTTCGGCGCTTCCTTGACCGACACGACGTTGTCGAGCCAGAAGAGCATTGCCGGATCGGCCGAGACCTCGATGAGCGTCTGCTGGAAATCACCGACCGCGCGCCGGCGGAAGAGCTGGTTCTGCGCGAGCATGAAGCCCGTGTCGTTGACCTTGGCGTACGACGTCGCGAAGTGGCCGTGCCAGAAGAGCGTGAGCTTCTCTTCGAGCGGCCGCGCCGTGTACAGCATCCGGTAGAGCCACCAGTAGTAGATCTGGACGATCTCGCCGAGGTCGAGGGAGAGCTGCGTCAGTCGCGTCTCGAGGGCGCTGTTGTCGATCGACTCGTAATCGACGAGGCGATCGACCGACTGCTCGTGTCCAAGGGCGGCAAACGTCTCGACCTCCGCCGGCGTTGGCCCGAACCCGGCACGCCGCAGAAGATAGGCGGCGGAGTTGGCATTCCAGGCGACGGCCACGGCGGTTCCTCCTCCGCACGCCGGTCGCGCGCGATTCAGGATTCAGCGGGAGAGACGTTCAAAGCCGAGGAGGCGCCCGGGCGGCGCCGCTGATACCAGGGTCACCTGGAATGTGACATCAGTCGGTGATCGTGTGGTCCGCTTCGCGATGGTCGAATGCATGAAGCGCCGCAAGCGTGGCAAGCAGGTGCTGCACGTGAAGACGGAAGTCCTCGGCCTGAGGACCGTCGCCCTCGATAGGGGTCGAAGCGAGTCGCGCGGCTATCGGCCGCACGGCTTCGACGATCGCCTCGAGCCTCGCGGCTCGAGAGATGATGCCGAGCGCGCCGACAAAGGACTCGTTGATGCTCTCCGGGGTTTCGTTCGGAAACCGTTGGAGAGGAGCGTCGCTGACCGCAGCGGCTGCGGCGCGAAGGATCACCTTCTGAATCGAAGCGGTATCGTGGCCGGTCTGGCTCATTGCACCTCCTGCGTCCGGCATTCGGACGCGCCCGTCAGTATACGAAAGT
>CAZXLQ010000268.1:3672-7116 GCA_964641945.1 uncultured Clostridia bacterium
GAGAGCATTGATGACCAGGTCGCGTTTGAGAGTCAGGTAGGATTGCTCGCCGCCAAGCGCTCGCGCCATCACGCGCCGGAAGCCGGCGTGCCGCGCCGAGAAGCCCACGGCTCGATCGATCACCGGCGCTCCGAGAAATCTGCCTCGGTAGAACCGGTCGAGATACTTCGACGCGACTTCCAGGTCCTCGCCAAAGTCCTCGAACCACGCGCGTTCGTACCCCGCCAGTCCGGTGCCCTCCACGAAACATCTGGCGAGCAACTCCGCCGAGCGGATCGCAAAGTAGATGCCCTCGCCCGTGATCGGATCGACGAAGCCCGCGGCGTCACCGATGAGCGCCCAGCCGTCTCCGGTCGCGCGCGCCTCGCGCCACGATCCGCGGCCGAGCATCGGCACCTTCGCCCCGTAGAACTCCGCGCCCTCCGGGATCGGTCCGCCGTAGTACCGCTCCATGAAGTCGTGCAGCAGTGCCTTCAACTCGGCGGCCGGCCGTTCGTTGAGGCGGTTGATCACACCGAAGTTGACGTGATCCGTCCGCGGGAACGCCCAGATGTAGCCCGTCAGTCCCGGGGGAAACTCGATGTCGACCGTCGTGAGTGGCCGACCGGGAGACGGCGGAGCGTTGTAGCCGACCGTCAGTGCGACGTCGCCCGGGCGGAATCGACCCGCCAGGTCTCGCCGGACTACGCTGCCGGCGCCGTCGGCGCCGACCAGCACGGCGGCCTCGTATTCACCCGATCGCGTCGTGACTCGCCATCCGGCGTCGGTGCGCTCGAACCGTGATACTGACTCGGCCACTACCGCTGCACCGGCTTCACGGGCGCGCTCGAGCAGCAGGCCGTTGAGTCGTGTCCGATCGTAGACCCTGAACGGACGATCGAGCGCCATTTCGAGCCGACGGCCGCCCGGCGCCACGAGCGCGATCCGATCGATGGTCTGCGACGGCCACGACGGATGATCCAGAAGAAACGCATACCGTTCGAGCGCCTTGGTCGTGACCCCGCCCCCGCACGGCTTCTCCCACGCACCCTTCGGCTCGAAGAGGGTCACGGAGTATCCCGACCGGGCGAGCTCGGCCGCGGCGAAACTGCCGGACGGCCCGCCGCCGACGATGGCGAACGACGGGTCCCTCATCACCCCGCCGCAGAGGCGTCGACTCGCACGACGGTCCTCCCGACGACCCGGACGAGCCCCGATGCGAAGAGCCGGACGGCCTCGGGATACGCGGCGTGCTCTTCGACGAGAATGCGGGCGCTCAGTGACGCTTCGGTGTCGTCGTCGAGCACTTCGACCGTGCGCTGAAGGACGATCGGTCCGTGATCGAGCTCCTCGTCGACTACGTGCACGGTGCATCCGGTCACCTTCACGCCGTAGTCGAGCGACTGTCGCTGCGCCGCAAGCCCGGGAAAGGCCGGAAGCAGCGACGGATGAATATTGAGGATCCGGTTCGGGTAGCTGCGAATGAAATACGGGCTGAGCAGCCTCATGTACCCCGCAAGACAGACGAGGTCGACGTCGCGCTCGACGAGTTCGGCGTGCATGCGCCGGTCGTGGGTCTCGCGATTGAGTCCCCGGTGGTCAAGCGCAATGGCGTCTATGCCTCGCGCCTGCGCGGCCGCGAGACCGGCGGCGTCGGGCACGTTGCTGATGACACAGCCGACGCGCGCCGGAATGTGGCCTGCTTCGATGGCGTCGAGGATCGCCAGCATGTTCGAACCGCGGCCCGAGATGAGAATGCCGATAGTCGTCATGCCGCATCCTTCCCGAGCCCGGCGGTCCTGGACCGTCCGTTGACTTGCGAAACCTCAGCCATTGAACCACTGATTCTGGCTAAGCGGGCCGGTCTTGCCGACGTCGGCGCGTGTCCGCTCGACCTCGTTGAGAAGCGACCGTAAGAGCAACTTGTCCTTCTGACCGGGCTTGCTTTCGACGCCGCTGCAGACGTCGATGCCGTAGGGCTTGACCAGCTTGATCGCCTGCGACACGTTCTCGGGATTCAGACCGCCGGCGAGGATCAGGCTCGATACGTACTGCTTTGCTGCAACGGCCTTGCTCCAGTCGAACAGCCGCCCCGTGCCGCCGTAGGTGTCTGCGTCGTACGCGTCGAGCAGAATGGCCGGAACCGCAAAGTCGCGCACGTGCGCCGGGTCGAAGTCGTCGTTCACGCGCAGCGCCTTCACGACCGTGAAGTCAGAGAGTCGCGAACAATACTCAGGCGATTCGCCGCCGTGGAGCTGGATTACGCTGAGATGGCACATCTCCGAAATCGAGCGGACGACGGCGAGGTCGAACTCGTTGACGAAGACGCCGACTTTCACGGCGAAGGGAGGCAGCTTCTTCGCAATCTCGGCGACTGTTGACGGCGCGACGTGGCGCGAGCTCTTTTCGTAGAAGACGAAGCCGACAGCGTCCGCTCCACAGTCGAGCGCGTAGGCGGCATCTTCGTAGGACGTGTTTCCGCAGATCTTGACCTTGACAGCCATGGTGGACTCACTCGACGAGGGTGCGAAGGGCGTTTCCAGGGTTCTCGGCGCGCATCAGGTGCTCTCCGATGAGAAACGCCTGAAATCCCGCGCTCCGAAGTTCATCTATCGTCGTTCGCGACTCTAGGCCGCTTTCGCTCACGAGCAGGACGTCGTCCGGCGCGATTCTGGCGATGGTGTGGGACGTGTCGAGGTCGACGGCAAACGTCGTCAGATCGCGGTTGTTGACGCCTATGAGAGCGTGGCCGCAGTGTAACACGGCCTCCAGTTCCGCGACCGTGTGCACCTCGACGAGTACCTCAAGGCCGAGGCTCCGAGCCTCGAGAAGCAGGTCGGTCAACCGTGCCGGCTGCAGCGCGGCCGCGATGAGCAGAACGGCGTCTGCTCCGGCCTCGGCCGCCTCGAAGAGTTGGTAGCGGTCGAAGAGGAAGTCCTTTCGGAGCAAAGGTACGTCGACACGGCGGCGTATCTCGCGAAGGACGTCGAGCGAGCCGCCGAAGAAGTCTTCCTCGGTGAGAACGGAGATCGCGGCGGCCCACGGCGCGTATGCTTCGGCTACGTCGACCGGGTCGAGGTCGTCGCGAATTACGCCGCGAGACGGCGACCGGCGCTTCACCTCGGCGATTACGTTGACGGAATCAGGGCGGGCAATCCGGTCGGAGAACGCCGCCGGGGCTCGCGATCGGTTTCTGGCGATGGAGGCCTCGAGTTCCGACAGCGGCCGTGATCGCTTCGCGGCGGCGAGCCGCTCGGCCTTGCGATCGAGGATCTGCTGCAGAATGCCGGTGCAGGTGTGCGGAGGCATGGCGCGAAGAATACCGAGAACCCCGAGCGGTGGCGAGGGGGCTACGGACGGTGCCTGAAATTGCAGATTCGGGGCTGCGGAAGGACAGAAGTGATCGGGATCGTTCGACCGTCCGTGGGACGCTCGCTACCGCTCGCGGCTCACAAAACGGGGAAC
>CAZXLQ010000269.1:0-4230 GCA_964641945.1 uncultured Clostridia bacterium
CTCGTGCTCGTCCTCTTCATCGGCTTCATCGGCTTCATCGCCTGGATGATCTTCGAGATGGGGTAGAGAGTGTGTGAAGAATTGACGGGATGTGGAGAGGATTGACGGATACTGAAAGCATTGAGGAAGGGCGGTCCGAATCGACGTACCGCCCTTCTTGTTGACGAATCGGATTCCCGTGAATCCTCCTCGAATCCTGTCAATCCTGCACTCTCTCTACCCCACGAGGTCTTCGCCGCCGTCGATGCGGATCGTGTTTCCAGTCATCCAGTTCGTTCCGCAACGGGAGAGGTCGACGATTGCACGTGCAACGTCCTCGGGCGTTGTCAGCCGGCCGCCGGGATGCGTCTCGAGGACTCGCGCGATCATCACGTCGTTGCCCGGAATCTTCCGCAGCGCAGGCGTGTCGGTCACGCCCGCCTGCAGCGCGTTCGCGGTGATGCCCTGGGGAATGAGCTCCACGCTGAGCTGACGGATCAGTGACTCGAGCGCGGCCTTCGCCGCCGAAACCGGTCCGTAGAACGGCCACACGCGGTGGCTGCCGGCCGACGTGAGTGCATAGATTCGGCCGCCCGAGCGCATCAGGCCGTGACGCATGACGCCCTGTGTCCAGTAGACGAGTGAATTTGCCATCACGTCCATCGTCATGGCCATCTGCGCCGCGCTGATCTCGTCAGCGGGCGTCTCGCCTACGAACCGCTTCAGCGTGCCGAACGCCAGCGAATGAAGCAGCACCTTGACCGTCCCAGACGAGCCCGCATCGGTCCGCTTCGACATTTCCGCGAGAACCTCGTCGCGCTTCTCGGCATCGGCCGCGTTCACGTTGAAGAAGACGGCGGACTGACCCGTCGCTTCGATCTCGCCGACGAGTTTCTCGACATTGGGCATCGTGGATTTTCGATCGAGGTGCACGCCGAAGATCGAGTAGCCCGCGCGGGCCAGCTCGAGCGCAGCCGCGCCCCCGAAACCCGATGAGGCCCCCAGCACGAGGGCCCAGTTCTTCAGTTCTCCATTGCTCACGCTGTCACTCCTTCATCGTTCGTCTCGTCGCAGGCCGCAAAACGCGACAGTTTAGTCGCCCCGGCGACGTGGCGCTACCCTGCCGCCCCGCTCTCCGGGGATTCGCAAAGAGAGAGCCTCGCAATCGTCTCGACGTGAAACGTCTGGGGGAAGAGGTCGAACGCGTCGACCGAGTCGAGGGCGTATCCGCTGTCGACGAGTATTCGAAGATCGCGAGCGAGGGTCGTCGGGTCGCACGACACGTAGACGATGCGGCGAGGCGCGAGGCGCGCGAGGTCGCGCGCCGATTGAGCACCCAGACCGCTTCTGGGCGGATCGAGAAGTGCGGCCGATGCGACTCGAGGTCCGAGACTCGGTGAGCGTAGCCACCGCTCGGCCGGCGCCCCGATGAGCTCGATGTTTGCGGCGCCGTTCGCACGGGCATTCGCGTGCGCGAGCGCGACCGCTTCGCGGCGCGACTCGACCGCAACGACCTTGGCGAAACGGCGGGAGAGGGGAATCGTGAACAGCCCGACGCCGGAGTAGAGCTCGATAGCGATTCCGCCGGCGTCCGACAGCCCGTCGATGGCCGCTTCGACGAGCGCTCCGACGAGCGGACGGTTGACCTGGAAAAACTCGCCCGGACCGAAGGTGTACTTGACGCCCCCGATGGTCGTCGCAACGGGGCCGCGCCCGACGCCCGGCACTGCCGGCTGAGTCGCAGCTTCGTTGTCGCCGGCGGTCAGTTCAACGATTCGAGTTGTAGCCAGGCTCTCGCGAGCAGCCCTAGCCGCGACCCAGGCCGAATCGAGCTCCGGGACCAGGAGCGGACACCTCGCGACGTCGACGACTCGATGTGTCTTTTCGGCGTGGAATCCGAAGAGCGTGCCAACCTCCATCCGGACGACGTGGGCCGTTGCTCGCACGCGATACCCGAACTCGTGATCGGGCGATGCCCGGACTACGATGTCGTTCGGTACCGGCATGCGGCCGATCCGTTCGATTGCGTCACGGACGAACTCGGCCTTTGCCGCGAGCTGGGCGTCGTAGGTCAGGTGCTGCAGTTGACAGCCGCCGCATTCGCCGAAGTAGCCGCACCGAGGCTCGCGCCGGTCGGGTCCGGACTCGAGGCGTTCGACGACCTCCGCCCTGAGAAAACTCTTGGCTCGATCGGTGATCCTGGCCTTCACGAGATCCCCGGGAGCCGTGAACGGGATGAAGACGGCCTGTCCGTCGAGGCGGCCGAGACCGTGGCCGCCGTAGATGACTTTCTCAATTCGTATTTCGATCGTTTCGGGCATTCGGGCTATAATGCCGGTTCCCCGGCAGGAAATCGAATCATCGGCCAATCCGTCGCCCAGAACGCTCACGAAAGGAGTCCCCACGTCCTCATGCGGCTCGCTATGCTCGCGCTCTCGTTCCTCCTGCTCTCGCCGTTCGCCGCACTTTCGTCGTCCCAACAGTTCGGGGAGGCGGCTCATGGCCCGGCGCTCGTGAACATGCGCGTTCCCGAGGGCGTCATTCGACGTCCCGGCGACCTGCTCGTCGGCATCGACGGCGCCTCCAAGCGTTCCGTGATCTCCGCGGTCGAAGGCGTCGACCTCGTCGATTCGCCTGCGCTCGAGCGTATCGGCATAGTTCGGATCTGCGTGAGAGCAGAATCGGACGAGATCGAGACGGTCGCGCGACTCGCTGCCACGCCTGGCGTCCGATTCGTCGAGCCGAACATCGTCATCCAGCCAGCCTCGGTTCCGACGGATCCCCTCTACGAAGGTGTGAACGCCGAACCGACCGACCTTCAGAAGTGGGTGTTCGGAGGCATTCCCGGCAACGCGATGCTCAATGCGGAAGCTGCCTGGGATGTATCGCTCGGTGACGAGT
Organism: uncultured Clostridia bacterium; assembly: GCA_964641945.1. Lineage (GTDB taxonomy): Bacteria > Acidobacteriota > Blastocatellia > UBA7656 > JADIYM01 > JADIYM01. Next base: position 2,881 of record CAZXLQ010000269.1, read on the forward strand.
CGGTAGTGATCGCGGTCCTGGACTCAGGTCTGGATCCTGGAAACACCGACTTCCAGCGGTTGTGGTCGAATCCCGGCGAGACGCCCGGTAATGGCGTCGACGACGACGGCAACGGATACGTCGACGACGTTCACGGCTACGATTTCCACAATCGACGTGGTGACATTGCTCCGGACTTCGGAGACGGTGAGGACAACGACTTCAATGGTCTCGCGGACGACTCGGCCCCGCACGGCACGTCGTCGGCGTCGATCATTGCATCGGCCCACGACGGGGCCGGCATGGTTGGCGGAGCTCCCGGCTGCACGCTCATGACCGTCAAGATATTCGGCGACGACGGGGGAGTGACCGTCAGCGATCTCGTCGAGGCGATCGAATACGCGGCCGACAACGGCGCGGACGTCATGAATCTCAGCCTGTCGACACTCTTCAAGAACGAGTCGCTCGGAATCGGCGTGCGTTACGCAATCGACCGGAACGTGGTGATGGTCGCTGCGGCCGGCAACGGCAACGCGCCCGTGCAGCAGTATCCGGCGTCGTTCGGGAACGTCGTGTCGGTGGGTGGTTCCGGAAGCGGCTTCAGCCTTACGGCAACGAGCGGATCGCAGAACCTCGGGCGGATCAATGGCCGATGGCCGAAGTCGCAATACGGATTCGCCGCGGTGAATGTCGTCGCGCCTGCCGTGACGTTGGCCGCGACATTCGTGACCGTTGCCGACACGATTGCCAATCCCGAGCTGACGGTAGGTACCACGACGCACGAGATAGTCGCGGGAACGTCGTTCGCGGCGCCGTATGTCGCTGCCCTCGCGGGGCTCGTGATCTCGCGCGACAAGGCGGTCAACGGCAGGCGAACTCTCGACGCAGTCGATGTGCGGCAACTGCTCATCAACACGGCAAACGATCTGCCGACGGATTTCTCGGACAACCGTCCGAGCGGGCCTGGCTGGGATGGATTCGGGCGTGTCGACTACGCCGCCGCGCTGCGCGAAGTGCCGGGCAGCTCCGAACCTTCACCGGCCATCGAGCGCGCCACTTACGGAAAGAAGACCCTGAGGATCTATGGCACAAGTTTCTCGCAGAATTCGCTGATCGAGATCAACGGTGTGGTCGTGCCGATCCAGCAGATGTTCTCGTATGCCGCCGGCAGCGTGGAGGTGCGGGGGACCCGGAAGGTGCTCGGACTGAAGAAGCGCGAACCGAACTCGATCGTGGTCATCGAGCGGGACGTGAGGTCGAACGTACTCGCGTTCTGAGTTTCCCCTTCGTGGTGCTGTGAACATCGCGCGAAGCGCTTTGGAGTGCGGCGTGAAGCGCCGCTTTGGTCTCTTCTTCCAGGCGACCGAGACA
>CAZXLQ010000269.1:4275-7111 GCA_964641945.1 uncultured Clostridia bacterium
CCCACACCCCCCCCCCCCCCCCGCCCCGCCCCCCCCCCCCCCCCACTCCAAGGCGCTTCGCGCAATGGACTAATGGCAATGGTTGGCGGCACGTGAGATGCTTCCTCGTCTGGAGACCTGCCTGACGTGAGAACCCCCACCACGATGTTTCGATTGTTTCTGACGCTCGCTGCTGCAGCCGTCTGGCTGACCGCTGTTCCACAGGTCCTTCCGGCCGAAAGCGAATCGTCTGCGATGCCGCGCCGAGGCGACGTGCTTCGGCTTCGGCGGGGGAATCTCGATCCTCTTTCGGAAGCCGGGCAGGAGCGGGATCGTTCCATGCGAATAACGCTCGCGGCCAAGGCTGAGAGTCCTGTCGCATTGGTCGCCATGGTCCGCTGCACGGGGGCCAACCAGGACGACTGGCGAGCCGCGGCCCGCGCGGACGGCCTCGACGTGCTCGCGCCCGTTCCTGACGACGCGCTGCTCGTACGAGGCACGGCGTCGGCCATCGGCCGCTTTGCCTTGCGTCCGTTCGTGACGTGGGTTGGCGACTTTGGCAGACTCGAGAAACTGGACCCGTCGCTCGATGTCGAACTCGGCGAGTCGCGCGGGGGGTCCGCTGTCGCCGCGGCGGTGCAGATTTTCGGGGACGAATCGGGCGCGCAGCTTGCCGGCGAACTGAGCGCCCGCGCTGAACGGACGTTCGTACCAGTCTCGCGCGTCGGTGCGTTCCTGGTGGTTCGAGCGACCTTTCCGGCCGAGTTGTTGTCGTCCCTGCTCGACCGGCCAGAGGTCGTGAACGTCGAGCGGTGGCGTGCACCGTCGCCCCAGGACGAGCGGACTGGCGTCATAACCTCGGGACAACTCGACGCGACGGGAAAGCAGCCGGCAGGACCTGGATATCTGGAGTGGCTTGCAGCGAAGGGATTCACGGGAGAGACCTTCGATTTCGGTATCGACGTGGTCGATTCGGGGCTCGACACGGGTGTCCCGAACGATCCGGCCGGCCATCCGGACTTCCGCGGCGCCGACGGTGTGTCAAGAGTCGCGTACACGGTTTCGTTCGTCGCCGGGCCTCAACCTTCGCCGGGAGACTTCTACGGTCATGGCACGCTCAACGCGTCGATCGCGACGGGCTACAGCGAAGGAACGGCGCCAATGGGCGTCGACGCGGCCGGGTACCGACTCGGACTCGGCGTAGCGCCGTTCGTCAGAGTGGGTGGATCGAAAATCTTCGATCGAGGCGACGGCATCTTCCTTTCGGGCACGTACACGGACATCGCGACGCATGCGTTTCGCAACGGCATGCGATTCGCCTCGAACAGTTGGGGCGCGCCGGCGAACCAGTACACGGTCGAGTCGATGGAGTACGACGCGATCGTCCGTGACGCCGATCCGGCGACCGCCGGCAACCAGGAGTTCACGGTCTGTTTCGCTGCTGGAAACGCCTACGGCGGCGGCACGATTCTGACTCCGGCGACCGGCAAGAACGTCATCACTGTCGGAGCGAGCGAGAGCTACCGTCCGGAGGGCGTTGTCGACGCGTGCGGCGTTGGCGACGACGGCGCGGACTCAGCCGACGACGTCGTGGATTTTTCGAGCGGCGGGCCGCTCGACGATGGGCGCACGAAACCGGATCTCGTGGCGCCGGGAACACACGTGCAGGGTTGTGCGTCGCAGCACCGCTTCTACAACGGGCGCAGTCTGTGCGTGGACCTCGCCATCAGCAAGTATTACCCGGCCGGACAGACACTTTATGCGTGGGCATCGGGGACGAGCCAGTCGACACCCGTCGTTGCCGGAGCAGCAGCGCTCGTTCGCGCGTACGCCGTGATGGAGGAGTGGTTCGGTGGCGAGCCGCCGTCGCCGGCGATGGTGAAGGCGATTCTGGTCGGATCGGCGACTCCACTCGCCGGGGAGCGCGCGGGCAGGCAGTTGCCGGACGCTCGTCAGGGATTCGGGCGTGTCTCGCTGGCTCCGGTCTTTGATGATGCAGCTCGCGTGCTGGTCGATCAGACGGTGACGTTCTCGACTGCGGGTGAGACGCACGTCGAGACGGGCGACGTCGGCGATCCCGAGCGGCCCTTCAGGGTGGCGCTCGTCTGGACCGATGCGCCGGGAATGCCGAACTTCGCGGCTCGAGTGAACGACCTGGACCTCGAGGTGCGGGTCGGAGACACGGTCTTCCGCGGGAATGCGTATTCCGGCTTTACGTCGACCCCGAATCCGACGGCGGTCGCCGACGCGATCAACACGGTCGAGACGGTCACGATTCCGGCCGGCTTTCGCGGAGCATTCACCGTGACGGTGCGCGCTGCGACGATTGCAGGGGACGCGGTTCCAGGCAACGGCGACGCGACGGACCAGGACTTTGCACTGGTGATCTACAACATCGAGGACGGTCGATGGGTGCCTATCCCTCCGCCGCTCGTGACGTCGGTGCTGGTGAAGTCGCGCCCGACGTCGGTGAAGCTTACGGTAGGCGGCGAGCGCATGCCGGCGACGACGCTGTTCGAGATCAACGGAACGCGTGTCGATGCAGGTCGCGTGAAGTTCCTGACGGCCAAAAACGTGTTCCGGATCAAGGGACCTGTTGACGCGCTCGGCGTGGCGGCCGGAACGAACTCGCTCGTGGCGATCGATGGGGATTTGCGGTCCGAGCCGGTGGTGTTTATTTACGCGCCGTAGTGTCGGGCGTCTGGACGGGCGGTGGGAACAGGCCAACGTGGACCCGGAACCCGGAGCGCGGCGACGGGTCATCGGTAGCATCGAGCGGTGCAAGTGCGACAGTCGGCCCCTCGCTGCGCTCTGAGCGTGTCCCACAGTTCGTGCTGGACAGCAGAGAGGTGCCGAC
>CAZXLQ010000270.1:0-7008 GCA_964641945.1 uncultured Clostridia bacterium
AACTCCCCGGTTCCGTGTCTGAACTCGCCGATCATTGGACTGTCGAGCGTCCCGTTCGCGCGGTTCCCCCAGTAGATGCTCCATTGCCGGGACTCGGTGTTGTAAAGGCGCAGGGCGAGTCCCTGAATGTGGCCTCGCGGGCTCTCCGCGTCGTACTCCTCGAGGTTCGCAGCGCCGCCCCAGACCCCGCGGGTGACGGTGCTGCCGTCGAACTCCTCCCACTCGGTCGAGCCGGTCAGTGGCTCGACGAGCCGGCGATTGCGGATCTTCCAGGTGCCGATGATGAAGTCGAAATCGGCTCGTCCGTCGTGGGGCTGCACGTCCTGATGTTGCATGGTCACGATTGCGGTCCTCCAGGTTGTCCTTGGTGCACGGGAGCATAGGGGCGGGGCGCCGACACCGACAGAGCCACTTCATCGAAGGCGTGTGAGTCCACTCCTGGGGAATGCGCGAAGCGCTTTGGAGTGCGGTGTGAAGCACCGCTTTGGATTGTGTCGCAAAGAACCCACTCCGGCGCCGACGGTCAGGCCCGCGGGAGGCCGATCGAAAGCGGCGCTTCGCGCCGCACTCCAAGGCGCTTTGCGCAATGGTTGTGAGTCGGTCGGTCGAGCGAATTGACTCGGAAATTTCCGCGGCGATAGACTCTCGATCGTTTCTCCTCTAATCGTGTTCAACGACTCAGCCCCACCGCCTTCGTCCAAAGGCCGATTGCTCATCGGCGCGATTGCATTTCTCGTGATCGCGGCCGGCGTGGTGGCTTTTGTCTGGCGGCCTTCGCTTCTCGGACTTGGCTCGGGCACTGCGCCGACGTCGACATCGAATTCAGGAACGAACGCCTCGCCGGCCCCAGGCCTCTCTGCCACACCCGACAAGGACCAGGTCGCGGTGCTCGAGACGACATCGGGACGGATCGTATTCGAGTTTCTCCCCGACATTGCGCCGCTGCACACGGTCGCCTTCCAGAACTACTTCCGGTCGGGCTTCTTCGACGGCACGATCTTTCACCGCGTGATTCCGAAGCAGGCAGTACAGGGAGGCGGCCCGATGTCGAAGGACGACTACCCGTTCGACGACGGCATGGTCCCCGAGACGCTGCGGCGGATCCCGGCCGAGTTCTCGACCAAGGTCAAGCACACTCGCGGCGTGGTGGCCGCGGCGCATCTCGACGGCGACGTCGACAGCGCGACGAGCCAGTTCTTCATCGAGACTCGGACGAACCCGGCGTGGGACGGTCAGTACACGATCTTCGGTCGCGTGATCGAAGGCATGGAGGTCGTCGACCAGATGGTCAACGCCCCGCTGCGAACTGCACCGAAGCTGCTCGACCGGCCGGCCGACCCGGTCCGCATCACGAAGGCGTACCTCGCACCACGAGATTCGATCAAACCTGCAGGAGCTGCGCCGTAAGTCGGCTGAGTCGAGCCGACGCGGCTTTTCATCGCCGCGGCGATCGGGCCGGACCTAACGGAACACGAGCAGGACGAGAAACCCCGCGTAGACCGCAACGAGCAATCCGCCTTCTAAGCGGGTGATGACCCGCTCCGTCCTGAGGAAGAGCACGGCAAGGAAGGTCAAGACCGCGAGCAGAATCAGGTCGGTCCTGAGTGCGTCGTTCGATCCCGAGATCGGCCGGATGAGTCCGGCCGCTCCGAGCACCACGAGCACGTTGAAAATGTTCGAGCCTACGACGTTGCCGACGGCGATCGCCGAATGCCCTCGAAGGGCCGCGACGAGCGACGCGGCCATCTCGGGGAGCGACGTCCCGATCGCCACTATCGTCAGGCCGACGACGAACTCGCTCATTCCGAGCCCAAGCGCCAGGCTCACGGCGCCATCGACGAATACCTTGCCGGCGAATAGCAACACAGCGAGGCCGGCTGCGCCCCACGCGGCGAGCTTCGTTCGGGACGGACCGGACGACGCCGCGATCGAACCTTCGTCCAAGGGCTCGGCGAAGGCCGGATCGGAGTTCCGTCGCGACGAGCGCACCAGAAAGTACGTGAAGACACACGAGGCGGCAAATAGCAGGCCCGCCTCGATACGTCCTATCGAGCCGTCCCACAGCAGCAGCGGCACGGCGGCGGCTGAGAGGATGAGCACAGGCAATTCGCGGTAAACGAGCCCGCCTTCGACGCGCGGTGGCGAAATCACGGCCGTCGCGCCAAGGATCAGTCCGAAGTTGGCGATGTTCGAGCCGAGGATGTTGCCGAGCACGAGCTCGCCTCGTCCCTCGAAGGCTGCGCCGCAGGACACGACGAGCTCCGGCGCCGAGGTTCCGTACGCGACGACCGTCAGTCCGACGATGATCGGGCGGATGCCGAACGAGCGCGCCAGACCTGCCGTCCCGTACACCAGCCATTCGGCGCCGAAGTAGAGGCCGGCGCCTCCGGCAATCAGCATCAGGATGTCGACGATCATTGCGGGCACGAACTATAAGTCACCAGTCGGCTGTGTGGCATCGCTTGACCGGTTTCCCTCAGACGCATCGGCCTCTCCAACGGTCATCACCAAGCGCCGGCGCGGGCCCTGAAACGGGCCAGCAGCAGCCAGAGAATGCCGACATTGACCGCAAGACCGGCGAAAACGAAACCGACGTACGATTCGCCCGCGGTTGCGCACCACAACATCTTCATTGGCCAGAAGCCGGGGACGATCCCGCCGACGAGTTGCCACGGCAAGTCGAGGAAGTAGGCGAAAACCGGCAGCGTGTTCACGAGGTTGATTATTTTGACGATCGCAAAGCCTGAGACCTTGTTCTCGGCAAACGCCACGAGGAACAGCGCCGTGATGGGTCCGGTCACCGACGCGAGCACCGCGATGACCGCCAGGTCGGCGAACGCGATCGGTGCCAGTCCGGCGATCGGATAGCAGACGAGGGTAGCGACGATTCCGATGACTAGCGGAAGCACTACCCGGTACGTCAGGTAGGTCGAGAGTGGCAGCGGCGTGACCAGCAGCGCCGTCAGCGTCTGGTCGTCGCGCTCGTCGAGCAGCAGGAACCCGACGATCATTCCGACGAGTGCAGGCGGCATCATGAGGAAGAAACTCATCAGCAGCCGATCGTAGGCCATTAGATCGAACCCGGCGTTCGTCTCGAGCGCGTCGGCAAGCACCGGAAGGCCGTACCTGTAGAGCACTGACATCATCAGGGGTCCTAATGCGGACGAGAAAAGCAGGCTGTCTCGCCGCACATTCGCGAAATCGATGCGGCCAAGTGCCGAGAGCGTAGATGCGAGATGACTGGGCATGGCGCCTCAGGCTCCCATTGTTCGAACAACGAATCGGTCGAAGCGATGCCTTGCCCACACGAACGTCGCCGCGAACCACGCGACGAGACCGCCCAATGCGATTGCGATTTTCCAGTTGGGTTCGACTGCATAGGCGGCCCGCATCAGCACGAGCGCCATCTCGACCGGGTGCGGCAGGAAGTAGATGCTGTCGACGAACCCGAAATGGCCGACGAGCGGCGCTACGAACACGAACACGTATCCCATCGACGGGATCAGGAACTCGTTGATCGAGTCGTGCCGGACGATGGCGATGAAGCCAATCATCGTGTAGACCGCAGCCAGAAACGCGCTCGCAGGCAACAGCAACTCCCACGGCGTCCGGATGCCCGAAAGGAGCGCAACGATGACGAGCGACTCGATCATGGCGAGCGCGGTCAGCGAAATGACCTTCGAGAGCAGGTACTCCGCGTCGCGCAGCGGTGTGGTCGCGATCGCGGCGAGCGAGCCCTCTCCCTTCTCGAAAAGCACGAGGGCGGCGACGAAGTAGAACGTCGTCAGCAGGAGGTTGCCTACGACGAACAGCGGCACGATCAATGCTGCGTGAGGACGCAGGGCCTCGGCGAAGAACACGAGCGCGATCGCCCACGCGGCGACGACGATCGCCGTCACGGCGTAGAGCCCATAGCGGACCTGGAGCCTGGCGTCGAGCCAGATCGCGGTCACGAGCCGCTTCACGCGAGCGTCCTCCCGGTGAGCTGAATGAAAATGTCCTCGAGCGTCGTCTCCTGCGTGTGGATAGTCTGGACGGCACGGTCGCGCAGGGTCGCGAGAAACTCCGTATTGTCGCCGAGTCCTTCTAGCGGAAACTCGCGCGTTTGGAATCCTCCAGGGCCATCGCTTTCCACGCGGACGAATCGGCGGCCGTGGCGGAGCTTGAGGGCCCGAGGCGCATCGACGAGCTCGATGCGCCCATCGACGAGAAAAGCGACGCGATCGCAGAGCTCGTCGGCGATGTGCATGTTGTGCGTGGTCAGGACGACGGTCGTGCCTGCGTCGCGGCGCCGGCGCACTAGGTCGCGCACGAGCCGGCTCGTCACGGGATCGAGACCCGACGTCGGCTCGTCCAGAAACAGCAGCTCGGGACGGTTGAGCATGGCGCGGGCCACGTTCAGTCGCAGCCGCATGCCTTTCGAAAACTGCGCGACGCGCTTGTCGGCGTCGTCCGAGAGACCCACGGCGTCGAGCAACTCGCCCGGATCCTCGGTCGCCCCGGAATAGAAACCGCGAAAGGCGGCAAGGTTTTCGCGCGCCGTAAGCTTGAGGTAGTGATTCGGAAGCTCGAACGAGACGCCGATGCGTTCGTAGAAGTCGTTTCCCCAGTCGTGTAGGTCACGATCGAAGATCCGGACCGAGCCTTGGTAGTCGCGAAGCAGCCGTATGAGGATCTTCTGTGCAGTGCTCTTCCCGGCGCCGCTCGGTCCGAGGAATCCGAAGATCTCGCCGCGCCCGACGTGAAAATCGATGGAGCGAAGAGCGGGTTCGCGTGTAGCCGGATACTGGAACGTGAGCTCGCGGACGTCGATCATCGGCGTAGCCTACGTCGTTGCAGGCGCACGGCATAGACCCGGGGGGCCAGGATGCGTCCGCCCGTGTGATGCGAGCAGCGCTACCGGACGTCGAGCACGACGGCATTCGAGCGCGCGCCGTCGCGGATGACACGAATTCGGTTCGGTCCCGGATTGAGACCGAGCTCGCCGGCCGGCCGGCGGATGCGGATCTTCCGGCGAGTGACGGCGCCGTCGGCCGGAGTGGCGATCCCGTTGATCTCGACGGCGACGGACACGCCATCGAGGTGAAGGCCGCGAATGGTCAGCTTCCGCCCGTTGTAGGTCACCGACCTGACAACGGGTCCGTCGACATCGCCTTCCGCGAATCCACTGTCGGTCGCGAGAGATTCGTTTCCGGCCGAATCGCGAGCGACCACTGAGGCCGTGACGGCGGACGGCCAGTCGTCGAGTCCCGCAATAGTGAATTCGTATGGAGCGATGCGCTCGCCCGATAGCTCGACATCGCGTAGTTCAGAATGCAAGAGGGTGCCGTCCGCGTCGAGAAGCATGATGCGAATCGACGAGGCGTCGCCCTCGATGTCGTGGATCCGGCCACGAAGCGTCAGGATGGAGCCGTCGAGCTCGCTGTCGATGGTCACGAACGGCGCAGATTCGCGGGGAGCGCCAACGCGACGATAACCCATCGCCCGGAGTGCCTCGACATCGTTCGCCGTGACGTCGAGCAGGAGGCCGAGCCGTTGCTGCGGATCCATGATGCCCAGTCGTGTGCCGGTCAGCGTGTCGTCCTTCCAGTGATCACCCGAGAATCCGTCGCCACCGGTCAGGTTGAGGCGCGCCGTCGAGAGCGCCAGCTCGGGCCCGTTGGAGAAATGCACCTGCTCGCCTCCTGCGGTGAGAATCCGGGGCGCGGTCGTGAAGTTTGCGCGGTCTATGCCGGGCCGGAACCGGAACACATCGAAGGCGCTGAACGTCAGGGGACTACTCGGGTTCGTCTCTGTCGACCCGCATCGCGTCGTGAAGCCGAGAATGTGGCCGATCTCGTGCAGGGCGACGCCGACGAAATCGACACTGTTCGGCGCGATGCCGTCGTCGGGATCGAAGTCCCACGGCGCCGTGTTGATGATCTCGATGGACGGCGGCGGGCCATAGAGGCTTGCTTCCGCCTCCGGGTCGGTAATGGACGGCAAGAGGCCGGCGACCCGGAGCACGGCGGACGGCATGACGAAAGTGTCGGTGGGCCCGAGGTCGGTCGGCACAGCCTCTTCGGGAAGGCTCGCAAAGAGGGCAAGGTCGCGACCGGAATGTGCGGAATCGAAGAGCGCGGCGCGCCAGGCGCCATACTCGCCCCGGCCGATCAGTGGCTGGATGCTCGCGCGCCCGAGGGGCAAGGTGCTACCGGACACGGTCGGACCGTAGTGGACATCGAGGACGAGCGTGATGGGCTGCGGCGCTTCGACGAGCGAGCACCAGATCTCGACCGCGCGAATGAACGCGGCGCGTGCCTCCGGAGAATTGTCAAATCCCGCGTCGAATCGGACTTCGATCGTGAGGGTACCCAGCCCGCGCACGACAGCAACGGAGCTTGGCACGAAGTCACGAACGGCGCCGGCAGCTTCGGAGTCGGATTCGTCGACGAACGCGAGAAGGACCGGACGCTGGCGGTCGGCCGCAATCTGGCGCGGCACGGAGTAGCGTGCCGGAGGAAGCGGCGAGGCCGCGGCAGAGACTGCGACGACGAGAAGGCATGCGGCGAGCGGGATGGTGACATTCATGAAAGCCACCATCTGCTCAGACGAGTTGAAGGCGCAATGAACAACCCTGAAAAAGGTTGAATCACGATGAAAATCCGAGGGTGCCGCACATCGAGCAGTTGCTTGAGTCGCACGGTCTGCCATAGCACCGCGAGTAATGTTGCCCCCATTGCTGAATTCGACCCAGGCACATCCATTTCGATCTTCCGGCAATTGGACATCGAGGCCGAGTCTTCGACTTGGTTCGGGCGGCCCTTCGACCTGCTCACGGAAGGCGCGGTGGGGCGCGGCCGCAACGCCTTGCCTCGCGACGAGGTGCTTTCGACGCCGTCGCTTGTCTATGCTCGGCAGGAGTGACGGGACGAACGTGCGCCGGGTCTCCCGCCTCTTCTTCTTGCTGATCTGTGTGAGTCTGAATTGATCTGTTCGATCTGCGGTCGCTTACGGCGTTGCCGCATC
>CAZXLQ010000271.1:0-7008 GCA_964641945.1 uncultured Clostridia bacterium
AGGCCCATCATAGTTGCCGACGATTGGGAATCGACAGCCGTCAGAGCATCGACATCCTGAGTCGCTCGGCAGCGAACGAACCAAAGCTGTTCCGGTACATTCGGTACTCTACTTTGGTCAGGTGCGGGGACCGCTGCCCCGGAGGACGTTGATTGCCCTCGTCACTATGGCGTAGCCTGCGATTGCACCGCGCAGTTCCCTCCGCGACAGGGACGGTGACGAACCAAGGAGCCACTGCCCTTGCCTCAACAACGGTTTGCACTGGTATCAGGCGGTCCGCGTCAGATGGCGCTCCGGTGGCGAAAAGGCGGCAGGAAGCTACGTGTCGAGATGTCCGGCAACACGCTGGCGACGTTCGATTCCTGCGAGGAATTGACAGCTGGCACCCAGCTCGCGGTCGGTCGCGACACGTGGATGGGAATCCGGTGGATTCCGACCGCCGAGAGTTTCAAGGTCGACCTGAACGGCATCGCGATTCGCGGTTCGGGCGAGGTACACGCGGACACGTCGGACGTTGCATCGACCGTGTTTCGGATCGGGTTGCTGAACACGATCCTCGGTGCGATCACGCTGGCCGCATTCGGTCCGTGGGCGGCTGACACCATCGTGATCGGCGTTATCTTCCTCGTGCTCGGCCTGTTGGTCGGGCGCGGGTCCAGGGCCTCCCTCGGTATCGCGATCGGTATGCTGGCGATCGCGCTGTTGGCAAAGATCATCCTGATGGTGGGCGCTGAGTCGAAGATCCTGCCGCTGGTCGTGGTCTTCATGTACGGCTCGTGCCTGCTCGCAATGGTCCGTTCGTACATCTCCGCCGGATCGGACTGGTGATTCGGGAGCCCGTAGTCCGTCAAGAGTCGTTCGGGCACGTACACAAATCGATCGATACCGAGAGGGAGGAGCCAATGAGCCTGCGGCGATGCGCAAACTGTCAGGCGGACAACTCGCCGACGAACGATCTCTGCGTCCGTTGCGGACGCGCGCTGGCGGTTTCGTCGGTCCGGACACTTGCAAGCCTCAGGGAACACCAGAAGCTGGAGCCGCGCCGTAGGGGAATCGGCTGGGTCTTCAGGCACGGTTTCAGTCAGGGTGAACGGGTTGCCATTGGCATTTTTCCGGCGATCTGGATATTGGTGACTGCGTCGTTGAACCTGCCCACGTCGGTCAATGTGCTCGCGTTCCTCATTGCCTACGGGCTTTTCCTTCTGTGCGGAATCCTGATCGCCCGGCGACGCCCTCAGCAAATCTGATCGCCCGACTGCGGGCACGACGGAGCTCGAGTCGGGTCGCAGAGCCTGAATGTCGTGTGCTCCGTCCCAGGGGCCGTCTTTCCCGCAGGGACGCAGATGGCAATCCGATGGCATCGAGGGAAACCCGTCGCTGTCACTTGGTTTGTCATCCATCGCGCAGTCACTTCGTCTGTCACCATCCCTCGCAACCAATCGACCGACACCCGCGGCAACATCGCCAGGCTCAACGCCACCGACATCGGCAACGCGCGCGTCGAAGCTCCGCTGGTCGTTCGTGGATCGACTGCCTCAGGAGCGCCGCGGTAACCCCTGGAACTCGAAGTCTGAAAGAACGATCAATGATCAACTGTCGAACTTCCGGTAGTGTTGCCTGCACCGATTCCCGCATTGGAGAACGGACGTGATCAGATCTCTCATCACCCTGGGTTTCCTGGCCTTCGCGCTGGCCCTGCTTGCAGAACCCGCGATGGCCTGTTCGTGCGTCGGTTCTCCGCCACCGTGCGCTGCATTTCGCTCAACTCCAGTGGTGTTTGCCGGACTCGTCGTCTCCATCGAGGAGCAGAAGTTGGAAGTCACCCGGCTGGGGAGAACCGGCACCATGCGCACCGGACTCGTTGCCCACTTTGCCGTCGAAGAGGCCTTCAAGGGTATCGATTCCGGGAAAGTCGATGTCGTTACGGGTGGAGGCCACGGTGACTGTGGCTTCGACTTTCGCGTTGGCGAGCGGTACCTCGTCTATGCCTATCCCTCGTCGGGCGCGTCTCTTGAATCCGCCGTATCCCGCACCGTCGTCGGGGGCCCGCGGTCGGAGGCGGGTGGCCTAGAGACGAGCATCTGCACCCGCACGCAGCACGTGTCCAGGGCCGAGGACGACCTGGAGTTGATTCGTGCACTCGTCGCCGGCAAGCCGCAGACGCGCATATTCGGAACGGTCTCGGAGATGTTTCGGAAACTGGGCACGTACGAGTACGACATCGACCGCGTCGGGCCCGTCGCGGATGCGACGATCGTCATCGAGGGCGAACGAGGGAAGTTCGAGACCCGGACGGATGCCGCAGGCCGGTTTGTGGTCATGGAGCCTCCTGCTGGACGCTACCGCGTGCGTCTCGTGTATCCCGAGCATTACGGCCCGCTGTTCTCGTTTGACGAGAACCCCGTCGACGTCGAAGTGACGCGAGAGGATTGCAGCGCAGAAGTTCACTTCGATGTTCAGGTGGACGGGCGTATCAGCGGACGGGTATTCGAGGGCGAATCGAGACCGGTCAATCGAGAGGTTCAGGTTTCCCTCGTGAGTCTCGAAACGGCTGACAAGGCGGTTCCGCTGGTGGAAAGCCGCTCCGAATACACCGACGAGGAGGGCCGGTACGAGTTCGAAGGCATCGCGCCCGGCAAGTACCTTCTCGGAGTCAGTATTGCCGACGTGCCGTCGAGGAATACGCCGTACGCCCGCACGTACTACCCGAATGCAAACGAACGTTCCGGCGCGATGACGATTCAGGTCGGGAAGGGCCAGAAGCTGACGAACATGAACTTTCACCTCGCGCCGCGACTTGTCGAGACTTCGCTGACGGGGGTCGTTTTACTGGCAAACGGAAAACCCGCGAGCGGCGCCGAGGTGCGCATCTACGATTCCGAGGATCCCGAGGACACGATCTTTGGATTCGAGGCCAAGACGGACTCGCAGGGGCGATTCACGATCGCGTGCCTTTCGGGGCGTCGCTACCGGCTCCACGCGTACGTGAGCGAAAACTACCTGGCAGGGACGGGCGTGCAGTCGCTGCCTCTGGACGTCGATACCGGAAGTGTCGGACGCCCGCTCACGTTGGTCCTCTCGAGACCGGGCATCTTCCTGAGGCAGCTGCAGCCGGCGCCCGCGAAGTGAGACGCGCGCGAGGTAATTCCACGCTATCGGTGTCGTTCGTGCGCACCGAACCACGTCGACGCGCTGGGCTCCGGCAGTGGTATCGTCCCTCTCGCCGAGGAGAACGCGTGTCGGTGGTTCACACTGCGGGCGCAGATCAGGACGGTTTGAGGACCGGTTGCTGATGACGAAAAGGAAAGTCACGGCGAAGAACTATCGGAGCGATCCGGTCTTCCAGGCCGTCGTTCGCGCAGTTGTCGGAATTCTCGAAAAGGAGAAGGTCGTCCGTCCGATCGACGTAATGCAGCGGATCGGCTGGCTGAAGGCCGAGGACATGCGCGAGTGGCGATTCGGCCGCGTCCCGTATCTGGAACGAGTGATTCGCTGCAACCTCCCGAAGCTCGGGCGGTTCCTGCGCGTGCTCGGACTGTATTGCGAAGAGATCCGGCTCGAGCCTTCGCACACGGCGTATGTTCGACACGGGAAGGGGCCGCGCACGCCGCTTCGATTCTCGAAGTCCGGAGATGCGAACGTCGAAGCGGCATATTCTCGACACTACGTGTGGAAAGGCGAGGGGCCCTTCGCGTTTCCGCCGTCGAAGCGTGCGACGGCCAGGCCGGATGACCCCGGCACCGCGACGACGGGGACCGACGATTCTCCGTGAGGCCCGGAGCCCTCGAGCCACCGCCTCACCCTCGGTCACGAACTCCCCGCTTTTTGAGCCGCGAGCTGTAGCGAGCGTCCCAAGGACAGTCGAACGGTCCCGTACCTTTCTGATCCGTTTTCATCTGTGCAAATCTGTGGGCACACCTTTCGCCGCGGAGGCCGTCCCGATGCGCACAATCATTCAGGCACTCGTTGCGCTGCTGATCCTCAGCGTCCCGATCTGCGCCCGACAGGCGGCGCCTCCCGCCCAGGCGAACATGGAAGCCACCGCGCGTCGCCTCGTCGATGCGATGGCCGCCGGCGACTTCATCGGCGCGACCGCCAATTTCAACTCCACGATGAAAGGGGCGCTCACCCCGGCCCAACTCGAATCAGCCTGGCAGTCATTGATCACCCAGGCCGGCGCGTTCAAACAGGTCGTGCGCTCACGCCGCGAACGCGTCCAGCAGTACGACGTCGTCTTCGTGACGATGCGATTCGCGAATGCGGACATCGACGCAAAGGTCGCCATCGACTCCGAAGGAAAAGTCGGCGGCCTCTTCTTCGCGCCGGCGTCGGCGCCGCCGCCGGACACGGCCGCGCCAACGTCCTCCTCGGCCCCTCCCTACGCTAAGCCCACGCTCTTCACCGAGCGCGACGTCGTCGTCGGTTCCGGCGAGTGGGCGTTGCCTGGCACGCTGACGATGCCGATCGAGCCGGACAGCCGGTCGGTCCCGGCCGTCGTCCTCGTCCACGGCTCCGGCCCGAACGACCGCGACGAATCGGTGAAGGGGAGCAAGCCGTTCCGGGATCTCGCGTGGGGGCTCGCGTCGCGCGGCATTGCGGTGCTGCGATACGACAAGCGCACGCTCGTCCACGGAGCGAAGATCGCGTCGATGACGAACGCCTTCACCGTCAAGGACGAGACCGTCGACGACGCGCTCGCGGCCGTGGCGCTGCTGCGCGCAACGCCCGGGATCGACGCCAAGCGCATCGTCGTTGTCGGCCACAGCCTCGGCGGGACGCTCGTCCCGCGGATCGGCGCCCGCGACAGGAACATCGCGGGATTCGTCGTCATGGCGGGAGCGACGCGGCCGATCGAGGACCTGATCGTCGAGCAGTACGGGTACATCTTTTCGCTCGACGGCGTGGTCTCGGCGGAGGAGCGCGCCGAGCTCGAGAAGACGAAAGCGGACGCGGCCCGCGTGAAGCGCGCGAGCCAGCTCGCCGCCGGCGAGTTGGTCTTCGGCGGACCGAAGAGCTACTGGGTCGACCTGGCCGGCTACGATCCGGCCGACGCGGCGAAGTCGCTCACGCAGCCGCTGCTGATCCTGCAGGGAGGCCGCGACTACCAGGTGACGATGAAGGACTATGACGGGTGGAAGCAGGCGCTCGGGGCGCGCCCGGGTGTCGAGTTCAAGCTCTATCCTGACCTGAACCACCTCTTCATCACCGGCACCGGCCGCAGCGAACCCAAGGAGTACGACACCCCCGGCTTCGTCGCCGAACCGGTCGTCGCGGATATCGTTCGGTGGGTCACGTCAATCCCGACGACTGCGACTCCCGCACGCGCAGAGGAACCCGCGGCCGCCGCCGATCCGTACGCCTACGAGCCACCCGCCGGCTGGAAGCCCGAGCGCATTCCGTTCCCGCTCGGCTTTGCGCCGTCGCTTGCGTACACCGGCTACGAGCAGCTGCACTTCGCGCCGGGGATGTTCGACACGGCGTCGGAGAACTACTTCACGTACGTGTTTCTCTGGTGGGTCGATGGCGAGCCCGAGGTGACGGAGACAACGCTCGCGCGCGACCTCGTCGCGTACTACCGCGGGCTGAGCGCGGCGGTCGGCGAGCCGAAGGGCATGAAGTTCGATCTGACGAAGGTCGAAGCGACGGTCGTGGCGGTCGCGGACGCGAAGTCCGACGAAGTAACGGCGCCTGGCCCTAGCACGCGCCGCTTCACCGGAAAGCTGAACACCTTCGACCCGTTCACGAAGGGGCAGGCGCTCACGCTCGAGGTGGAGATCGCGGCCTGGCGGTGCGAGCAGGAGAAACGGACGGTAGTGTTCTTCTGCGTGTCGCCGAAGCCGCGGGACACCGCCGCGCAGTGGGCGCCGATGCGCACCGCGCTCGCGTCCTTCCGCTGCCGCCGCTGAATCCCGTTTCCGTCCCCGATTTTGGAGCCGCGAGCGGTAGCGAGCGTCCCACGGACAGAGCCTGAAAACACAGACTCACCCTCCCCGAAACCTGGACTAGGGATTCAAGGACTGTCCGTGGGACGCTCGCTACCGCTCGCGGCTCAACGAACGGAGAATTACTCCCATGACTGCACCGATCCGACGCGCACGCCGATACGTCCTGGCGTTGACCTTCCTCGTCCTGCTCGCCTCGCCCGCTCCGTCCGGAGTCCCGGTCAACTCCATATTCGAGATCTTCACCCGCACGTCCACGGGGGAGTTCACGAGAGTCGCCATCGGCGTCCAGATCAAGCCCGGAATCGTCGTCACCGTTCGTGACGAACGGCGCGTCGGAACCGGCATCTTCGTCCGCGGGAATTTCTCGAATCGATACCTCGCGGCAAGCTCAATCGAAACAGGGCATCCGTCCGATCTCGACGTGTATTCGGTGGAAGGTTCCGGCACATCGACACTGCGACTCAAGCCAGCCGCCGCCGTGACGACAGGCGATGCCGTCTACCTGCTTTCCGTTGCGGGAGGCGGGCAGCCTGGAGTGGTCCGGAGCATCCAGGACGACGTCTTCGCGATCGCGCTGACGCAACCGGCGTTCTTTCCGCTGCCTGGTGCACCAGTCATGCTCGACGACGGGACCCTCGTTGGCCTCGCGACCACCATTATGGTTCGCGACAACGAGTACCTCGTCGTGCCGGTCTCGCGGATCACGGCGCGACTCGCCGGGCTTCCGGAGACGGGACCGTCGATCGCGTCGGTGGGTGCGACGCCGACGCTCCGCGCCGAGGGACGGCGGGAAAGCTCGGCGTCCATGTCGGAGTCGGAGCCACGAACGCCATCGGAACCACGGCCGCCAAATGACGGCCCGGGGAGTGTCGATGGGCCATCGGGAGACGGCTCGGGCCCACCGGTGAATCGGTTGGACAGGAAGGCTCTCATCCGCAAAACGCCCCGGCCCGAGTACACGGACGAAGCACGTGCGAGACGAATACAGGGGAACGTCGTCGTGAGGGTCGTCCTTGGGGCCGACGGGACGGTCAAGGCAGCAACCGTGGTCCGCGGACTCGGG
>CAZXLQ010000272.1:0-6954 GCA_964641945.1 uncultured Clostridia bacterium
GTGTCGGCGGCACCGCCGGGCTCGGAGAGCCACGCGACCGATTGCCGGCGAACATCGGCGAGGTAGGCGTCGATCTCGTCGAGTGGAGGCAGGTTCCGGGCGTCGTCGCGCGGAGTGTTGATCGGATCGAAGATGCGCTGGAACTCGGCCGACGTCGTGGTGTCGCCCTTGGACCTGTGCAGAATCCAGTAGGCCTCGTAGGCGCCAATATGGCCGCGATGCCAGAGGATGGGCCGGAAGCCGGGTGCCGGCGGCTGTCGCAGGTCCGTCTCGTCCGCAACGAGGGCAAACAGGCGCATGGTTTCGGCGCGGGCCTGCTCCATCCGTTGCGCCATCGAATACGCGCGCACTTCGGCAGTCATCGGGGTCTCCTGTGTCGTCAATGCGCCGTGCCGCGCAAGCATAACATCCGGTGTACGGAGTGTTGAACGTAGTCCGATGTCCCGGGCTCGTCGCGCGCCTCGAATCTCCGTGTCTCCGTGTCTCCGGGCCTCTGCGCGCGAAGCTCTTCCCGACATTGGGAGAGCTTCGCAAGCAGAGGCCCGGAGACACGGAGACACGGAGATGCAACTCGGCTTATGATCTGCCGGCATTCGGACCAGCACGGGGGATTCGTGGACACCGAACAAAGGCTCGAGATCCGGACCGTCGCCTCGGACGTGGCGCAGGCGACCTTCGCCGATGACGTGCGAGCCGGACTGTTGGCAACGCCAAAGGTGCTGCCTCCCAAATACTTCTACGATGCGCTCGGCTCGAAGCTCTTCGAGGCCATCTGCCTGCTTCCCGAGTACTACCTGACTCGCGCCGAGCGCGACATACTCGAACGCCACGCCGGCGACATCCTCGATGCCGTGGGCTCGCCGGTCGAGATCGTCGAGTTCGGCAGCGGTAGCGGCGAGAAGTCGCGCCTGCTTTTCGACGCGGCCCTCGCACGACAGCCGGAACTGCACTACCTGCCCGTCGACATATCCGAGTCGGCCCTGCGATCCAGCGCCGACGCGATGCTCGATGAATACCCGACCCTGCGAATCACCGGATACGCGAGCGACTACAACGGCGCGATCGACGCCATGCGCGATCGAGTTCGAACCGGTGTGCGCCGCCTCGCGCTGTTCCTGGGCTCGAACATCGGAAATCTGGACGAACACGCCGCGTGCGCATTTCTCTCCGGCGTTCGCGCAACGCTCGACAACGGCGACACGCTCCTGCTGGGCACTGATCTGCGAAAGGACGCCTCTGTGCTGCTCGATGCGTACGACGATCCGCTGGGTGTGACGGCGGCCTTCAACCTCAACGTGCTCGGTCGCATCAACCGCGAGCTCGGAGGAGAGTTCGACCTTTCGTATTTCTCGCACGTGGCGTCGTGGGACGATACGGACGGATGCGTTCGGATGCACCTCGCGAGTCTCGTAGAGCAATCGGTCGACATCCGGACGCTGGACATCCGCGTCGCGTTTGCCGAGGGCGAGACGATTCACACTGAGGATTCGCGGAAATACGACCTCGCGACCGTCGACCGGCTCGCCCGCGCGACCGGGTTCGAACGGTCGATGACGTGGTCAGACGTCGATGGCCGATTCTCGAGCAGCCTGCTCGTGGCGGCGGGTTGAAGTCGGCATGCGGCCATTCGCCGAACCACCGCCCCAGCCCGATCTCGCGATCGGGCCGCAGGACCGCGAACTCTTCGCGGCGCACGTTCGTCGCGGCTGCAAGGCCGCGGCGGCGTGGGCCGTCGGACCCGAGATCGAGCTGATCGGTTACGACCGGGCCACGCTGGAGCGCATCGGCCCCGAGACGGTCGACGCCATCGTCGCTTCGTTTGCATCGCTCGACGCCAGGTTCACATTCGAGGACGGACGGCGGATCGAGGCGGTCATGGAGTGGGGCTGGGTCACGATCGAGCCCGGGGGCCAGATCGAGTTTTCCGGCGCCCGTCGGGCTAACATCGCGGAAACCGAGCACGACGTGCGGCGGTTTCTCGAACACCTGCACGGAGTTGCGGAGGACCGCGGCCTGGCATTCCTCGGCTGCGGATTCGACCCCTTCCGGACGGCGGGCGAGCAGCGGTGGATTTCGAAGCGCCGCTACTCGGTGATGCGGCCGTACCTGTCGGTCGACGGACGTCGGGGCTGGGACATGATGTGCCGGACGGCGGCCATCCAGGTGAACCTGGACTACGGATCCGTGACCGATCTCGCGGCGAAGTTCACGGTCGGGAACCGCCTGGGACCTATCGTGGCGGCCATCTTCGCGAACTCGCCGTTCGAGTCCGGAGCCCTCAGCGGGTTCAAGTCGCGGCGCGTCGCGGCCTGGCTCGAGACCGATACGGATCGGTCGGGCGTTTCGCCCGCCGCGATCGGCGGATTCACGGTCGACGGGTTCGTCGACTACGCGCTCGACGTCCCGATGATCTTCGTGCGTCGCGACGGTGAATACGTCGATCTTGCAGGCACGTCGTTCCACGCATTCCTGGAGTCGGGAGTGAGCGGAACGCGCCCCCGGTTCGCGGACTACACCGACCATCTGACGACGATCTTCACCGACGCCCGTCTGAAACAGCACGTCGAGATGCGGAGCGCGGATGCCGGCGGCGTCGACGACTTGCTTGCGTGCGAGGCGCTCTGGAAGGGGATCACCTACGATTCGTCCTCGCTCGCCGAGGCCGAGCGTCTGGCGCCGAGCCTCGACCGAGGTGGTTTTGCGAGACTGCAGGGCGACGTCGCGCGCCGGGCGCTGGGAGCCGAGACGGAGGGCGTGTGCGTCCTTGATGTCGCGCGCGAAGTCGTCCGGCTCGCGGTGGATGGCTTGCGCCGTGTCGCTCCGGAGGAATTGCGTTACCTCGACCCGCTCATCGAGCGAGTCATCGAGGCAGGAGAGTGTCCGGCCGATCGGTTGATCCGGGAGTATTCAACGTCGTGGGGCAACGACGCGTCGAAGGCCGTTGCGGCGCTGCGAGTGGCGTAGGGGAGGGTAAGGAAGCAGTGAAGATGTTCGATTCTGCCAGCCGTCTGCATGGCCCGCTCGCATTCAGACGGGCGGTGCTCGCCGTGCTGATCGCGATTCTTGCCGTCGCTCCCGTTGCGAGTGCGCAGGGAACGGCCAAGGCGTCGGCGCCAATGCCGAGGGACGTGCTCGGGTTCGATCCGGGCGACGACAGGAAACTCGCGGACTGGGCGACCATCGGGCGCTACTTCGAGCGGCTTGCCGCAACGTGCGACCGCGTTCGACTCGAGACGATCGGGACGACGACGCTTGGCAGGCCGATTCTAGTCGCCACGATCTCGTCGCCCGCGAACCTTGCGCGCCTGGACCGGATCCGCGAGGTACAGCGGCGCCTCGCCGATCCTCGCACGATCGCGAGCGAATCCGAGGCTCGCGCGCTCGAGGCCGAGGCGGTGGCCGTCGTGCTCGTCACCTATGGCATCCACTCGAGCGAAGTAGGCGCCACGCTCGCGTCGACGGTCATGGCCCACCGGCTGGCCACCGACGACAGCGCGGCGACGCGCGAGATCCTCGACAAGTCGGTCGTCCTGCTGGTGCCGTCGCTCAATCCGGACGGCGTCGACATCGTGAAGACATGGTACGACGCGTCGATAGGCACGGCCTGGGAAGGCGAACAGCCCGTCGAGCTCTACCACCACTTCGTCGGTCACGACAACAATCGCGATTGGTACGCGTTCACGCAGGCCGAGACGCGTGCCGTCGTCGATCGGGTTCACAACGTGTGGCGTCCGCACGTGGTCAACGACGTCCATCAGATGGGCGCGACCGGCGCGCGGCTCTTCGTGCCGCCGTACCTGGACCCGATCGAACCGAACGTGCCGCCCGAGATCGTCGCCGGCGGCAACATGATCGGCCAGGCGGTCGCACATCATCTGACGAACGCCGGGATGCGTGGCGTCGTCACGGACGCGATCTTCGACGCGTGGACGCCGGCGCGGGCGTATTCGCACTACCACGGGGGCATCCGGATCCTGACGGAAACGGCTTCGGCCAGAATTGCCACGCCGATCGTCATCGCGCCCGAGCGATTGCGCCCGGGACGAGGCTACGAGGCGAAGAGCGCCAGCGGCAACTATCCGGCGCCGTGGCCGGGCGGCGAGTGGCGGTTGCGAGACATCGTCGCCTACATGACGGCGTCGACCTACGCGATCCTGCTGACGTCGGCGCGTCAGCGCGACGCGCTCGTTGCGGGTTTTGCGAGAGTTGGGCGAGAAGCCGTGACGCCGCGCGCCGGCGAGCCGAATGCATTCATCATTCCGCCGGAGCCGGTTCTGTTCCTTGGCGACAAGGGTGCCGCCGCTTCCCGGCGAGTGCGCGATTCGGCGCGCGCGACGCTGCTCGACGCGCTCGTTCGGGGCGGCGTCGAGGTGCGAATCGCGTCGGCTCCATTCGTCGTTGCCGGAACGTCGCATCCGGCGGGAACCGCCGTCGTGAACTTCCACCAGCCGTACGGCGCATTCGCAAAGGCGCTACTCGAGCGCCAGACGTATCCGGACCTGCGCCAATTCGAGGGCGGACCTCCGATTCCTCCGTACGACGTGACCGCGCACACGCTCTCTTTGCTTTCGGGTTTCGAGGCCGTGCGGGTGGATACCGAGTTCGCCATGCCGCCGGGATCGGCCTGGATGGTGACCGGGGCGACTCAGCCGCCGCCGCAAGCCGTCGGCGCTTCGCGGGTCGGGCTCTACCGTGGCGCGACGGCCCCGATGGATGAAGGCTGGACCCGGTGGTGCTTTACGCGATACGGCGTCGGGTGGACTCGAGTAGACGACGCGCGCGTTCGCACGGGCGACCTGCGCAGGGACTTCGACACGATCGTCGTGGCCGACATTTCCGCGGCGGAGCTGACCGCCGGCCGGCTGGCGAACACCGCGCCCGCCGCGCTGACCGGAGGACTTGGACGCGAAGGCGCCGACGCACTCGGGAAGTTCGTCGACGACGGAGGCACGGTCATCTGCGTGAACGGCTCGGCAAACTGGGCAATCGACGCGCTCGATCTGCCCGTTCGCAACGTGCTCGCCGACGTGCCGCAGACGACCTTCTACTGTCCCGGCGCCATCGTCGGCCTCGACGTGGTCGACCTCGACCATCGGATCGCCGCGGGCGTGAATCCGCGTACCATCGCCTGGTTCGAGGACGGGCCGGGATTCGAGGTGATCTCCGACAAAGGCGTGCGCGTCGTCGCGCGGTTTGCGGAGGCGGACCGTTTGCGCGTGTCAGGATGGCTGCTCGGGGCCGAGAAGCTCGCCTCACGCCCGGCGATCGTCGACATCGAGCGAGGGCGAGGTCACGTGATCCTGTTCGCCTTCCGTCCGCAGTACCGCGGTCAGAGCCTCGCGACGATGCCACTGCTCTTCAATGCGATAGGTGACCACGCGACGAAATGAGCGACACACCGGACGAGGGCGTCGTTGCGGGCGCGCGCGAGGATCTCGCGCGACGAATGCTCGTGGCGGTGCGCGGATCTGGCGAGGAGCTGCGCGACCTGGTCCACGACGGCTCGGAGGATGTCCTGCGGGCGCTCGCGGCGAACCCGGGCCTCGACGAGGACGACCTGCTCCAGCTGCTCGCGCGTCGCGACCTGCCGGTCGACCTGTTGCGGCAGGTCGCAACGGACCTGAAACGCTCCGGATCCTATCGCGTTCGACTCGCACTGCTGCGCAACCCGGCCACGCCGGCGTCGGTGTCGCTCCGGTTCGTGTCTCAGCTCCATCTGTTCGACCTCGTCGCGGTGTCGATGATTCCGGCGATTCCGCGCGAAGTGAAAACAGCTGCCGAAGGCGCGGTGCTCGCCCAGGTCAGGCAGGTGCCGCTCGGGGCGCGCGTGTCGCTCGCACGCCGGACGGGATCGGAGGCGATCCTGTTGCGACTGCTCGTCGACCCGGAAGCCAGGGTGGTCGAGGCGGCGCTCAACAATCCGCGCGTTACCGAGGCGACGGTCGCCCGCTCGCTTCGAGATCCGATGGCGCCTCCCCATACGGTCGACCAGATTGCCCGGAACGCCAGGTGGAGCGTTCGGCGCGACATCCGCATCGCCATCGTGCGAAACCGACATACTCCGACCGGTCGCGCGTTACAGCTCGTGTCGACGATGACCAGGGACGAACTGCGCAGCCTGTCGCGCGACTCGGCGGTTCCGGCGCAGATCCGCAATTACATCGTCGCGAACATGGGGAAGAAGAGTTGACAGGATTGACAGGATTTTCGGCGGATTCACAGGATTCTCATTAGGGCTGAAGCAACGCATGTAACCGAAGTCGTACTCGTCCGAATACCCCACACACATCCCGTGAATCCTCTTCGAATCCTGTCATTCCTGTCCACTCTCCTTCCCCCCACTGCTAGACTGACGGAGGAGGTCAGGTACATGCGTTTCGCAGTTCCAGTCACACGCGGAGTGGTTCTCGCAGTCGCCAGTGCGGCGATTCTCGGTGGAACCCTGTTGCCGGCCGAAGCTCAGTCGGGCCGGAAACCTCCCGAGAAGGCCCGCAAGGAGCGACCCGAAGGCCAGGCGCCCAAGCCTGGCGAGCCGCAGGAACCCGAAGCGCCTCCGGTCAAACCGCTGACGAAGGAAGAGCTCGAGGGGGCGATCACGCTTTCGACCGCGGTCGTGAACGTCGAAACCGTCGTCTACGAGAAGAAGTCAGGCGGCATCCTCCAGAACATGAAGCAGGCGAACTTCGAGGTCTACGAGGACGGGGTCAAGCAGGAGATCACGAACTTCGCACCAACACAGGGCCCGATGACGCTCGTCGTCATCCTCGAGTACTCCAGGCGTATCGACAATCGATGGATCCGGAAGGAAGAAGTCATCGAGCCGCTGTACGTCCTCGGGCGCAGCTTCGTGAAACCGGACGACAACGTCGCGATCGTCGCCTTCGACACGCGGCCGTTCGTCGTGCAGGACTTTACGGGCGACGTGAAGCTGCTCAACAGGAGCGTCGACTTCCT
>CAZXLQ010000273.1:0-6952 GCA_964641945.1 uncultured Clostridia bacterium
TCCCCGTTCCTCGAGCCGCGAGCGGTAGCGAGCGTCCCACGGACGGTGCCTGAAATCGCAGACTCGACGTTGCGAATGACCCGTGCGCCACCGCGCCCGTTCCGATACGACAACCAGCGATCTAGATCGCGAAGTCTTCGGCCGTTGGCGCCTTTGACTTGCCGGCCATCACATCCTTCACGACCGGAGCCAGGTCCCCGCCAGGATCCTTCGAAAGGAACTTGGTGTACGCTTCGCGGGCGAGCGACGGATTGCCCGCGTTGTCGTAGGCGAACCCGGCATAGGCGTATGCCTCGGCATCGTCTCCAAGTGACGCCGCCTTCTCGAACGACTCGGCTGCCTTCTGGTAGTCCTTCAGCTTGAAATAGGCGAGCCCGAGATTGGTCAACACCTGCGGGTCGGGCTTCGAGTCCAGTTTCTGAGCCGTTTCGAGCGACTTGACCGCGTCCTGGAAGCGTCCCGTGTTCACATAAGCCGCACCGAGGTTGCGGTGAGCCTTCACGAGGTTCGGATTCTTCGCGATGGCCTGGACGTACTTCTCAATGGCGTCGCCATCCTTTCCGGCGACCTGAAGTTTGTACCCTTCGTCGAAGAGACGGTCCGCCTCGGCATTGGTAGCAGGATCCGATGTGGTTCCGGTCGACGGACCCGTCGTCGGTCCGGTCGTCGGGCCGGTCGTCGGGCCGGTCGTCGGTCCGGCAGTCGTCGTTCCACGGCTGAACCATCCCTGCGTGTACCCGAAAATACCAACACCGCCCACGCCGACCACGAGCAGGAGAAGCGCCAGAACACCGAGGATGATCCCGATTCCCTTGCCGCTCTTTTTTGGAGCCGGCTGAGCGTACCCCCCGGACGGATTGTGATGGCCGAAACCGGCCGGCTGAGGCGGCGATGCCACGCCCCAAGGCGCGGGTTCGGCAGCCGTCGGCGCGTATCCCGCGGGCGGCTGATGGGCGTCCGTCGGGGGGACCGCCTGTCCGAACGGAGCTGCCGGCGGAACCGGGACCTGCGGCGCCGCGACCGCCACGGTGTCCGGTTTCGGCTGCGGTGCCGTAATCGGCCCACCGACGGCCTGCATGCCTCCGGGTTGAGTCGGAACGCGGCCCTCGAACGCGTCAACGAGGTCGCGAACGAACTGACCGGCCGTCGGAGTGCGGAGGTTACGGTCGCGCTCGAGAGCACGCATTACGGCGGAATCAATGAGCGGCGAGATATTCGGGTTGATCCAGCGAATCGGCTTTGGCGCCGTCACGAGACGCGACACCATCACCGCCTGCGTGTTCTGACCTTCGAAGGGCAACGCGCCGGCGAGCATCTCGTAAACGATGAGCGCGAAACTGTAGACATCCGACCGCGCGTCGAGTTTCTCGCCCGAGACCTGCTCCGGCGACATGTAGAAAGGTGTCCCGATGATGAGTCCGGCCTGTGTGAGGTCGTTTCGCTTGTCTTCGCTCTCGGCCATCTTCGCGATGCCGAAGTCCAACACCTTCACGAAGTCGGCGCCCGAGCCCTTCCGCGTCAACATTATGTTGTCGGGCTTGAGATCACGGTGCACGATTCCGAGCGCGTGCGCGGCGTCGAGCGCATCCCCGATCTGCTTCACAACGGCGATGACACGCTCGAGTGGAAACATTCCGTCGGCTTCGAGAACCTTCGTCAGCGTCTGGCCCTCGATGTACTCCATCGCGAGATAGACGAGGCCGTCCTCCGACTCGCCGTAGTCGTAAATCGTAACGGCGTGCGGATGATCGATACGGCTCGACATCTGCGCTTCGCGCGTGAACCTGGGAAGTGCCTCGGGATCGTTGAGCGCCGATGCGGACAGGATCTTGATGGCGCAAGGCCGATTCATCTTGATGTGCTCGGCTTTGTAGACGGCGCCCATACCGCCTTCGCCCAGCTTTGTCTCGATTCGGAATCGTCCGGCAATCGTCGACCCGATCCGATCAACGGAGCGATGTGCCACCAGGAAATCGGCAGAGACGGGAGCCGTCTCACCGACCTCGGGGAGGGTTGGCGCCGCGACCAGCACGGTCTCGTCGTCGAGCTTGGACCCGTCCTTGGGGCAAACCCTGAAGGTATCGGGATATTCCGTCGCGCAGGCCGAACAGCGTTTCATCGAGATATCGTCAACTCCGTGGAGAAATCGGTAGCGAGTGGCGTGAGTGTAGGCCAGAACCCGTGTCCGGGTAAACGTGAGAGAGGCGCGACGGGCGTGCCCTTCGCGCCTCTCCATCATCGGAAGTTGTCGAGAATGGTCCGATCGGACCAACCGTTTCGACTAGTTGGGACTGAATTTCGCCCGCTTCAGCTGCAGCGTGATCTTGGCCTTCGCGGCAAGCTGCGTTCCGCCGGTGCCACCCGACGAGCCGCGACCGCCGCCATAACCGCCCTTGCTGCTGGCGAGTCCGCCGTTCGGACGCGCCTTCGGACGCGGTGCCGCAGCCTTGCGAGAGACCCCGGCAATCGGCACGACTTCTATCTCGACGCGGTTCTCGGCGTAGAAAACCACCGGCGTCTTGAACTCGCGACCGCCGGCCGAAAGTCGCATCCCGTTGAACATCTCGTAGAGCTGCATGTCGTCCATGGCGATCTCGAGGTTGAATCGGCTCACCATTCCACTGCCGCTGCCGACTGCGAGGTCGACGTTGGCGCCCATTCCACGCAGCTTGTCCAGAATGGCCTGAATCTGCTCGGGCTTGCCTTCGTCAATAGTCAACTCGATCTGGTTCTTGAGCTGCACCGTATCGGTGATGACGTCGCTCTGCGAGTAGATGGACTCGTACAGGTGGCCGACCATGTCGGACGAGAGGACCGGCGCGATTTCGTCGATGGCCTTGTTGTAAGCGAGTTTCGGCGACGATCCGCTTCCGCGTGCGGTGATGACGCCTTCGCCGAGGATCTCGTTCGCATTCGGCCTTACGATCGTGTAGAGCAGGTCCGGATCGGCTATGTAGCCGCCCTGACTGTACGGCTTCACCTGTGGGTCGATGTCGACATAGATCAGGAAGTCGGCATTGTAGATCTGTGCCTGCCGCGCCAGGATCTTGATCGAATTCGGCGCGAGCTGTCCGCCCTTGGTGATCTGGACCGAGACGTTTTCCTTGATCTGCGTGTAGTCGACCGGACGCAGTCCCGCCTGCTTCACGTCGTTGTAGATGAGCGCGCGAACTGGTTCGATCGGCGTGTCGCTCGTGAAGCGTGGGCTAGGCATGAGCATGATCTTTGGCGCGTCGTCGCCAAACGACAGCACGTCGCCCTGGACGAGCGCCGCGACCATTGCGGCCAGGTCGATCTGTCCCTCGACAGTCAGGACGACCTCGCCGGGTCGAGAGTCTTCGTCTTCCTGAATGATGTCGAACTTAGTCAGAAACCGGTCGGGCGGCGTGAGGGCGATGTCGATGTCTTCGGCGTATCGATTGACGATCTCAGGAGAGAACTTGGACCCGAGATAGTCACGCAGGAATGCGAGTTTCGCCTGGTTGCGTGCCTTCTGAAGCGACGAACCGCGCAATCTCGGATTCAACTCGAAGCTGTATCGCTTTCGCTTCACCTCGGCCTGGGCCGTCACAGTGATGACCGCGAGGATTGCGATGGCAAGCATCGCTCGAATCATGGATGTCTTCACGAGGGTCTCCTTGGAGTGCGTCGAGCGGGCGACGAAGTGAACCGGAGTGCGTGGCCGTTCGACCTCACACTCCGGAACCTTTGTGGAGCCTGACAGACGTCACTAGTCCTGCGGCTTGTCCTTTTTCTTCTTGCCGTCGCCGGCGCCGGCGCCGGCCATACCGGCCATCGAGCGTGCCGACATCTCGGCCGAGACTCGGCCCGGGTTCGGAACGGCGTCTTCCGTGCCCGCGTCATCGAACGTGCGCTTGATCGAAGCCCAGGCAAGTTCCTCTTCAACCGACTCGACCACCAGCACCGCGTACTTGAAGGTCTTGCGCGAGAGGACCTTTCCAGTCACCGGGTGTTTGATGGCTTCGCCTTCCGCGAACACCTCGAATCGCATTCCAGGTTTCACTCCGGCCGCGGAACCGGCCGTGAGCGCAACGCGGTTACCCTCGACGAGTACGACCAACGCTTCGATCGGTACCGAGTCACCAAGCTCAGCAACGAATCGCGCCGAGACACGCGAGATGATGTCGCGGTAGGCCGCTTCTTCCTTGTTGGTCGAGGACTTCGTTCCCATCGAGCTCTCGCCGCCCTTCTCTTCATAGTCGCGAGAGAGGACGACCGTGCCCTTTTCGAGGTCCAGCAACTGTATCTGGACCTTCGCAACGACCTTCGAGCTCAGTTCCTTGTTTCCTCCCATTCCAAAGCGCCCGCCGACGGCGCCGCCAATCCCACCGGTACTCGTAGAATCCGTGGTGACGCTCTGGCATGTGCCCGATACCACGTACTTGGCGGCAAGCATCTGGCCAACCTTGACGCTATCGCTGGGGCTGACGACGTCGGAATTGGCAAACCCCTGTTCCTTCAACAGGTTGTCTCGCTGCGCGCCGGCAATGACCTCGAACCGTCCGCTGTTGACCAGAGCGCTCTCGAGAGCCTGCCGGGTGATTGGATTCGCCCAGGTCTCGTTCGTTTCGGCCGATGTCGCAACGAAGAGCCGCGGCTTGCCGCCGGCTTTCATCTCGGTTGCGGGTGTCGCCTTTTCGTCGACTCCGCCACCGGTCTTCCGTTGCGGGGTCGCGGCAAATGCGGTCGAGGCCAATACAAGGACCGCGAGAAGGGAAACTGCGTACTTGCTCCTGTTCATGGAAAACGAAGGCTCCTTTACGACGTGCTGCTGCCGCCCGGCATCCAGCGCTCGTGCGAGGACGGCCGTGGCAGGAGGCGGGATCATCGGTATGCGATCTATCACGGAACTGGACGGTAAATGAATCGTCCACGACTGCTTCGGCCACTATAGGCCGGGGCGGAAAGGCTGTCAATTCGGGGGTTCGACGGCGTCCGCGAGGCATACGGCACACTTGTCGAGGCGCCCCATGGATGCACGAGCGCGGCTACGGGTTGCCGCCGTCAGGCCTGCTTCTACGACTTTTCGAGCTCGGACGCCATGATCGCGCGCGTCTGTTCGAGTAGCGCGTCTACATCGGCTTCGGTCATGCCGGTCGTCGGGATCGGGTGATGGATGACGATCCGGATCGGCACACTACGGAGGCGAACCGTGCCGGGAGGCATCGCCTCGAAGGCCCCGTCGATCGTGACAGGAACGATCGGAACCCCTGCGCCGATCGCCATGTGGAACGCTCCCTTCTTCAAGGGCAGGAGGTCCCCCGTGCGCGTTCGGGTCCCCTCGGCAAAAACACCGAACGACTGGCCCTTCTTCAGGCTTTCCGTTGCGCGGCGCACGCTTTCGACCGCCTGGTCGCGGTTCGATCGGTCGACGGCGATCATGCCGATGGTCTTGGCTCCGGTTGCGAGCAGGGGCACTTTTTCGACCTGCGACTTGAAGAGATAGCCTATCCGGCGACGCGGAGACCCAAGCGCGAGCCAGATCATCGGAGGATCGAGCGTGCTCTGATGATTCGACACATAGACGTAGGTCTTTCTCGGATCCACACGATCTCGCCCTTCGATCGTGTACCGAACCCCGGCGAGCAGGAGTCCCAGTTTGATCGTGCACATCGTTGGAATGGTCACGAACTCGGGAATCCGGGTGATCGCAGTCAGCGCGATGCAGAAAGGCCCGAGGATGGCCAGGAGTCCGCCCCAGACCGCAAAAAGAACATAGGCCCGAATGCGCTCCATCATCGGCCGCATTTGACGGGCCGTTCACGGGGCGTGTCAAGCCTCATGATCATTGAAAACAAAAGATTTGCGTCGTCATGAACGAGATGCTTGCACTGCGTCATGACCGTCTGCTATAAGGGTGGCGGGTTGCGGAAGGGCGAGGTTGCGTACGTCATGCGCAGACTGTGAGCCGAATACGGCGAACAGGCTGGCATGTCTTCCCCATGACGCAGCCGGTTCGTGGCGCGATGCCATCCGCCGTGCAGACTTCCTGGTCGGGTTCGAAACACCATGGTTCCAGAGAAAAAGATCGGTCTCCGAGTTGCTGAGTCGTGTCCTCGTTGCGGCGATTCCGGATGGGAACAAATGGACGACGCGAAAGTGCGGCGATGCTCGTGCCGATCGCTCAGCCGTTCCACTTCTCTCGTTGCGTCGGCGCGTATACCGCGCCGGTACCAGGACTGCGATTTCGAATCGTACTACCCACTGAATCCTTCCCAGGAAGCTGCGGCGATGTTCTCCCGGCGAGTTGCGAACGAGGTTCCGAATCTCGACATCGGCCTTCTTTTCATGGGCACCTGTGGAATCGGAAAGACGCACCTGTCGGTTGCCATTCTCCACGCGCTGCTCGAGAAGAACATTCCATGCCTCTTCTATGACTTCAGGGACCTTCTCAAGGAAATCCAGGAGAGCTGGAACACCCAGACGCAGACCTCGGAGATGGAGATTCTCGCGCCTGTCTATGAAGCGGAGGTGCTCGTACTCGACGAGCTCGGCGCCTCGAAGCCGACCGAGTGGGTCAAGGACACGATGACCCACATCATCAACAAGCGGTACAACGACCGGAAGGTCACCATCTTCACGTCGAACTATCTCGACACGAAGGCCTCTCCGAACGACGAGACGCTGACGGACCGGGTCGGGGCGAGGCTGCGATCGCGGCTTCACGAGATGTGCAAGATGATCGTCCTGACCGGCGACGACTACCGAAGGACCGTCAAGCAGGCTGGCTTCCGCTTCGGGCAGTAGGATCTGTCCGCGTCTCTCCGGGCCAGGGCTGCGCGTAGTTTCCCGCAGGGCGTAGCCGCGCCCCTTTTGATGTATTGGGACGAGTTGGCAGGCAATACACCTGACGACGTCGGCGTCGGCGGAGCGTCAGTTCCGCGACCGCGGAGCGGTCGATAAAATAGCCGTGGGTCGCGCGCGGGCGAGC
>CAZXLQ010000274.1:0-6934 GCA_964641945.1 uncultured Clostridia bacterium
TCGCAAAGGCGCAGAGTTGAGAAGACGAAACCGCCGGACTCCTACCGCCCGCTCGGCACCGGCGGCACCTTCGGCCGCTTCGGCGCGCCGTTCTTCTGCAGCTCGGCGAGCAGGACCTGCACCGCCCGCTCGAGCGTCGGATCCTGACCCTTCGCCACCAGGTCCGGGCGGTCGAAGACCTCGATGTCCGGCGATACGCCTTCACCTTCGACAGCCCACTTCCCGTCCACGTCGAGGAACCTGAAGCGCGGCGCCGTGATGTTGCCGCCGTCGACCATAGACGGATTGCCCGAGATGCCGATCAGCCCGCCCCACGTCCTCATCCCGATGAGCGGCCCGAGGCCGAGCTTCCGGAAGTAGTACGGGAACGCATCACCGCCCGAAGCCGAATAGCCGTTGATGAGCACGGCCTTCGGTCCCGCGTGCGCAAAGCCCGGCACCTGCTGCGGTTCGTGCCCGCGCTCGACCCAGAAGTTGAGCACCTTCCGGCCGACCAGCTCGATCATTCGCTCCGGGATGAAACCGCCGCCGTTGTAGCGGGCGTCGAAGATGAGCGCGTCCTTGCGCACCTGCGGAGCGAAGGTCTTGAACAGCTCGCGATTGCCCTCGACGGCCGTATTCGGCAGGTGGATGAAGCCGATGCGGCCGCCCGAAAGCCGGGTAACCTCGGCGCGCCGGCCCTGCACCCAGTCGAGGTAACGGATGTTCGTCTCCTTGCGAATGGGACGGATGCGCTCCTCGCGCGAGCCGGCCAGCTCGGGCTTGCTGTTGACGCGCAGCGTGACGACGCGATTCGCCTT
This sequence comes from uncultured Clostridia bacterium, assembly GCA_964641945.1. Lineage (GTDB taxonomy): Bacteria > Acidobacteriota > Blastocatellia > UBA7656 > JADIYM01 > JADIYM01. The sequence continues at coordinate 801 of CAZXLQ010000274.1, forward strand.
CCCTTCCATCAGCTCGTAGAAGTTCCGGACCTCCTTCGTCGCCCGGCCATCGACAGAGAGGATGTAGTCTCCCGTCGCGATTTTCACGCCCGGTTCCGTCAGCGGCGACCGGAAATCCTCCTGCCAGTTCTCTCCCGGGAAGATCTTCGCGATCTTGAAGTAGCCCGACGGATCGGCAACGATGTCCGCGCCGAGCAGCCCGGTATCGACGCGATCGACCATCGAGTCGTTGCCGCCCTGAACGTAGGCGTGCCCCGCGTTCAATTCGCCGGCGAGCTGCCCGAGGACCGCGTTGAAATCGTCACGCGTCGTGACGTGGGGAATGAGCACCTCGTATTTGGCCCGGATCCCCCTCCAGTCGAGCCCGTGCATGCCCGGGTCGTAGAACCAGTCACGCGTGATCCGCCACACGTCGACGTACATCTGCATCCACTCGACCTTCGGATCGATCCGCATCGCGAGCTTGTCGACGCCTATCGCGCCGTCCGTGGGCTTGCCGCCCGGACGCAGCGGCAGGATGCCGAAGCCGCCGTTGCGCGTGAACAACACGCTCTTGCCATCGGCAGAGACCGCATAGCCGCCGATCCCTTCCAGGATCGTCTGCTTCTCCTTCGCATCGATGTTGTAGAACTCGAGCCGCGGCGGACCATTCTGGCCAAAAGCGAGGTACGCGATGCCGTCGTTGGTCGGGATCAGGCCGCCATAGTTCCCGGGCGGCGCCGGAATGGCACGCACCCGGTTCTCGAAGCCGTCGGCGTCGATCTTCACGACGACCTCTGGCTTAGCGTCGGCGGGCTTGGCCGCGCCGTCGACGGGCTTCGCCGCTGCATCGGCCGGCTTGGCCGCGGTGTCGGGCGAGGGAGCGGGCGACGGAGTAGCTGCCGGAGGCGTCGCGTTCGGCTTGTCGGCCGGTTTCGCGTCCTTCGGCTTTTCCTCGTCGCTCTGCGGGAGGAACAGCGCTGGGCCGTCCTTCGCCAGCACGGCCACGTACACGCGCGTCGGATTCGTGTAGAGGTAGTTGAACTCGATGCCGCTGAACGTCAGGTTGAAGTCGCGATTCGAGGTGAAATACAGGTACCGGCCCTTCGGATCGAAAACCGGATTGTCGTCGTTCGTCATTCCCGACGTGAGTTGCGTCGTCTTGCCGTCGGCAAGCGAATAGACCCAGAGCGTCGAGAAGTCGGATTCGTGGACCTTCGAATACGCGACCCACTTGCTGTCGGGAGACCACGAATACGTGTTGAGGTCGTTGAGCGTGCTCGTGGCGATTTCGGTGACCTTGCCGGTCTCGACGTCGACGTAGCGAAGTCGATTGTTCTTGTCGCCGAAAAGCAGCTTCTTGCTGTCGGGTGACCACGTTCCGTTGAACATCCAGACGTTCGTTCCCGTCGTCACGCGGCGCTCCTCGCCCGAGCCGTCCTGCGGGCGCACGTACCATTCGTATTCGCCCGTGCGGTCGCTCTGGTAGGCGATCCACTTGCCATCGGGCGACCACGCGACCGAATGTTCGCGCACACCCGGCGAGTTGGTGAGGTTGCGCGGCTCGCCCTCTTTCGCGGGCACGGTGAACACGTCGCCGCGCGCGCCGAAGACCGCGCGAACACCGCTCGGCGAGATGTCGAACGACTCGATGTTGTCCTTGACGTTTACGACGTGCGGCATCGACTGCGGGAAGTCGCCGGCGACGCGGATCGGCACCCGCTCCGATTTGCCCTTCGCGGTGTCGAACCGGTGGATGTATCCGCCGCATTCGTAGACGACCGCATTCGGGCCGGCGCTCGCCCAGAGCACGTCGTAGTCCATGTGGTTCGTGACCTTCTTCGGCTGTTTCGTGGCGAGATCGACGGCATACAGATTGTGCAGCTTGGAAGCCTCGCGATCCGACGTCACATAGACCGTGTCGCCAATCCAGCACGGGTTCATGTCCTGGCTGGGACCTTCGAGCAGCGGCTCGGCCGTGATGTTCTTCAGGTCGAAGATCCAGATGTCCTGGTTGCGGCCACCGCGGTAGCGCTTCCACGTGCGGAATTCGCGGTCTACCGGCGTGTATACGTACTTCGTTCCATCCGGCGAGAACATGCCGTTGCCGCCCTCGGGCACGACCAGCGGCGTCTCCATCCCGCCGTCGACCGGGACGACGTACGGACGCGCCATTCGGTCGGAATACGGAATCCGGTGGGCGTTGAAGAGGATGCTCTTGCCGTCGGGCGACCAGTCGAGCACCTGGTTGTCCACGCCTCCCCGGGGAGGAACGACACCGACGTCGTTGTAGAACGTGAGCTGGCGAGGCGCTCCGCCGTCGACTCCGACGACGTACACCTGGCGTGTTCCGGAATACTGGCCCGTGAAGGCGATCCACCGTCCGTCGGGCGAGAACTTGGGGAACAGCTCTTCGCCGGGACTGGACGTGAGACGCCGGGCAAGCCCGCCGGCCGATTCGACGACCCAGATGTCGCCGCCGTAGACGAAGGTGATCTGCGTCGCGCTGACGTCGGGGTAGCGCAGCAGTCGGGCAAGGCCGGCATCGGACTGGACGGGCTCGGCGTTGACGGGCGCGCCGAGTGGCGAGAGCAGCGTCAGAACCGCGAGGAGAATCGCGAGGTATCGCATTCCGGAATCGTCTCCTGATGTGTTGGTGGAAGCGCCGTGAGGCGCACCGGGGATTTACGGCTCGTCACGGGAAAAGTTCTGATTGCGGGAGTTTTGCGACAGCTCGGGCTCGTCGCGACCGACGAGGATCTCTATTGCCGCATCGATGTCTGCCGGGCTGCCGAGCAGTACGAGCGCATCTCCGATCGCGAACCGGAACGTCGGAGCGGGATTCACCTCGGTCTCACGGTCACGGCTGACTGCGATCACGGTCGCGCCGGTTCGCTTGCGCACGTTCAGCTCACCGATGCTCATGTGCACTGCGGGCGAAGCCGCATCGATCGTCAGCGTCTCTGTCACCGTCGCCTCGAGGATCTCGGTCAGGCTGCCGAGGTCGGTGGCGGGCGTCGAAGCCGATCGCAGCGCGCGATATCCCTCGCGCCGGAACACGTCCTTCTGCCGCCGGATCTTGATCCTCGGGATGCCGTATTCCTCGAGCACGCGCGCGAAGATTTCGAGGCTCGTCTCGAACTCCTCCGGAATGACCTGATCGGCGCCGAGTCTGTATAGGTCGTCTAGCTCCGACATGTAACGCGTACGGATCACGATGCGCAGTCCGGGGTGCATCTGTCGCGCGAGGTTCACGATGTGTCGGCTGGCTGTCGGATCTGAGATGGCTATGACGAGGACGCGCGCGCGCTCGACACCGGCCTGGTGCAGCACCTCGCGACGCGTGGAGTCGCCGTACGAGATCGGTTCCCCCTCCGCCCTGGCTTCGCGTACCGCTTCGGCATTGAGCTCGATGATGCGATAGGCGATGCCCGACGCGCGCAGTACCTTCGCGACGTTTCGACCGTTCAGGCCAAATCCGATGATGACGACGTGATCGCGGACCTTCTCGCCGACGTTCGTGACAATAGACGTCTCGGGCTCGACCGACTGTACGAGGAAGGCCAGGCGCGGTGCCGCCTTGATCAGGAAAGGCGTCGCAATCATGGAGATGATCGCGGCGCCGAGGAATACCTGGTAGCCGGCGACTCCGAGCAGCTGCTCTTCGACGCCCTGTTTGGCGAGGATGAACGAAAACTCCCCGATCTGGGCCAGTCCCAGGCCCGTCAGCGTCGCTACCCGCAACGAAAGACCCATGGCCCGGACTACGCCGACGACGATGAGTGCCTTTCCGATCGTAAGCGCAACTACTGTTCCGATGACGACACCGAAATTCTCGGCGAGCGCGGAGAGTGAAAGCAGCATTCCGATCGAAATGAAGAAGATGCTGTTGAAGACGTCGCGGAACGGGAGTATGTCGGCGACGATCTGGTGGCTGTATTCGGATTCCGAGAGCACGATGCCGGCGATGAACGCGCCAAGGGCCAGCGATAGCCCGAAGTGCGCGGTGAGCAGCGACGTCCCGAGGCATATGACGACGACGAAGATTACGAAGACCTCCGGGCTGCGCAGACGAACGACGTGCGACAGCAGGTACGGAACCAGCGTACGCGCCGTGAAGACGATGATCGCGACCGCAGCCGCCGCGGTCGCGAGTGTCAATGCGATGCGCCCGACCGACGCGCCTTCCTTTCCGCTCAGGATCGGCACGAGCAGCATCATCGGGACGATGACGAGATCCTGCAGCAGCAGTATTCCCACGCTTGCCCGGCCGTGCGGAGAGTCGACCTCGGCGCGATCCATATAGGTCTTCAGCACGATGGCCGTGCTCGAGAGAGCGATGAGGAACCCGATGAAGATGGCCTGGTTCAGCGGGAGCCCGAGCGCGGCGGTGATGGCGGCGGTGGCGACTACCGTGGCCGCCACCTGGGCGCTGCCGCCGACGCTGACGAACCGCTTGAGGTCGATGATGCGGCGCATCGAGAACTCGAGGCCGATCGTGAAGAGGAGAAGGACGACTCCGATCTCGGCCAGCACTTCGATGTCGTCGAGCCGGCGGATGAACCCGAGGCCGTAAGGGCCGATCAGGATTCCCGTGATCATGAACCCGACGATCACGGGCTGTCGCAGTCGCTGAAAGACGTAAGCAATGGGGATGGCCGAGACGAGAATGACCAGCAGGTCAGTGAGCAGCGGCATGTCGTGGGCCATCGGGTTTCCTCTGTCCAGGGAGATGGGATGGTCGGACCAACGATACCCACGGGAGGATCGAGATTCGAAGCCCTTTGCGGGCCCACAGGCGGTGAGAAGGTGCCGGACGCAACCGACCGTGCGGTGGGGAGAGCGCTCCCCGTCGGCCGCAGGCCGACCCAGTACCGCGAACGTAGTGAGCGGCCGGCCTCACCGAGCGCACATTGTGGTGGCGGCGGACGCAGTCTGCATGCTCATCGATCAGCGGGGTTCAGGTCGCCATCAGCTGCAGCGCGGTTTTCTCCGCAAGGATGTACTCGAGGAACGCCCGCGTAGCAGACGGCTGGAACTGCCCGAGCGACACCATCGCGACCGAGCGCTGGATCCGATGGCCGGCGACGCGAGTCGAAGCGATTTTTCCCGCCGCGACGTCGTCCTTCACCGCCCACGCCGGCAACAGTGCCACACCCATTCCGTGCTCGACCATGAGCTTGATGAAGTATGTGTCGTTCGATTCGAGCGCCAGCGTCGGCTGGATGCCGACGCGGTTGAAGAACTCGTCGGTAGCTCGCCTGATCGACGCCCCGCGCTCGAAGAGAATCAGCCGCTCGCGTTCGATGTCGTCGACCGCGACCGCGTGGTGCCCGGCGAGCCGGTGCCCGAGGCCAACTGCCAGCACGAGCTCATCCTCGAAGAGCGGCGTTACCCTCAGACCCGGCGAATAAACCGCCATCGACGCAAAGCCCACGTCCGCGGCGCCGCTCAGAATGTCGGCTATCGTCTGCTCGGTCGAGACTGTCGTTCGAAACGTCAGCTCGATCGACGGGTATTGCCTCATGAACGACTCGAAAAGCGGCGCGAACAGGTGAACGAAGGCCTGAGTTGCGGCGGCCGCACGGACGGGCCCTCGAAGCTGGGCTTCGGCGCCGGCAAGCCGTTCGCGCAGGGCTTCGGACTCGGCGAGGATGCGCTTCACGTATTCGAGCGCGATCCTGCCGGCGTGCGAGAGCGTGACGCCACGCTTCGCGCGAATGAAGAGCGGCTCTCCAAGCTCCGTCTCGAGCGCCTTGATCTGGTGGCTGACCGCGGACTGATTGATGTGGAGGCGCTCGGCCGCCCGCGTGAAGTTGAGCGTCTCGGCCACCGTGTGAAACGTGCGCATCTGGGACATCTCCATTGCAAGCGCCTCCGGCTGTTCGAATCATTAGCAGGGCGCATTATAGCTATTAGTACTATGTATTGGACTAATGATGCGTGCAGTTCTAGTCTCTAAGCCGAAATGCGGAGGCTCGGCCGTGACGTCCCCGAATGCGAGGGTGACGCGCCGACGATTCGCAAAGGAGGACGTCATGCCGATTCCAACGCCACTCGAATACGTGATTGTGAGACTCAACCGCGAGGATTCCGACCAACGGTTATTGCGGGAACTCACGGGCGTTTACGTCACGGCGGACGAGGCGCGCGAC
>CAZXLQ010000275.1:0-6924 GCA_964641945.1 uncultured Clostridia bacterium
AGCTCCACTCGACCGCACCGCGGTCGACTCGGTAGGCCAAGCTCCACTCGACCGCTCGGCAGACTAAGAGCGCCTTCGACGATGGGCCGGAATCCTGCAGGTTGGTCGCGATGTCGATCGTTGCTACATCTCGCAGGTATCAAGCCTTCAGCGATCCACTGCGTCGATTTCTGGCGGAGCCACTGTGAATCGGTGGACTAGTTCGAGGAGGGTGCCGCAGCGGGCGACCTGGATTCAGCGATTTCCAGGTCCCGGGCACCCCGGCGCTTCGGTAGAAAGACGTCCACGCGTGTGCCACGTCCCTTCGAGCTGTCGACCGAGATCCGACCTCCGTGTTCGTTCACCAGCTGGTAGACGATCGCCATCCCGAGTCCCGTTCCGCCAGGTTCCGAGGCAGAAAACGGCTCGAAGAGTCGGGCGACCTGGGACTCGTCCATTCCAACGCCGACGTCCTCGACCGACAGTCGATACGATTCAGGCGAAACTTCGTCCAGCCGGACTGTCAGGGTCCCACCCTCGGGCATTGCCTTCAGGCCGTTGCGCGCGAGATTCCAGAAGATCTGCCGGATCTGACTTGCGTCACCGATGAAAGGCGCTTCGTGATCCGGATAACGCTCGGCGATCGCGTGCCGCGGACCAACTTCAGGGCTGTTTCGCAGGAGCGTGACCGCCTCGACGAGTGACTGCCTGAGGTCGAACGCCATCGGCCGGAAGGGCGCCGGGCGAGCGTAGGCCAGGAATTCCGTTACCGTGCGGTTCAAGCGATCCGACTCGCGCTGAATGATGTTCATGAGTCGGGCCTGACCTTCGTCGAGCGGAAGCTCCGACGCGAGGACCTGGACCGATCCCCGCATAGAGGCGAGGGGATTGCGGATCTCGTGGGCCAGACCTGCAGCCATCGTGCCGAGAGCGGCAAGTTTCTCTCGCCGGCGCACTTCACGCTCGAGCTCGAAGATCTCGGTCAGATCCTGAAAGATAAGTACCACGCCGCGCTCAACGCCATCCTCGGACGTCAGGGGAGTGACGTTATAGCCGACATGAACTTCAGCACCGTCCTGACGAACGAAGGCAACTTCCGACCGCAATACCGGAATCTTGTGGTCGTCCGGGTGACTCGCCAGCACGGTCATCGGGAGCTCGCCAAACAGTTCGGATAGTGGCCTGCCTACGAGCTCGGTCTTCGCCCTTCCGGTAATCTCCTCGGCAGCCTTGTTCGTCGAGGCGATGACTCCGTCGAGTCCGGCAGTGATGAGGCCACTTCGCATCGACTCGATCACCCGCTCGTTGAAGGCGCGCAGGTCGGCGAGACTCCGGACGGTTCTTGCAAGTTCCGTGTCGCTTCGACGCTGCCGATCGGCCAGGTGGGTCGATAGCACGGCGACTGCAATCGTCGCGACGATCGTGTAGGCGAAGCTCAATTGCAGGACGGGCAAAGCTTCTTCCGAATAGTAGGTACCGTCGGCGCGGGCCACGACGCCGGACAGGATCGCCGCGCCAACGGTTGAGCCCATGACGATCGTGAAAATCGTGATGGCAAAAACACCGATTCTCGAGGATAGAAGACTCGCCGCGAAGATGACGATGAGGTACAGCGCGAGGAACGGAGACTCGAGGTCGCCCGTTCGATAAACGAGCCACGTGACGAGCAGTACGTCGTTGCCGAGCTGAATCGGAATGACGACGCGCGGCGGAACGGCGACTCGAAGCGCTACCGCATATACGATCGAGAAGCCGGACACAATGACCGCCAGCAGGGAAACCGGCCACACGTAGGGCGAAGTCCGGCCGAGCAACAGCGTCAGGAGGACGAGCGCGCCGAGAATGGCAGCCCTCGCAACCACGAGCCAGACGAGTCGTCGTCGGATCAGATCCATCGGTTTTCGATGTCCGCCAAAAGGACGAGGGGAGCCGAAGAAGGCTCCCCCCGTCTGCTACAACCTGACGCGTCGCGCGCCCGGAGCCGGCTACTTCCTTCCCTGGTTTGCGAGTTTCGCGATCAGCGAGAAGAGCGGCAGATACATCGCAATGACGATCGTGCCAATCGTCACACCGAGGAACATGATCATTGCCGGTTCGAGCATGGCGAGGAGGTTGGCGATGGCGGCATCCACCTCCTGCTCGTAGAAATCGGCGATCTTGCTCAACATGGCATCGAGCGCGCCGGTCTGTTCGCCGATACCGATCATCTGGCAGACCATCGGCGGAAAGATCTTTGCCTGCTTGAGCGGTTCGAGGAAAGTTTCGCCCTGCTCGATTGCGACGCGGACGTTGAGGATGGCCTCCTCGACCACGACGTTACCGGAGGTTCGCGCCGTGATATCCAGCGACTCGAGAATCGGAACGCCCGACGACAGCAGCGTGCCGAGCGTGCGCGAGAATCTCGAAATCGCAATCTTTCGCAGGATCTCACCGATGATCGGGATCTTGAGAGAGATGCCGTCAAGGACCTTCTTTCCTTTCGGGGTCTTGTAGTAGGTCCGAATACCCCAGAAAGCCAGTCCCAGGACGATGGCTATCAACCACCAGAAGTTCGCCATGAACGAGCTGAGATCGACGACCATCTCCGTCAACCAGGGAAGCCGTTCGCCCGGTCCGACAAGCGACTCGAAGATGCTCTTGAACGACGGGATGACAAAAATCATGATCACCGAGATGACGATGATCGAGATACCGATGACCGCCACCGGATAAACCAGAGCGGATTTGACGTCTGACTTCAACTTGACGATTTTCTCGAGAAACGTCGAGAGTCGTTGAAGGATGATGTCGAGGATACCGCCTGTCTCTCCGGCCTCGACCATGTTCACGAAGAGCTGTTCGAAGACCTTCGGATGCCTGGACATGGCGTCGGCAAGGGTCGATCCCGCCTCGACATCCTCGCGCGTGCGGTTGATCACCTTCGCGAAATACGGATTGTCCTGCTGCTGTCCGAGAATATCGAGGCACTGGACGAGCGGGAGACCGGCATCAAGCATGACCGAGAACTGCCGCGTGAAGATCGCGAGTTCCTTCGTCTTGACCTTTTCGCGCTTGCCGAGCTGGAAGTCGAGCCCTTTCCCCTTCTCCTTCGCACTCGTCAGGATGACCTGTTCGCGTCGGAGCGCCGACTCGAGTGCCGCCCGGTCAGGCGCGACGCGCTCGCCGGCGACTATCTCGTTGAAACGGTTCCGGCCCTTGAAAACGTAGGTAGGCATACCCTCGAACTCCTGTCAGTGTGGCATTCAGCCGTTTATCGAACGGGTCGTCCGCCGACTGGCGGCCTGGCTCCGGGGGGCACCGGACCGGCTGGGCGCGGGGGCATGCCGGGGCGTCGCATTCCTCCACCCTCGACAATTCCAGCGCCACGGTTGATTAGCTCCTGGAGCTCGTCGGGATTCGACGAGCGCTGGAGCGCAAGCTCGAGTGTGATCAGCTTCTTGAAGAAGAGCGTCGCAAGAGCCTGATTGAAAGTCTGCATGCCGAACTTCTCCTGTCCGGTCTGCATCATCGAGTAGATCTGGTGAACTTTGTCTTCACGGATCAGATTGCGGATGGCAGGGTTGGGAACCAGCACCTCCATCGCCATGCATCGTCCGGTGCCGTTGGCCCTCGGAAGCAGCGATTGGCACAGGATGCCTTCGAGTACGAGCGACAACTGCGCCCGGATCTGCGATTGCTGGTGCGCGGGGAAGATGTCGATAACGCGGTTGATCGTAGAATAGGCGCTGTTCGTGTGGAGCGTCCCGAACGTCAGGTGACCGGTTTCGGCAATTCGCAGCGCGGTCTCGGTCGTGTCGAGGTCGCGAAGCTCGCCGATGAGCACCACGTCCGGGTCCTGACGAAGGGCGGCGCGCAGCGCGTTCGAGAAGCTGTGAGTGTCCGAGTGGACCTCACGCTGATTGACGAGGCAGTTCTTGTGAGGGTGTAGGTATTCGATCGGATCCTCGATCGTGATGATGTGCTCGTGGCGATCACGGTTGACCTTGTCGACCATGGCCGCAAGGGTCGTCGACTTGCCGGACCCGGTCGGGCCGGTCACGAGTATGAGCCCGCGCGGCTTGGCGCAGAGTCCCTCGACCACACCAGGCAATCCGAGCTGGTCGAACGACCGGATCTCGTATGGAATCGATCGAAACACCGCGCCAACGGCGCCGCGCTGATTGAAGATATTCGCCCGGAATCTGGACAGTCCCTTGATACCGAACGAGAAATCGAGCTCGAGCGTCTCTTCGAAGCGATGCTTCTGGGCATCGGTGAGGACCGAGTAGGCAAGCTGCTTAGTTTCCGCCGGCGTGAGCTCAGGGTAATCGAGGGCGCGGAGGATACCGTCGACACGCACCTGAGGCGGCGAATTCGTGGTGATATGGAGGTCGGAGCCGCCAAGCTCGATCATCTTCTTCAGCAATTCGCTCAGTGTGATGTCTGACATCGTGGATCTCCCGGTTCGTCACGCCATGAGTCGGCATGATGCCCGCCCACGCCCGCGAGGGCGGGAACGGAAACTCGTCGTGCAAGAGAATCTGGGGCGCTACCCGAGGGGCGACCGGTTTACCGGCCGTATCGTCGTCTATTTGACCGTTTCGCGGACGATCTCTTCGATCGTCGTCGTTCCAAGGCGAATCTTTTCGAGGCCGCTGGACCGCAGTGTCAGCATTCCCTCCTCGATCGCCTTCTTGCGAAGCTCGAGCGCCGATGCGCCAACGAGTATCAGCTCACGAAGCTCGTCCGTGATCTCCATGACCTCGTAGAGGCCGACGCGGCCCTTGTAACCGGTGCCATTGCAGGCCGTACATCCCTGCCCCTTGAAGGTCCGGAGTTCGGCGACTTCCGAAGCCGTGAATCCGACGTCGATCAGTGCTTCCTTGGGAAGCTTGATCTCGACCTTGCAGTCCTTGCAGATCCGGCGGACAAGGCGCTGAGCCTGAATCAGGTTCACCGAGGTGGCCACGAGGAATGGCTCGATCCCCATGTTCATCAACCGACTGATCGTCGAAGGAGCGTCGTTGGTGTGAAGCGTGGAGAGCACGAGGTGGCCCGTCAGCGCCGCCTTGACGGCGATCTCGGCCGTCTCGAAGTCACGGATCTCGCCGACGAGAACGATATTCGGGTCCTGCCGCAGGAAGGATCTGAGCGCGGCCGCGAAGTTGAGGCCGATCTGCTCCTTCATCTGCACCTGGTTGATGCCGGTGAGGTTGAACTCGACGGGATCCTCCGCCGTGATGATGTTGGTTTCAGGAGTGTTGAGAGCCTGCAGCGCCGAGTAGAGCGTCGAAGTCTTTCCGGAACCCGTCGGGCCCGTAACGAGCACCATTCCGTACGGCTTGTTGATGTTCCGCTTGAACCGCTCGAGCGAGAACTCCTCGAAACCGAGCTTCGTCATGTCGAGCTGGAGTTTGTCCTTGTCGAGCAGCCGAAGCACGATCTTCTCGCCGAAGATCGTCGGCAGCGTGGACACACGGAAATCGAGCTCTCTTCCTCGGCCGTCGAGTCGAACGCGAATCTTGATGCGTCCATCCTGCGGAAGCCGTTTCTCCGCAATGTCGAGCTTCGCCATGATCTTCATGCGCGACGTCAAGGCATCGCGCATCTTCAATGGCGGATTCATGATGTTGTAGAGAATGCCGTCCAGACGGAACCGGATGCGGAACTCCTTCTCGTACGGCTCGACGTGGATGTCAGAGGCACCACGGCGAAGCGCGTCGACCAGGATGACGTTCACGAGCTTGACGACCGGGGCGTCCTCCGCCATCCGCTCGACGTTCTCGAGGTCGATTTCCTCGGTTTCCTGAAGCAGCTCGAGGTCCTGATCGTCGAGCGTGAATCCGAGATTGTCGTATCCGTTGGATTTCGCCTGCTGCACCGGCTCGGACGAGGAACCGACGCTCGATGACATCTCGTCCAGAAACTTCGCGAGCTCCAGCTCGCGGGTCATTCCGTAGTAACGCTCGATCGCCTCGGCGAGCGCGATCTCGGACACGATCACCGGCTCGACCTGCAGCCCCGTCATGAACTTGATGTCGTCGATCGCGAGCACATTCGTCGGATCGACCATGGCGAGAGTCAACGTCGGACCGACCCGGGACAGCGGAAGAACCATGTACTTCTTCGCAACGTCCTGTTGAATCAGCTTGATAGCGGTCTCGTCGACCTCGAACAGATCGAGATTCACCGACGGCACGCCGTACTGACGGCTGAGCACCGCAGTGATCTGTTCGTCGCTGAGGATCTCAAGTTTCACCAGCGTGGAGCCGAGCCGGCCTCCATTCGATCGCTGATAATCGAGAGCATCCTTCAGCTGCTGCGGGGTGATGAGATTTTCCCTGAGAAGGGTCTCCCCGAGTTTCGCTGACATCAACGAGATCTCCTGAGATTGGTAAGACGAGGAACGACTCGTACTGTACGGCCAGAGGGTGAAGGTGTCAAGGATGCGGCCATGGCTCCCAAGTCTCGCAAACACTTTGCGATAACGCGAGGAACCCCTGTGGAAAACGCCACGAATCGCGCTGGACGATCCGTGGCGTTTCGAGCCCGTTTCGGGTCCGGAAAACCGACGCTACTTGATCGGCCGGGGCTTGATCTTGAAGTCCTTGGCCAGAATCTCGAGCAGGCCCTTGACCTCCGTCGCCCGCGGATCACCGGACGCCTTCTCCGCGAAGACCTTCAGGTAGTCAGCAGCCGTTTGGTAGATCTCGCGTCGCTTAGCGTCCTCGGTCTCGGCCGTGGCCATGCAGGCCAGGCCGATTCCGTAATAGGCCGAGAGGTTGTTCGGATCGGTTCCGAGAGCCATCTTGTAGGTCGACACCGCCTTGTCCGTCATATATCCGAAACGATAGACATCGCCGGCCTGGACGAGGTAGTCGATCTTCTTCTTCGAGTCGAGCTCGATCTCGGATGCCTTCAGGAACGCATTGGCGCCGGTCTCTGCAATGTACGTCTCGCCAAACT
>CAZXLQ010000276.1:0-6907 GCA_964641945.1 uncultured Clostridia bacterium
CCTCCAAGCAATGCGCGAAGCGATTTGGAGTGCGGCGTGAAGCGCCGCTTTGGCTCTTACTCCGATTGCAGCTGCGGACCGGGAATCCAAAGCGACGCTTCACGCCGCACTCCAAATCGCTTCGCGCATTGCACCAGTTTCTGTCGGTAACAGCGAAATACACAGTATCTAACTGCTACCGGTCCTCCCCTGACGGCGATGCCGGCTCGATTACGCATTCGTCACGCTCGGACGATCCCCGCTCCTCTTCCCTCCGAGCCTTCACCTCGGCCTCGGTCGCAGGCCGCCACTTCATGGTAGTTCCCGGAATGTGCGTCCACCCGCCATCGTCGTCCTCGTCAAAATTGCGCGACTCGGGCTCGACGATGGTCTCGAATACGAAGTCACCGGAATCCGCAGCGTGCGGCTCACGATTGTGGCACTTGAGAAAGGTCCTCTTCGCCATGTCGAAAGTCGATTCGACCGTATCGCAGGGAGCATAAATCGAGTAGAAGCCGTCGAAGCGGCCCTCAAATTCCCACTTCCCGCGACGCGTGATCCGAATCGGAACGACCAGCCAGAACTGCGGCCAAGCGCGGTCGCCAAGTGGTCTTCCCGGATGGCAAATCGGGTCGCAGGCTTCCGGCGGAGCCTCCACGACGGCGAGCTCGACGTCGACCGGTTCCGGATGCACGGCCCAGCGCAAGATCATTCCCGCACTCTCCGCCGCGAGCTCGGCGGTCATGTCCAGCCCATAGGTCCGATACGTCGAATCGATGCGAGCGAGCCACGTCCCGTCCGACTGTCTATAGGTTTCAGCTGAGACGATCACGTCGGCATACTGCGAAGTCTCTGTGCCCTCGTCAACTAGTTCGTGTTGTCCCCGCGAAGCACGACCGGCAGCGTTCGCAACAGGATGCTGAGGTCCATCCAGAGCGACCAGTTCTCGATGTAGTAGATGTCGAGCTGGACCATCTCCTGGAACGGCAGCCGGTTGCGTCCCGAAACCTGCCACAGTCCCGTGATTCCCGGCTTCACGTGGAAGCGGCTGCGGTGCCAGTCAGCGTACATCTCCACCTCGTACGGGATCGGCGGACGCGGGCCCACCAGCGACATGTCGCCGCGCACCACGTTCAACATCTGCGGCAGCTCGTCCACCGAATACCGCCGCATCCACTCGCCGATCCGAGTGATCCGCGGGTCGTTCTCGACCTTGCCATGCAGCGATCCCTCGGTGATCTCGCCGGTGATGTTGCGTCGCATCGCTTCCTGGTGAGCCGCGACGTTCTCGGGAGAGTCCGCGTCCGGCCGCATCGACCGGAACTTGATCATCGGGAAGACCTTGCCGTCCATCCCGACCCGCTCCTGCGAGTGGAAAACCGGTCCCGGCGACTCCCTCTTGATCAGCCAGGCCAGCACCGCCCATACCGGCGACGTCAACAGGATGATGGCGCTCGCCCCGATGATGTCGGTCGAGCGTTTCAGCAATCGCGACGGTCCGGCCAGCGGCTCGCCGAAAAGCTTGATCATCGGCAGCGAACCGATCTGGTCGACGTCGGTCTTGCGCGGCAGGCAGTTGAACATGTTCGGCACGACGCGGAAGTTGATCCGGTGCGTGCGGCCGCTGCGCATGATCGCCTCGAAGAGCGCCTGCGGCTCGAGGTCCGTGTCCGTGATGAGCACTTCCTCGATGCCGTGCTGCTTGATCAGGGCGGGCAGGCTGTCGAACGTTCCGATGACCGGAAGTCCCTCGACCGACGTCGTCTCGGCGCCTTCTCGCGCCGTCACCGCGCCGACGAGATGGTAGCCGAGCCTGGCGTTCTCGGAGATCTCCTGCACCGAGAGCTTCGCGAGCTCGCCGTCACCGACGATGAGGGTGCGGATGAGATTCCGGTCGTTTCGCCGTGACACGATCTGCGCCCCGCGCAGCGCCACGCGCACAAGTGCGAGACTCGCGAGCACGATCGCCCAGTCGATTACGAAGACGAAACGCGAATACGAATAATCGCGGTAGACGAACCCGCCACGGTACAGGAACGCGAAAAGCACGATGACCAGCGTTCCGACAGAAACCGCCTTGAAGATCGCCGTCGCGTCCGTCAGCAGCGCGAACTCTCCGCGCAGCTTGTACAGGCCGTAATGTTTTGCGCAAAAGAACCGGACGAACGGCAGCACGAGAAGGATCGACAGGTAAGGCCGGAAACCGTTCGTGACGTCCGTCGGCAGCCAGTGGCCGGATGGCCAGACGAGCACGGGTGCGCCACCAGATCTGAGGGAATAGGCGATCGGAAACGCCACGACGGCGATAGCCGCGTCGAGCAACACGAGCAACACCGTCGCGAGCGCGGTCCAATAGAGCGTCTTGCGGACCTGGTCACCAACGAGCTGGCCGGTTCGCGGCGCCACGGCAACCGTTCCCGGGCCGAGCGCAGCCGGTGCGAGAGGGGCGGCCGCAACGCGATGCGACCCGGTCCGCTTCGACTCGTCCCTCACCGCTGCCCCCGTCGCTCGGTCACGCGCTTGCTGTCTCCCGTTCGCTCGCGATGTGCCTGGCGAGCCCGTACACCATCCACGCCTGCGACCACCGCATGTACGAGACCCGGTTCGTCCATCGCTCGTGCTTCTGAAAATGGAACCGGCCGTCGGCTCCCAGCATGTTCTCGATCGTCCATCGGGCGACCCGCCGTCCCCGCTCCGGCGCCTCCGGATCCAATCCGGCGAAGCGCGCAAACGTCACGAGTGCCTGCGCGGCGCTGTGCACGTCGATGGGGTACGGACGATCGGGATAGTAGCAGGGAGTCCCGTCCTCGAGAAAGAACCGGTCACGGAAGAACCGGTAACCACGCTCGAGCACCGGCTTCCACGCCGGTGCTCCACACGCCTCGATGACCTCCGCCAGAGAGACGAGAACGAAACCCGTATGGAAGTTGTCGATCCACGCCTGGTTCGCCGCGTCGCCGTACGGCCACGAGCCGTCCTCGGCCTGGGCGGCGACCGTATACCGGGTTGCCGCGAGTGCCGCGTCGACGAGCTCGTTCTCACCGGTCTCGCGCGATACGCGCGCAAGCAGCTCCGCGCCGAGCATGCTCGCGTTGTGTACGCGGCTCTCGTCCACGGGCGTGTATGCGAAGCAGAAGCTGGCATCCGGTCCGGGCGTCCGGTGCAGGTCGGTGATTATGAACTCGCACGCCTCGCGGGCGCGTGCGAGCCACTTCTCCTCTCCAAATGCGCGGTAGGCATCGAGATACGCGTGTGCAACGAAGGTCGTGCAGACGATCGACGGCGTGCCCTCAGGCACGAAGAAGGCGCGCGACTGCCAGTCGAAGTTGTACCCCCAGCCTGAACCCGTCGCTCCGGGACTTCGCAGCAGATCGAGCCGGTCGAGCAGCGCCGTCACGTCGGCACGCCGGTCGATGCCGCGTGCGGCGCCGTCGATCACGAGGGCCCGTGCGGCGAGGCCCAGTCCCTTTGGATTGATGCCCTTCGACACACCAAGCCAGGGCCGCAGGTTCACCGGCGAGCGCTTCAGCAACTGGATCCAGGCGATCCGAGGCCACTTCGAACCGAACGAAAGTGCACGGACCAGCGGGCTGCGCAGGGCATCGTAAGGGTCATAGCCGCTCCAGCCGTCGCTGGCGGAGCGCGCGAGCAGCCGGTCGAAGACCATCTCGGCGCGAGGCCCCGAACTCACTGGCCGGTCGCTCCCACCGGCCCGCCGAACCTGGGCACGTTCCGCATGGATACCCATGCCACCGTCACGCGCGAATCCGGCCCGAGTTCCAGTTGAAGCCCGGAATCTCCCCTTCCGCCCCCGGTGATCGCGGTGGACGCCACGGTCGTACGTCCAGCGGAAATCGTGAGCGGACTGCTCTGCACCCTGCCCCCGAACGACAGCGTCGCCGCGCCGCGCTCGACCGAAATATGGGCGAATCCCACGACGGATGTAAGTTGTGGAACGGCAGGCCTGATCGCCAACCGTGCGCCGTCCGCGCCCGATTCGAGGATGGCCGAGCCGTCGGCTCCGGCCTCGAAGAGAGTTGGCGAACGCTCGACTGTCCACCGGTCGGGGCTTCCGTCGTTGTCGTCGTCCACGAGTCGGGTCTCGGGCAGAAGCTCCGGTCCGGACGCGATCTCCGGATCTGCCGGATCGTGCGAGACGAGCTCGTCGAAGAACTCATACGTACGGTTGGCAGCGGCGCGGGCCTCGAATCGACCGGACTCGAACATCTCCCGGTTCAGACAGACGACAAGTCGACCGTCGATCGCCTGGAATGCGATGCGACCGTGCAACGAGTCGCGCCTGACCGCGCAAGCGTCGACGGCGCCCGGCGGAGCCGCGAATACCGCGTCGTCGTCGCATTGCAGGATGTTGGTATCTGTGACCGGCGCCGGGGCGCGGCTCGTGCGCGAAAGCCACGCGCCGCTCGCCGTCCGGATGAAGAAGTTGCGCGGGTATAGTCGCGGATTGACGCGCGCTCCTTCGAGCGACGCACCGTGGGTGCCTGTGCTCCTGAAGCCGATGGACGTGGACCTGCCCTCGACGGCCGCCCGATGCAGCTCGATCATTGACGCCGGGTTGCCGTCGAGCGTCCACAGAGCCTGGAAGAACGGGTCGGCGACGAACCATCGCTCGAGCTCCGGAGACCAGACCTCGACGAGACTGTGGCCTTCGTAAGGCGAGCCGTAGCGAACCGCCATGTCGACGCGGCGCGAGTCGAGGCCTGCGAGGAAGCACGCATCGGCAAAGACAGTGGCATAGGAACGGCAGTTGGAGCGGGCGCCGTCGGCGATGCTCCTCAGGACCTCGCAGGAGTCGTCGGAGTCGATCGGGTCTTCCCCGGCGCGGGGCCGCGGCTGTTCGCGGGTCGCCGGTCCCGGCGCAATCTGCTGCCGGGCAGGCACCGCACCCTTGCGCGGCTCGGACTCGTACGGGTCGTCGGTGGATCCCATCCGCAGCCGGTCGACGCGACGACCGACCCACGCGCAAAGGCTCGTGGCGCGGTCGAGCGCGGCGCCCGACGTTGGAATCGGGTCCGAGGCGTCGCCGCGGAGGTAAGTCTGGTCGTCGGACGACAGCACTCTTGGCCGAGCGGGTTGCAGCGGCTCGAAGTTAATGCCGGCCGTGACCGTGCGCCCATCGGACTCGACCGAAACGCGCTCGACCCAGCCGTCGCGGATGTCACGGACCTCGACCGTCGTCGTACCCGGAGCGAGAGGAACGGCGAACTGCCTGGCCGGGAGCGGCGTCCAGACTCCCAGACTGCGGTCCTCGAGACAGCCGGTCAGCGGAAGCGACGAGGCAACGAGTAACAGGACTGAGACAGCCGTTGCGGCTCTGCGTGAGCCGGATCGCCAGGCGACCCGCTCGCTGCAGCTCGCGGTACCGATCCCGGCTCGGGCCGCAGTGCCCACGCATTCCCCGGTCGCGACGGACCCGGCAAGATCAGTACCGCGAGCGATAGCGAGCGGGTCGGACGTGTCGCACAACTCGCCTGGCAGGCCAGGTCGACCGCGACCTGGCCCCGATCGAACCGGACTGCTAATCAATCGCAAACACCGACGAGAACCCCTGCGACCGGCTGTCGGACGTGCTCGTTATCCGCACGATCGCCGCCGACGTCTTCGGTCCGGTGATCTTCCATTTCCACCGGCCCGATGTAGCCGCCACGCCGTCCGCAATCGTCTCAAACGTCGCGCCGCCGTTTCGCGACAACTCGATGAGCACGGTTCCAGTAATCGGCGCCTCGACGGCAAACCGGACCTTCAGGTTCTTTCCGACCTTTGGCGCCGCGCCTGCCGCCGGCGACGTGATCGTGATTCCGGGAAGCTCACCCGGCACGATCGTGACCCGGACGTCGTCCTGCCCGGTACCACCTCGCCCGTCCGTCGTCGTCAGGGTGAACGCGAGTTCCGTTTCGGCTCCGACGGACGGCGCCGGGAACGTCGCGATCGCCGTCGTGGATCCGCTGAGCGTCACCGACGGTCCCGACGTCTGCGCCCACCTGTACGTGAGCACGTCGCCGTCCGCATCCGTGCTTCCGCCGCCAATCAGGGTAACCGTGTCGCCCATCCCGGCAAACCGGTCCGGCCCGGCTGCCGCAACCGGCGTCCTGTTGTTCCGCAGGCAAGCCGAGCTCGACGCGAGCTGTGCCTCGATCTGGTCCCGCGAGTACTTGCAGAACTTGAACCCGGAGCCGACGAAGCTCTGCATGATCGTGTTGTCGCATTCGATTCTCGGCGGAACAGCCTGATCAGGGTGGCGTCCGCCGAAGTTGTGGCCAATTTCATGCGCGGTGAGGATGAACTTGCCCGGCGCGTTTCCCAGGTATCCGGAGAGTCCGTAGCTCGCCGACGCGGATGCGCAGATGACTCCCACGAAGGCGACCCCCAGGACACTGCCGTCGATCGGGGCGCCCGTCCAGAAATGCGCCAGATCTCGCCGCACGGCGCCACGCGTGCCGTTCCAGTGGCTGCGGAACTCATTGAGCCGCTCACCCGCATCCGTCGAGTCGTACGGATCCTCGCGCGTGTCCCAGACGTTCTGGAACACGATCTCGAACGAGACACCGAGCTGCTTCTGATACACGCCGTCGACCTGGTTGATGATCGACGCGATTTCGTTGTTCGCCTTCGAGACGCCGTCGAGGATTCGGAAGTAGTCGTAATCGGCTTCGGTCGCGAGCTCGGTTCGCGGCGGCAGCGGCGGCAAACCGCCCTGCGCCTTCTCGCCGCCGCCGAGCCGAACGATCTCGCTCTCGAGCTCGTGCGCCTGCGTCGTTCCGCACATTCCGCCGGCCTGCGGCAGCACGTCGTGGTCCGCGTAGACCACGTGGGCACCACGGCCACCCCGCTTCGCCAGACTTCCGGTCTCGGGCTCGATGAACCACCAGGCATCGTCGGTGAGGATGACGCCCTCGACGCCGTCCTC
>CAZXLQ010000277.1:0-6904 GCA_964641945.1 uncultured Clostridia bacterium
GGGTACGGATCGGAGTTCTCGTAAGCGCACGACCGCCCGTGGGCCGCCCGCACCCCCTCGCGGCTCGAAACACGGGGAGAAACAGTCCTACGAGGCGCCGACCGCGTCCCGCGCCTTCAGTAGCGAGTGATGCGCCCGAACCGGGTCCGTTGACGACAGCGCTGCCCGGAACGACGCCCACTGGCCTCTCGTGAACCCTTCGGCCCGGTTCGGCTTGAGCCGAGTTCGGCCCCTCGGGCACCTCATCAGGTAGTAGCTGACTTCCTTGAACACCATCTTTCCGCGCTCACGGTCGAAGTAGTGTTCCCGAAGGAGAAACGCCCCGACATCGACGCGAGCAAGTCCGCTCTCCTCGAGAACTTCGCGCCTGGCTGCCGTTCGGCGGTTCTCCGATCGACCACGTTTGCCTTTGGGCAACACCCAGCGTTCCGACGAGCCGGATTTCTTGAGCAGGAGCAACACGCGAGGCCGGGCGCCGGAAGTCACCACTATGCCACCCGCGGCATCGACCCTCGGCACGTCGATTGACGGCGGGAGATGAGTGCACGCCGCGAATTTCAGCGGAACACTGTGACAGTCATAGCGACCTCGCCCGCGCTCGTAGAATCGGCCCCCCCGCTCCGCGGCGGCCCTGGCGGAAATGCGCAGAATCACCTTGGAGTCGCTCGCCTTCCGCTTGGTCGCACGACGCACGCTTTCGAACATCGCGAGCGGCTTGCCGCTGATGCGTACGAGGGTTCCGGTCTTGATCGCCAGTCGCATTGCCCTGCGTGATACCGCAACGAAGAGGACTGGCGGGACCTTCCCGGGCCTTAGTTTGGCGCTTTGAGGAGAGCTCATTCGGAGGGCGCAGCGTAACCGGTCTGGATCGCCGATGAAAGAGCGATTCGACCTCCGAATCGACCGCATGCACGTACCTTGACCGGGCCATCCTCGCCGACTAAGGTGTTTTGGTTGGGGCGGGGGCGCTAGGAGGCGTCGATCTCTCATGAGCATTGCGACGAAACACGGCGACGACGGTACGACTGGACTCATCGGAGGCACACGCGTCTCGAAGAGCGACCTTCGAGTCGAGGCCTATGGCACGCTCGACGAGCTCGGCGCCGCCATCGGCTTCGCCCGTTCGATCACGGACGACATCGAGGTCGTCGAAATCTCGAAGTCCATACAGAAGGAACTGTTCGCCGTGTGCGCGGCCGTTGCGACCGACCCCGAGACACGTCACAAGGGACCCGCACCCGTCACTTCGGAGATGGTTGAGGCGCTCGGCGCACACGTCGAACGGATCGAGGCCACGCCGGGGATTCTGACCGACTGGGCCCTGCCCGGAGATCACTCGGCCGCCGCTGCATTCGACGTGGCGCGGACGGTCTGTCGTCGAGCCGAGCGGCACATCGTACGACTCGTCGAGAACGAAGAACTCGAAGACGCCAACGTTCTGGCGTATGTGAACCGCCTGTCCGATCTGCTGTGGCTGCTCGGTCGCGTGCTCGAAACGCGCGCGGGCGTCGACTCGGCACTTCGGGAAGGCGGCGGACCAAAGTGGTCGCGGGCCTGGTAACCGGGGCGCGGCCGCGTCGACACAAGGGGGCTAGTTTCATGGGAGGGAATCCGCGAAGAATCGGGATGTGCAGCTTCTTGGCGATCGTCGCCATTTCCGCCGTCGCTGCGACGGCGACTGCGCAGTCTCGAGCGCGAACCGTGGCGACGGCGGGCGACGCCGCGCCGGGTGGAGGTGTATTTGCGCCGTCTATCGATCGAGTAGTCCAGAAGGGACTGCCGTCGATCATCGGCAACACGATCGTCTTCGGCTCCGACGTCCTGCTCAACGGCCAGAGCGTCTACGCCGTATTTTCCGAAAGCAACCGGGTCTTGCGAACGGTGACACGAGTCGGCTCCCCTGCCCCCGGGGGAGGCACGATTCAGGACATCGAGCACTTTGCAGCCGATCGCTTCGGCAATGTCTACCTGACCGCGCGAACCGGCGGTGCGGGTGGAGCGGATCGCGTTCTCAGCTACTCGTTCGGCGTCCTGCAGGACGTAGCGCGCATTGGCGACATCATTCCTGGCGACCACACGATCACGAGTCTCGGACCGTCGATCGCCGCCGACGGACTCGGAGGCTGTTACGTCCAGGTCGGCTACAGCGCCGTGCAGGGAAGTAACGATTCGGCGCTGCTCCACATCAATGCCGACGGAACGTTCGAAGTCGTTGCGGCGACCGGACTGGCCGCTCCTGGCGGCGGGGTATTCGGCGGCGTTTCGCCCGCGACGATTGCCTCGAGCACTTCCGGACTCGTCGTCTTCGCTGCGACGATCGACGGAGGACCCGTGCCCGGCGGCCTCTTCGCCGGCCGAACCGGCAACCTGCTTCGTATCGACGCCGGCGCCGATGCGTTGCCGAACATCACCATCGCCGACAACGACGAGGCCGAAGTCTCGTTCATGTTGCCATCGACGCCGGGCATCCGTATGTCGAGCCTGACCGGTGTCTCGACCTTCGTGTCGAACGGCATGGGCGCGCCTCGATCGGTCGGCACCGTGAATTTCGGTCCGTTCGCCGTCGGCCTTGCCGCAGACGACGAGGGCTCGTTGTTCTTCTTCGCTCCGATTCAGGGCGACCCGGACCGCGGGGCCGGACTCCTGACCAAGGACCGCTTCACGGGAGCGGTCACGTCCATCGTGCTGCAGGGCGATCCGGCGCCCGGCGACGTCAGCGGCGTGCTCGGCATCTTCGCATTGACGGCAAACCGTCCCTCGCGAATCGCCAATGACGAAGGCAAGGTCGTCTTCGCGGCAACCGCCGGTGACAACTCCGACAAGACGGGCATCTTCACGACGCTCAACGCGCCGGAGGGACTCGTACCGACGGTCACGGCGGCGCAGATCAAGGGTTCGAAGCTGATAGTCTCGGGCTCGAGCTTCGAAGCTGGCGCGAAGATCCTGGTCAACGGGACAGTGCTCAACGACACGAAGAACAACAAGAAGTTTCCGACGACCAAGCTGCAGGCCAAGTCCGGCTCGTCTCAGATTGCGCCCGGACAGACGGTCTCGATCAGCGTTCGGAACGCAACCGGCTCGGTGTCGGCGCCGTTCAGCTACCGGCGTCCGAACTGAAGGTGCGGGGTCTGGGATGAGCGCGGCATTCGACGTCCGGGCACTGCGTTCATCCCACTCCCTCGAATGATGGCCGTAGCGCTTGCCATCGACATCGGCACCTCGTCCGTCCGGGCGTCGCTCTGGACCGAGCGAGGGTTGCGGGCCGGCGAAATCGTCGCGAGGCCAACGTCGCTCCGGGTGACGGCCGACGGCGCCGCGGAGTTCGATGCCGAGGACCTTCTTCGCGCTGTCGAAGATGCGCTCGACAGCCTGCTCGCCGGCGCGGGCGTGCTCGCGTGCGAGATCGTCGCGGTTGGCACGTCGTGCTTCTGGCACAGCCTTGTCGGCATCGATGATGCCGGACACACCGTGACCACCGTCACGACGTGGGCCGATACTCGAGCGCGAAGCGTCGCGGCCCGCCTGAGAGCGTCGACGGATGCGGAGGCCTTTCACGCCCGAACGGGCGCCGAGCTCCACGCGAGCTACCCGGTCGTCCGTCTGGCCTGGCTCGCCGGTAAGGATGCGCTGGCCTGCCGGTCCGTGGTGACGTGGTTGTCGTTCCCGGACTACTTGCGAATGCGGTTCTTCGGGGCGGTCTCGACAGGGGCGTCGATGGCCTCAGGAAGCGGTCTCTTCAATCCGAACGCGAACGACTGGGACGAGGCGGCCCTCGAGCTCTCGGGCATCACGCGCTCGCAACTGCCCGAGGTCGTAGATGCGCCGGCCGTCGGGCTCACGGGCCAATATGCACGGCGGTGGCCAGCAATCGCGCTCGTTCCGTGGTTCCCGGCGATCGGCGATGGCGCGTGTGCGACGATCGGCAGCGGATGCGTCGGACCCGACCGGATGGCCCTGTCGCTCGGAACGTCCGGCGCGCTGCGCATCGTCGTCGAAGCACGCAACGTCGATGTCCACGACGGACTCTTCGCGTACCGCATCGACGCCCGGAGATGGGTAATCGGCGGCGCGCTGAGTGAAGGCGGCGCCGTCGTGCGCTGGCTTGCGACGAAAGTCGGCCTCGAACTCGATTCAGACCTGGATGCGCGAGTCGACGACATGCCGGCCGACGGGCACGGCCTCACGATCCTGCCGTTTCTGAACGGCGAGCGAAGTCCGGGATGGGCCGACAACGCGCGTTTGACCATCACGGGCCTGACGCTCGGCACGAGCCCTGTCGCGATCCTGCGGGCTGCGCTAGAATCGGTCGCTTTTCGCTTCCAGCTCATTGCAGATCGCCTGCGGGAGGTCGCCCCGGAGGCCGCGGAGATTGTCGGTTCGGGAGGCGCGCTCGTTGCGTCTCCGGCCTGGTGCCGGATTCTCGCGGACGTCCTCGGTCGGCCCCTCGTCGTTCCAGACTGTGCCGAGAGCTCGAGTCGAGGCGCGGCGCTTCTCGCGATCGAGGCTACCGACGAGGGCTTTGCCCTCGCTGACGTAGCGCCACTTCCGGCGAGGGTCGTCAATCCCGACGCGTCGCGCCGGGACGTCTACCGGGCGGCCGGTCTGCGTCAGCAGAAACTCTACGAAGCCATCATTTCAAGATAGAGGAGAACAGCACCGTGGTCTCACGTCCCGAGGCATCGCGCTCCGAAGATCTCGACCAGGTTCGAATCAACACGATTCGCATGCTCGCGGTCGACGCCGTCCAACAGTCCAATTCAGGTCATCCTGGCATGCCGATGGACTCGGCGGCGATGGCGTACGTACTCTGGACGCGCTTTCTGAGGTTCAATCCTCGCAACCCCGCCTGGCCGAATCGCGATCGATTCGTGCTTTCGGCCGGACACGGCAGCATGCTGCTGTACGCACTGCTGCACTTGACCGGTTACGACCTGTCGCTCGACGAGATCCGGAACTTCCGGCAGTGGGGAAGCAAGACGCCGGGTCATCCCGAGTTCGGCCACGCGCCGGGCGTCGAAGTGACGACCGGGCCGCTCGGTCAGGGCTTTTCGCACGCCGTCGGCATGGCCATCGCCGAGGCGCACCTCGCCGCGCGATACAACCGTCCTGGGCACGCGGTCGTCGACAACTTCACTTACGTCATCGCCAGCGACGGCGACCTGATGGAAGGCGTCGCAAGCGAGTCGGCATCCCTCGCCGGCCATCTGAAGCTCGGCAAGCTCGTCGTGCTCTATTCCGACAACAGGATCACCATCGAGGGTTCGACGGACCTTGCGTTCACCGAGGACGTCGGCGCCCGGTTTCGCGCGTATGACTGGCACGTGCAGCGCGTCGAGGGAAACAACCTGGTCGAGGTGGACGACGCCATTCGAAAGGCGCGGGCGGAGACGACGCGTCCATCGCTGATCGTTGCGCGCACCCACCTGGGCTTTGGAAGCCCGAACCGGCAGGATACCGCGAAGGCGCACGGCGAGCCGCTCGGTGACGAGGAGACGCGACTGACGAAGCTGAACCTCGGGTGGCCGCTCGAGCCGTCGTTCCTCATTCCGGAAGAAGCACTCGCGCACTTCCGTGAGGCCGTCGTGCGAGGCCGGGTCGCCGAGGATGCCTGGGCCGCCGACTTTGACGCCTATGCCGCCGCGTATCCGGGACTTGCATCGGAGTTGCGGGACCGGCTCGAAGGCAGGCTGTTGCCCGACGGTTGGGATGCCGACATTCCGGAGTTTGCGCCGGGGAAGGGACTGGCGACGCGCGCGGCGTCGGGGCAGGTGCTCAATGCGATCGCGCGAAATGTGCCGGCGATCGTTGGGGGATCGGCGGACCTGGCCGGGTCGAACAACACTCACCTCGACGGCGAGGAACATTTGCAGGCCGGCAGTTTTGCCGGGCGCAACATGCACTTTGGAGTGCGCGAACACGCAATGGGCGCCATTCTCAACGGCATGGCGCTCTCGAAGGCGTTCATTCCCTATGGCGGAACGTTCCTGATCTTCTCCGATTTCATGAAGCCCGCGATACGGCTTGCGGCGCTCATGGGGCAGCACGTCGTTTACGTCTTCACCCACGACTCGATCGGACTGGGCGAGGACGGACCAACGCACCAGCCGATCGAACAGCTAGCGTCGCTGCGTTCGATTCCGAATCTCATCGTATTGCGGCCGGCCGACGCGAACGAGACGGCCGAAGCGTGGCGCGTGGCTGCTTCTCATTCCGGCGGGCCGGTGGCGCTCGTGCTGACGCGACAGAAGACAGGGACCATCGATCGCGCGACCCACGGTTCGGCTTCCGAGGTCGCCAATGGTGCGTACGTGCTGCGCGAGGCAGAGGGCGGCGGTCCGGACGTGATCCTCATCGGAACGGGTTCCGAGGTCGGCGTCGCACTCGAGGCTGCCGACATGCTCGCAATCGACAACATCCGGGCTCGTGTCGTCAGCATGCCGAGTTGGGAGCTCTTCGAGCGGCAGCCGGCGGCGTATCGGGATGGAGTGCTGTTGCCGGACGTGACGGCGAGGGTTGCGGTCGAGGCGGCGGGAGGATTCGGGTGGGAGCGGTATCTCGGCACGCGCGGGCGGGCGGTCTGCATGAACGGGTTTGGCGCTTCGGCGCCGGCCGAGGATCTCATGCGGGAGTTCGGGTTCACGGCTGCGAATGTCGCTGCGGTGGCGAAGAGTGTGCTCGAGGGGTCGTAGGTGTGCGGTTCGGAAGCAGCGTGGGTGACGACCGTCCGCAGGCCGGCTCGCTACCGCTCGCGGTTCTGAAACTTACGGCCGTCGATGTCTCGCGATGTCCACAGAGTGAGCGGCCTGCGGACAGACTTGTGACTCTGAGTGCCGAGGACGCACCCTCAACGCATCAGTACCGTGCGCGGTAGCGCACGGTACTGATGCTTGAGGCGCGCAATGTC
>CAZXLQ010000278.1:0-6797 GCA_964641945.1 uncultured Clostridia bacterium
GCTTGACACCATTGAATTGTTTGGCGCGCCCGAGACGATTCGAACGTCCGACCCTTCGGAGTAAAGAACAGCTGTGTGCATAGCATAAGTACAGTAGCTGCCACTTTTGGCTAAAAGCTGCATTAATCGGTTGCTGGTGTTAAATTCGGCCGAACCCTGGGACCGGAGCGAACAGCCAGCTTGAACCATCAAAGACCGCCTCAGCCCGATCCGGACACCTCCGAGTCAGCTGACAGAACCCCCCGCGGAGCGACCCGTGCTCTCCTTCCGGCCATGTGGACAAAGATCGAGGATTGGGCTGCCACCCGGGGTGCTCTCGAAGACCTACTGCTCCTCCTCGATGCGACAGTAGCCATCGAACGCCCCGGCGCGATCGGCTCAATCCTGCATTTCCTCGCCCGTCCTCACGTCGTCGAGACGTTAGCCGCTTGGTCAGACGAAAACGCCTACGCAGCGCTCGCATCCAATATCGCGGCGCCACTCTCGCTAACGCCCGAAATCCTTCTCACCTACCGCCCCCTTCCAGACGCCAAGCCGGCCCGATCCCGTTTCACCGGGTCATTGGAGAAGCTCTACATCTATGCGCTTCTTGCCACGCGGAACCCGTACCCCGCCGCGGATCTGCCAAACAGGCTCCGCTATGACCGGCTACGCCTCTGGACGCTTGTCCACGCAATGGAACGTGCCGCGCAAGATGTCCTCACTGACGTGGCACTTTATGAAGTCGCCACGAAGTTTCGACTAGCAGGCGATGGCGAGCGGGTATGGCTGGCCGCCCTGGAGGGGCTGCCGCCCCGCGGACAGAGTTTCGATTCACTTGATCAACAGATTTCTCTGTACGCCAAGAATCGCCTTGTCAATCACCCCAAGCTTCCTCAGAACGAACGGCTCTTTCTTCGCGCGCTTCGCAGCGTCGCCGATCACGAGCTCAATCCCGATGAGCGTTCGACGCTCCACCGGCTTAGCGAAAGAACACCTCGCTATTCCCATCGAGCCGCATCCAGCCCCCCAGCCTGTCCCCTGTCGCAGGCCGGCGAGGACAGCACACGGTCGACGGCAACAGTCATCGCAGAGCTCGATGACCAGGCGCTCGTCGAGATTGATGTCCCGCCCGAGGGAACCCTCGCGCAGCAGATCCGTCACGGCTCATCGGTGCTGTTGGCAAGCGTCGAGGAGAACCAGTTCCTGCCTTGGAGCTGGAGCCGCCCGATGCCCGGCGAACTGAAACGAATTGAGGGATGGACTCACCAGGTCGTAGGAGGAACTGATCCGAATGCCCAACTCCTCGGGGCCGCCGTATGGATCGCGACGAGAACTGGGCGGTCGCTACGACGCACGCTCGAGATGCCGGTCGGCGACACGCCCCAAGAAGAGTGGACGGTATCTCCCGTCCACCTGGCGCGTATTCCCGCTCGCCGCGAGGGGGGGTGGATTCCGGCATTGCAGTCCGAGCACTGGATACGGCCCTTGGCGAGCCAGCATGTGATCCGATTGCCGAGCGCGATCGCCGCCGTAATACAGGCATGGATCGATCGCAAGCCTGGGACTTCGTCTATGGGTGCGTTCGTGGAGCCTCAGGTTCTGCTTCGCCGCTTCGCCGAAGCCATGAACGCCGTCGCACCACGCATTACGCATGGAATGCTGACGAACGTGCTCCCCCAGCAACTCTATAGGGCGGGGGGTGACGGAATCTTGGCACGGCTGTTCTCTCGCCACCCGCAATCAGGCCTGCCAGGAGCCGCGGCCTATCCCAGCTGGACAGGCCACGATCTCATGGAGGTGCTAGCCACCGCCGGACTCCCCGAGCTGGGCGACAACCAGTCGGACCACAATGCGCTCGGCAGCCGCCTCGACCCAATCGAGTCGCTTCTGCGCACTGAAATCCGGCTGGCCGGCATCCGAACGTTGCGCAGGCGGCGCCAAGGCATAGTGGCCTTCCACAACGGGCTGACCAGCTACCTCACCGTTGCGCTGCATGCGGCAACCGGAGTTCGAGCGGTGCGGGCAGCGTTCGAGTCCCTCAGCGACTTCGACCTCGAACAACGCTTCGTATTCATCTCTGACAAGGCAAGCGGTTCGTCGCGCGACGGGCGTCTTGTGCCAGTCCCTGAATCGCTCTGCGACTATTTAATCGAGCATTACCTTCCCTACCTTCGGTCACTCGGCCAATGGGTCTCCGCGGCAGGAGATCCAGTACTTGGCCGGGAAATATCCCGCGCCGCCACGCCAGGTGAGCGGTCCGCGCTACCGCTCCTCTTCTCGCTCGCGTGCAACGAAAACGTTCTGTACTGGCAACCAATCAGTGAGCGGGCGGTAGCAAACGAGCAGCTTTTCCGATGGCCGCTGCCGCTGCGCCACTTCCGCCATCGCCTGGCAACCACCCTTCGTCGCTTGCTCGTCGATCCGGAAATCATCGATGGACTGCTGGGGCACGCAGAACGCGGCAGCGCATCTTATGGAGACCGGTCACCACGCGTCTGGCTGGACGACATGGCGAGCGTTCGCCCGGTGCTAGAAAGCTGTTTCGCGGATCTGGAGTTTCTACCTCTCAGGCTTCTACCCTCACCGGACATCTCATCCCTTGGACGGCTGCGTCCCTCGGAACCGGGCATTCAGGGCCCCGCGACATTCGGCCGCGCCGAGAGAGCGATTCAACGCCAAGAGCGACTCCGCACCGCGATTCTCAGCGCACAGGACATTATCGACAGCGTCTGTGCGGGAAAGGATATCGTGGAACTCACGGCCGAGGAGATCGACGGTCTTGGCCAACGCCTTCTCTTCAATGCGAATGGATTGCCGCACTCATTGGGAACACTGCGTTACGGCTTGCTGCTGCGTCGGCTCGAGCGCGCCCAACGACGGCACGACCGCACCCTGCGAGTCAAACGTCTCTACCTCGCATTCGATAATGAACGCAGCCCCTTCACACTAGAAGCCGTTGGCGCACTAGAAACGTATAGCAGACTCCTCGGGCTACTCAAAGGCGTCCCCGAACCCGCAAACTGCCGGCGAGCGCTCAGGCGTGCGCTGGCACACGGCACTGCTCGACTCGTCTTGGAGAGCCGGTTCTGCGATCCGGAGGCGCTGCGCTGCATCTTGGCCGGAATCAATTTCCGCATCATCGGAATGCATCTGCACCATTACATCGAGTACGGCCCAGACGTGCAGAGCGGAAAGCCCGACGCACTGTGTCGACGCATCGAGATCAGCCATACAACGGCACGTCTGCTCGCAGAAGCAACCCACGCGAAGAACTCGATCAACGCCGGACCACACCGAATCGACGAGGCCTTGGCGCCCTTGACCGACGTCCTGCTCAAGCACAGGCAGGAACTACGCGCGATTGACTCGATGGCCGAACTCGTGACGGCACTCGCCGTGCTGATCAATCAGGTGAACGCCATCACTCGACCAGGCATCGTCGCGGGCTACCTGGCGGGCCGCGTCGAGTCGTACTCGCTCACCTGGTACGATTTCACGCGCCTCCAAGACGGATTGGCCCGCAGCTTTGCCGATGTCAGCCCCAACAGCGATGCCCCGGATGGTTCGCTATCGTTGTCGGAAAGCATCCGCCTGAAAGGTGTCCCGTCGGCCGTCACGCCTGATACACGCCAGCAACTTGGGCGCAGACTCATCGCTGACGTGCGCAAGGAGCTAAGCACTCCTCCCGGCTCAGGGAAGCGCTTTGGCAATGAGAAGCGCACTGAAATCGCCCGGCGAATCCGCACGCTAGCCTCCGATGCCGAAGGCAAGGCCGGCCCAGCAACGTGCGCCCTGACCCATTGGGTTTGTGAATTGCTCACGCGACATAAGCGCGGCGGAGGGTATCTCGCCCTGTCGGCTGTTGTCCGGTACCTCTCCGCATTGTCGCGACCCATTATCGAGTTGGTCGACGACGTCGCACTCGATGAGCTCGATGAGGACGAGATCACCGAAGTCTACACATCGCTGGTTCAGTCCATCCGTCCACTGTCACAGCACTACAGTCGTTGTCGCCTGCAGGAGTTCCACAACTGGCTCTCGCTGCAGATTCCCATGGAAGCCCCGGACTGGTCCGAGATTCCCGGTGCAGAAAGCGTCATCAGCGCTAGCCCGGCGATCTTCAGCGAGAACGAGTATCAACTCGCGCTGCATCAGCTGTTAGGGGCCGATGGCGAGGCGGGCAGTCAAGCCGCGCTGCTGCTAATGCTCTGCTATCGCTTCGGGCTGCGTAGCGGCGAAGCGCTCGGCCTCCTGCGTGAGGACTGGCAGTGGGACGGTGGAAGGCCGGTTCTACTCGTGAGAGGCAACTGGCTACGGCGCCTGAAGACAAGAACAACTTCACAAAGACTAGCCCCCCTTCTCGAAGCGCTCACCTCCGCAGAGCACCACCTCGTCGATTCGCAGCTTGCTCGGCTCGAGGCTCGTGACGGAGATCGCACCGATACGCCCGTCTTCGGTGCGATAGCGCTAGACCGGAATGCTCGCGCCGGTCTGAGAAAACGGGTCATCGCGACACTACGCGCCGCGACTGGAAATCCTCACATAACGTTGCATCACGCACGGCACTCTCTGGCGAATCGGCTGGCGGCAAGCCTTTTCGGTGTTTCCGTCCCTAGACTCGACGGCGGCACGTTTGGGGTCGAACCCGTGCGCTCCGTCCTCCTCGGATCCGATCGCGTAACGCGCCGCTTGCTCCCTGTCTTGGAGCGCTACCTCGGTCACGGAGACAGCGGTACGACGCACATCTACTACCTGCATCTTCTCGATTATTGGAGTTGTCAACTGACCGACATCGCGCGGGACACGGTTTCGCCCCCAATCCCGGGCGTGACATATCTGGACGAGCTGCCGTCCTACTGTCCTGTCGTACGCTCGTCCAGATGGTCTCCCAAGGCACACGCCCGATCGCCCGCCAAGGCACTGATGCACCTGCGGTTACGCGCTCGCGGACATGGGCGCCTGGCAGCGGCGTCCCGATTGGACCTCGACGAGAACTTGGCGGCCGTGCTTGAGGAGCGTCTTGGTGCGGTTGCCAGTCGTTTTAGATTCAGCGCTTCGGAACGGGCTCATGTGCCGGAGGAACTCGCCGATAGCGTTGCGCTCGCCCATCTCCTTACCCGGACATCGGATTCGGCGTGGGCCGAACTGATCGCGTACGCAGAACAGCGCAGCAGGGACGTGCCGCACTTACCGCCACCGATCGCGGTCGACACGCTCGTCGGTACATCCCGGCAAATCGTGATGTGGGATGACGAGCAGTTCGCAGGAATCCGACGACAACTCGACTGGTGGGGAATTGCCGGCGAGCAGTTGCTGGTTGTGCATACGCCCCCGTGCGACGAAGCGGTTCTTCGGGCCGCCCGCCAACATGGCTTCGACCCTATTCCTTCTGGAACAGCGACCCCGAGGATTCAAATCGATCCCATGCACACCGGAACACGTCAGGAGTTAAGGGTCGAGCAGCGCGTCGCGCTGCTCATTCGTGAGACGGCACACCCGATCCGCCATGCAGCCGAGTTCTGCATGGCCATGGTCATTCTCGACGTTACGTCGAACCCAGCGACGTCGAACGAATCGTGAAGATAGGTTTTCCCTTGTCGCTCATCGTTTCCACGACCTGAAAAATGTGATCGCGTTGAGATCGCAATAG
The DNA here is from genome assembly GCA_964641945.1 of uncultured Clostridia bacterium. Classification (GTDB taxonomy): domain Bacteria; phylum Acidobacteriota; class Blastocatellia; order UBA7656; family JADIYM01; genus JADIYM01. The sequence goes on from CAZXLQ010000278.1 coordinate 5,633, forward strand.
ATCGACCAGGATATCCAAGTCGTGATGGCTCTCGTAATTGGCGCTAATAACCTCGCCGTCAGAACTCAGCAGTTTCGCTGCATACGTCCGGTAACTCAGTCCGTCGATCACCGCGTGCACATCCCGCGTGATCGCCTCACCCACGAGCCCCGTTTCCATCGATCGCAATTTTCCCTCAACTTGCGCGATTGGCCGGCGATCTGCCCCCTCGATGACGACAGCGTGCGGGAGCCGAGACCGCAGCGTCGTCAAGGTTTCCAACACTGCCTCGTCGACCGCTTGCTCCTGCTCGACAGACAGCATAGGCTCCGGTCGATCGTTGGCGTATAGATCGCCCGTCGCCCCGCAGTCAGGGTTCCTGAACGTAATTCGCTCTGAGTAGGTCGCGCAGACACGCTCTACTGCGGTGAGGTCTGCCTCGGAAAGCGGGCTGCCCGAGTGATACATGAAGACACTCGGCAACAGGAGAGAGGTTGCGCCATCGGGGTGCAGAGTCTGCACCATTTCAATCTCGCTCCGCGCGAGTACCTGGGTTTTGCCCAGGGCGGTGGCGATCCCCTCGGCGATCGCACCGAGGCCCCTCCAGTCGACTCCACCGAAATTTCCGGCCAGTGCATCGTCATCGAGACGGCGTATCGCGACAGCACTCCGTTGGGAAACGACACAGATCAATTGCGGCATGCAGGTAACCTCCGTATGGACAGGAATGCCAAAATGGTTAGAGGTATATTGCATGAACGATCACCCGGGATCTCGCGCTTAAAAGGCCGTTTTCCTGCTGAATAATCACGTCACGTCCTGACACCACTCGACTGACAGAGCGTGGGCCTCAGCAAAGAACCGATGGGGAGACGGTCGTGACGGACTACGGCTCGGCCTTATGTCGAGCTTCACATAAGGCCGATTATGTAGATGCCTCGATTATGTTGAGCCGCCATGGGCGTCGTGCGCCAACCGCCCGACTGGGGCGGCAGGCGCGGATTTTGATCTCCACATAATCATAGCGTCCGCAGGAAGTCGATCAGCGAGTCGGGTGCCCGATAGCGCCTGAGCTTGGCCTCTGGCTCGTGAAGCCGGGCCAGCGCCCTCTCCTTCATCGCCAGATCAGCCTCGACGTACTGGTGCGTCGTTGCCGGGCTCTCATGGCCGAGCCAAAGCGCAATGA
>CAZXLQ010000279.1:0-4613 GCA_964641945.1 uncultured Clostridia bacterium
GGTCGCGGAATCGACCGCTCCGCGGTCGCGGAATCGACCGCTCCGCGGTCGCGGAGCCGCCGCTCCCCGGTCGCGGAATCGACCGCTCCCCGGTCGCGGAATCGCCGCTCCCCGGTCGCGGAATCGACCGCTCCGCGGTCGCGGAGTCGCCGCTCCCCGAAGGGTGCGTGGCGGCCATCGTTCCGCGATGCTTCTTACTCCGAAGTGGTCGTCGTGCCGTTCGTCGTCGGAGGCGGGGTCGTGTCGCGCGACTTGGAGGAGCGTTCGGCGTGGATCGCGCCGATCTTGTCGAGCAGCATCCGCTCGACCTGACGGTGGAATACCTGCCACTTGAGCTGACGCTGCTGCTCGTCGTCGGCCGCCTGCAGGAACCCGACCGGTATCTCGAACCCGCCGGCTCCGTGGCGCCCTCCACCGTAAAACCGTCCCCGCGCATCGCTGCCAAATGCATCCTTGAGGAAATGATCCACGTCCAGAGTCAGCTTCGACGTCCTCAGGCTGCCCATCAACGATTCTCGCGGTCCCGTCACGATGCCGAAGACGATCGACGTGTGGACGTTCTCTTCCGTCAACAGGAAATCCGCCGCTTGCGGTATCGCGTCGCGATCGTCGATCCGGATGTACCCGATTCCCGCGAAGCTGTAGCCGTTGTTGATCGTCCGGCGGCTCAGCGCCGACAGGATGACTTCCATGACGGCGCGCGATCGATTCACCCGCAGCACCGACCGCAGCATCTCGTCGTTCACGAAGCGGCTGAGGTACGCCGCAGCCTCGAAATCCTCTTCCTTCGCCCGGATCAATCCGTCGGTCTCGCTGCGCAGCCCGTGCATCAACGCCGTGGCAAGCCGCTCGGTTTCTGGACGGCCGGCTTCGCATTTCCCGAGCCCGGAGCGCAGGTACTCGACGAGCATCGTCACAGTCGCCGACATCGGACGGATGTCGGTGAACTGCGCTGTCAGGATGCCCTGCAACTCGTGGTGGTCGATGATGACGAGCGGGGTGACGCCCGCGAGCTCGAGCCGCTCGGTCAGCGCCGTGGTCGTGCCCTGGTTGTCGAGGAAAACGGAGTGGTTGTAGTCGGACAGCTTGATCTCGTCGTTGTAGCGGATGATCTCGATGTCGAGCAGCCGGACGAGGGCCAGATTCTCCTGGTGACTGATCGCGCCTTCGTAGACGATGTCCGCCCTGATGTCGAAGCGCTCGGCCATCATCTGATAGGCCAGCGCCGCCGAGATGGCGTCGGGATCAGGATAGTCCTGCAACGCCACGATGTGGCGCTCGCCCCGGTGAGCGTTGAGCAAGGCGGTGAAGGTCGCTACGCGGTCGGCCTGTTCGGTGTCCGAGGGCTCCGGCTTCGGTACGACTTCAAGGGCGGTTCGACGACTCGTTGTTTCGCTGTCGCTCATTTGTTTCCCCGCTTCGCTGGAATTGGACATGCCGATCCCCCGACAGGTGGTGATTCGCGCGGCAATGTGGGCCGCGCGACCTAATCGGTGGGTCGCGCCGTGCGTGAGCCGGCGCGTGTCACGTGCCCGCGTACCCACTCGACGATCTGCGAGAGGGCGCGGCTGTTGACCGCGAATCCCGTGCTTCCGAATGCGGCGTAGGCCGCCTCGCGGGATTCGAACGACCGGAAATCATGATCTGTCCGGTTGAGCTGCAGGAGCGCGGTTCCCTTCTCGCCCCGGGCCTTGAGCGCCTCGGCGATCGCGCGGTGGTCGCCGACGGTCGAGACGAAATCGAACTCGCCGAGCGCGTTGAGCACCGGCGCTTCGAGCTCCTTGATGACCTTCGAGAAATTCACCTCGTCATACTGCTTCCAGTACGACGCGGACTTTCCGAGCACCGTGCCATCGGGCGCGACGATGCCGTCGGCGTCCGGCTTCGGCGATTCGCCGGTCGCAAGCATCTGCGCAAAGATCGTGACGTGTTTGCGAACGAGCTGGTCGATCTCGTCGGGAGAAAGCCCGGCGAGCAGCATCTGCTGACGCCGGCTCTCGAGCAGGTACTCCATCAAAGGCCTTGCGATCGTCCCGACGACGATCAGGCCTGCGATGGCGCCATCCTTCGACGCCGCATCGGCTGCGACACCTCCGCCCGTTCCGTGCCCAAGCAGGAAGACCTGATCGGGATCGACGCGAGGGTCGGCTCGCAGCGCCTCGACGATCGCGAGCACGTCGGCGGTCTCGGACCGGAAGTCGACGGTCGAGTTTGCCGGTCCCTCACTGTCACCCACACCCTGAGGATCGTAGCGAACCGCGATGAGGCCGGCTCGCGAGAACTGGAACGCCAGGTCGCGGAGCGCATTGTTTCCGGGCGCATCGGCCGCGCTTGCTCCCACTCCACGGACGATGAGCACCGTCGGCTTCGGCAACGCCCCGCCGCCCTTCGGAAAGCTCCAGATGGTGCGAAGGCGTCCGGCGGGTCCGGCGACGGCGCCGTATTCGACTTTGGCGTTGAGATCGCCCTCGCGGACGGCTTCGTCGGGCGTCATCTGCATGTCGAGCGGTTGTCCCCCGCGCATTACCGCGACGGTGACGGCTTCGCCCGGACGTATGAACCGCATTCGCGCCGAGAGAGTCTGCGCATCGCGAATCGAAACGCCGTTGATCGACAACAGCACGTCGCCTTCGACTATGCCGGCGTTCGCGGCCGCGGATCGCGGTGCGACAGTGGCAACCGAGAGCCCGTCGGCCGTCGGAAGGAAGGTCATGCCGATCCGGGGACGTCGCGGCAGTCCGCCGTCCTGAATGCCGATCGGCCGTTCCGCTGTCGGAGCCGCACTCCGCACTTCGCGCCTTCGCGACGGCGCCGGCTCGGGTGTCACCGCTTCTGCCGGCGGGTCGGCCGGGCGCTCGGACGTCAGGGGATCGGAAGGGGCGGTGTCGGTCGATTCGGGCTGCCGATCATCGGGAACCGGCGTCGATGTTTCGGCCGGAGGGTTCGTCGGAACCATCTCGGTCGTCATCGTTGCGTCGGGTGCCGGCTCGACGGGCGCCGCCTCCGCTGGCTGTGGTTCGGGGTCGGAGCCGAGCGGCGGTTGTTTCTCGACGGTTTCGCTTCGGGGCGGCGCGAGGAACTCCTGCTTCTCGGGAGGAGGCTCGGGTCGCTGGGTCGGCGCGGTGGGTACCTGGGCGAGGGCGCCGAGAGGTGCCGCAGAGGCTATGGAAACCGAGAGCGCGAGCGCCCTGAGATACGTCGATGCAACCAAAAGTGACTCCCTGCCGACGGTGTGTCGGGATCGCGGCGATTATAGCAGCGGGCGAACGGGCAACAACAGGATGGGGACGCTGGAGGGATATACCCGATTCGCTGTTTCTGTTTCCCTCTGCGTCTCTGCGTCTTCCCTTTGCGCCTCTGCGAGAACCTGACGTGCGGTCGCGTTTCTCGCAGAGACGCAAAGGACCGACGCAAAGGCGCAGAGGCTCAAGACTCCGGCTCGACGTACCCTTCCGGCACGGTCAGTTTCCCGGTCGACTCCAGCAGCTCCCGGCGGAAAATCTCGAAGATCGCCAGCGCAATCGCGAGAACCACCGGTCCCATGAAGATCCCCAGGAAACCGAAGACCTGCAGTCCCCCGAGAATACTGAAGAAGATCAGCAGCGTGTGGAGCCGCGTGGCGTCGCCGATGACGATCGGGCGGATGAAGTTGTCGGCCAGACTGATGACGAACGTGCCGTAGATTGCGAGGATAACCGCCTTGACCGGCGATCCGGTCGCCGCGAGGTAGATCGCGACGGGCACCCAGACGCCGGCGGCACCGACGAACGGAATGAACGACATGAACGCCGTGATCACCGCGAGCACGGCCGGCGCTCCAGTACCAAGAGCCCAGAAGGCGACGAACGCGAGAATCCCCTGCGCGAGCGAGACAGCGCCCGTGCCGAGGATCGACGCGCGGATGACGGCTTCGACCCGCCGGAAGACCGCAGTCGCCGCGGCGTCCGAGAGCGGAAGCGATGCACGCACGCTCCGCAACACGACGTCGCGATCCCTAAGAAAGAAAAAGAGCGTGAAGAGGACGATCGTCAGGTTGAACAGGAACCCGGCCACGCCGCCGAGAAGGCTCTGCGTCTGCGTCGACAGGTACCCCACGACGCGCGGCGCGACCTCGGTCACGTTCACGTCCTTGATCGCCGACGCGTCGAATCCCGTGTGCTCCTGGATCCAGACGGTGACCGTGTCGACCTCGTGCGAGAGCCACAGGCCGATGCTCTGGACGTCGTCGATCGACTCGATGTTCCGCGCCCGTAGAAAGCTGATCGTCGACCTCGTCACCGTCACGGTGACCGCCACCATCGGCAGCACGACGGTGAGCACGACGAGGATGCACGAGAGCCCCGCCGCGAGGCTCCGCGAGCGAACGAGTGTGGAGAGACGCTCGTTGAGCGGATAGATCACGATCGCCGTGACGGCGGCCCAGGCGATGGCCATCAGGAACGGCGCGGCCATCTGGTAACAGACGTAGGCGACACCGGCGGCAGCCAGAAAGAGCAGGAACTGCTTGTAGAACACGCTCTTCATTCCGCCTCCCGACGTCAGGGAAACAGCCGCCGGCGCTCGGCGACAATCGACCAGTCTTCGCGGAGCACGCGCAGTACCTCGCGCGCGAT
>CAZXLQ010000279.1:4713-6754 GCA_964641945.1 uncultured Clostridia bacterium
TCGTGTTCCAGCTTCCGGAAATGGCTCTCGCCTCGAAGCTCGAAAACGCGACGGATCGGAATGCCGGCCGCCTCCTCGATCCGCGTGTCGAGGTCGATGAAATCCCACTTGAGTCGCTCGGCGAGCAGGCGTCCGAGCGTCGTCTTGCCGCTTCCCATGAAGCCGATGAGGAATAGGCGCTCCGGCAGGTTCGCGCGTGCGGGCACGAGTGCCGGACGCGGCACGAGCACGCGCGGCCGCCTCGGCGGCGCATGAAACCTACCGTTCGCTGCCAGCATGCGCGCTCCACGCGACGGCGCCCTCGGGCAGGACGTCGAAAAAGGCCGGGAAAGACACGCCGGCGGCGCCGGCATCCTCGATTGTCGTTTCGCCCTCGATCGCCACGCCGAGGCAGCCGAGGGCCATCGCGATCCGGTGATCGCCAAACGAACGGACTCGCGCGCCCTTCAGCGTCCGTCCTCCCTCGATCTCGAGCGTTTCGTCGGTGGATCTCACCGTTGCCCCGAGAAGCGAGAGTCCCTCTTCCATCGCCGCCACGCGGTCGCTCTCCTTGCGACGGAGCTCTCCGACGCCCTCGAAGCGAATGCCTCCCGTCGTGCGGGTTGCAAGGGCCGCGAGAATCGGCACCTCGTCGATCATCTCGGCGACGATGTCTGCCCCGACGACGAAGGGACCGCCGCCCGGAGGACCAAGTCGCTCGGTGTACCTGACGCGAACATCGCCGAACGGCTCGGCCGCGTCGACGAAGTGGGTGAGCTCGATGTCGGCGCCGAGCTCGGCGAGAACGTCGAATAGCCGCGTGCGGGTCGGGTTGAGGCCGATGCCCGAGACGGACACGTCGGATCCTTCGACCAGCAATGCCAGCGCAATGAGAAACGCCGCGGACGAGACGTCGCCCGGAACGGTGACGTCGGCCGGCACGAGCGCGGCCGGACCTCGAACCCACGCGACGTCCTTCTCGTGGCCGCATTCGACGCCGAACGCGGTGAGGAGGCGCTCGGTGTGGTCGCGCGTCGGGACGAGCTCGCGCACTCGGGTGATGCCTTCGGCGGAGAGACCGGCCAGGAGAATGGCGGACTTGACCTGGGCGCTCGGCGGATCGGGCTGGTACGAGATCGCCTTGAGCCGCGCCTTGCCTCGCACGCGGATTGGCGCGTGACCACCAGTGGTTTCGACGACCGCGCCCATCGAAGTGAGCGGATTCGCGACGCGTCGCATCGGCCTGCCGCTGAGGCTCTCGTCGCCGGCGATCGAAACGTCGAGATCGCAGCCCGCGAGCAGTCCGGCGAGCAGCCGCATCGTCGTGCCCGAATTGCCCGCGTCGAGCGGCCCGGCCGGGGCTCCGAGCGATTCGCGGCCACTGCTCGAGATGGTAACGGTGGTTTCGTCGCGCTCGACGGCGGCTCCGAGGGCAGCGATGCAGCCGAGTGTCGAGAGACAGTCCCCGTTGAGCGCATAGCCCTCGATGCGCGTCACGCCGGCTGCGAAAGCGGCGAGCATGGCGGCGCGGTGCGAGATCGATTTGTCGCCCGGAACGCGGAACGTACCGACGAGTCTCGACGCTCGTCGCAGCACGACGTCCCGGGGGGCTCTGCTTGACATGGCTTTCACCGGTATGCTACGAAACCTGCGCTTTCACAGCAGAGTTCGGTCGGTTTGTACGTGATCTCGGTGGCGTGCCGAGACTATACCACAGGGAAATTCCCGCTCCTTCGGCCTCATCCAGATGACGGATACGATCGAACTGACCATCGGAAGCAAGTTCGATTTCATTGAGATCGTAGGCTCGGTCACGAAGGGTGTCACGGAGCTCAGTGGATTCGACGAAGAGACCACGAACTGGATCGAGCTCGCGATCCGCGAATCGGTAATCAACGCAATCAAGCACGGCAACAAGGAGTCTGCCGCGAAGTCGGTGGACGTCACTTACTCCCTCGATCAGGTCGCATTGACAATACTCGTTCGAGACCGCGGCCAGGGCTTTGACCCGACCTGCGTTCCCGATCCGCTCGATCCCGAAAACCTCCTGAACCCGAACGGG
>CAZXLQ010000280.1:0-4448 GCA_964641945.1 uncultured Clostridia bacterium
CGCTTTGGATTCGAATCCAAAGCGGCGCTTCACGCCGCACTCCAAAGCGCTTCGCGCAATGTGCTGGGCGAAATTCCTCACATGCCGCTGGTTCGCATCTGCACGTACTGCGGCGCCCTGATTTGACGCAACGGACCGATCGCGGCAACTGGACGGGACATGTGCCTTGTGCGCATTGCGTCATGGCCTGCCCCGCCGCTGCGCGCCCTCCTGAGGAACGGTTCTTGCACTTCGTGTCCCGCAAACGGCGTGAATCGCCACAAAACGGGAGAAACCGAAGATGAAGCCAGGAGCCGGCCTCGACAGCGAATCACTCGACCTTATCCTCAAGTCCCTGCACGACTTCGCCGTCGACCAGCTCCCCGACAAGGTGCTGCTCGACCTCGACGCGGCCAACGAGTTTCCACTCGAGATCGTCCGCGAGCTCTGCGGACCCGACATCGGCATCCAGCTGCTCTTCGTGCCCGAAGAGTACAACGGGATGGGCGGCGACGCGTTCGACGTCTACCGAGTCTGCGAGTGCATGGCGCGCATCGACCTCGGCATCGCCACCGGCGTGCTCGCCACCTTCCTCGGCAGCGATCCCATTCTCGCGGGCGGCACCGAGGCCCAGAAGGCGCGCTGGCTGACCCCGATCGCCGACGACGGCATCCTGATGGCCTACTGCGCCACGGAACCAGAAGCCGGTAGCGACCTCGCCGCAATGCGATCGACGGCAAAGCGCGTCGAAAAGGACGGCGTAGTCGTCGGCTACACCCTTAACGGCAGCAAGCAGTGGATCAGCAACGGCGGTGTCGCGGACGTGTTCACCGTCCTCGCGAGCGCGCCGGGCGGACCGAGCTGGTTCGTCGTCGAAAAGGGCGCCGAGGGCTTCGAGGCGGGCCGCCACGAGGACAAACACGGCATCCGCGCAAGCAACACCACACCGCTTTCGTTCGAAGACGTCTACGTCGACGCCGACCGGCTCGTCGGAGGCGTCGAAGGCCAGGGACTCGTGCAGGCGCAGCTCGTCTTCGGCTACACCCGCCTCATGGTCGCTGCATTCGGCCTCGGCGGTGGCTGGTCCGCCCTCGACCGCGCAATCGAATACTCGAAAGGCCGCATCCAGGCCGGAGCGCCGCTCTCCGAGAAACAGGGCTACACCCACAAGCTGATCGTGCCGAACGTCGTCAGGCTCGAGGCCGGCCGCGCCTACATCGAACACGTCGCCGAGCGCCTCTCCGCCGGCGAGGAAGGCCTCAACACCGAAGGCGCGATTGCCAAGTATCTGGCGTCGGAGGCCGGGAACATCGCCGCCGACGCGAGCATTCAGGCGCTGGGCGGTTATGGCTACTCGCGCGAATACATGGTCGAGAAGATCAAGCGCGACGTCCGCATCACCACGATCTACGAGGGCACGTCCGAGATCATGGAGATGACGATCAGTCGCGACCGGTGGCAGTCCCACCTCAAGACCCGCGGCCAGCATTACCACGACGAGGCGCGCAGCCTCGAAGCGCTCCACGTCACGAGTCCAAACGTCGGCGCCGGCGTTGCAGCACTAGCGATGCACGCGCTCGCTGAGGCGCTCGAGCGGGTGCGCGTCGGCCGCATGACGCGCCATCAGCACATTCTCTTCCGCATCGGCGAGCTGATCGCGCTTGCGGAAGGTGCGTCATGCCTTGCGCGCCGCGCCGCGCGTGCGGGTAACGGAACGCTGCCCGAGAAGGCGGACCGGCGCTTCTCGCCCGAGGCGCTCGCCGCCATCAGTCGCGTCTCGGCGAAGGACACCGCCGCGCGCATCGCGGGCGATTCGCTCAAGTGGGTCGCCGGAACCGGCGACACGGACGTTGCGGGGCTCGTCAACGCCTTTCGCATCAACGAGATCTTCGGCGCCCAGGCGGGCCTCGTCGCCGACATGGACGAGATCGCCGACGCCGTCTACCACAGGGCCAGCGCCGCCGCCGGAACTCCGTGAGTCCGGCCTGACCAGTTTCCGGCCGGCGCCTGGACCGCCCCGGCATCGCGCGCCAGGAAAGAGTGGCTCGCAACCGGGCGCCATTGAAGACACAGAGAACAACCATGGAAGACACGGCATACAGAGCAATCGCGGTCGTCGGCGTCGGCGCCATTCTTCCAGAGGCGCCGAACGCCACCGCCTTCTGGAAGAACGTTCGCGACGGTCGATACAGCATCAACGAAGTCACGCCCGACCGCTGGGACCCCGCCCTCTACTTCGATCCCGATCACAACGCTCCTGACAAGACCTACTCGAAGATTGGCGGCTGGGTGCGCGAAGCCGAATGGAACCCGATTGCCTGGCACCTTCCGATTCCGCCGCGTGTCGCCGACTCGATGGACGACGTCCAGAAGTGGGCCATCGCCGCGGCCCGCGAGGCGCTCGTCGATTTCGGCTACCCGGATCGTCCGCTCGACCTCGAGCGCACCGCTGTCATTCTCGGGAATGCGATGGCCGGCGAACGTCACTACGTCACGACGATCCGCGTTCTGTTTCCCGAGCTGGCCCGAGAGCTCTCGAGCTCGCCGTCGTTCGAGTCCCTGCCGGCCGACGTCCGCGAGCACGTCCTCGCCGAATACCACGACCGGTTCAACAACATCTATCCCGACATTACCGAAGACACGATGCCCGGCGAGCTTGCGAACTGCATGGCCGGACGCATCGCGAACCTCTTCAACCTCCACGGGCCGAATTTCGTCACTGACGCCGCGTGCGCATCGGCGATGGCCGCGATGAGCGCCGCCGTCGAAGGCCTCGTCGAACGCGACTTTGACGCCGTGATCACGGGCGGCATCGACCGCAACATGGGCGTCGCGACGTTCACGAAGTTCTGCAAGATCGGCGCCCTCTCGGCGACCGGCACACGTCCGTATGCCGACGGCGCCGACGGCTTCGTCATGGGCGAAGGCGCCGCACTGTTCATCCTCAAGCGGCTCGAGGACGCGGAGAAGGCCGGCGACAGGATCTACGCCGTACTCCGCGGCATCGGCGGTTCGAGCGACGGCCGCGGCAAGGGCATTACGGCCCCGAATCCCGTCGGCCAGAGGCTCGCGATCGAGCGCGCCTGGAAGAACGCGGGACTATCTCCGGCGACCGCGGGCCTCATCGAGGGCCACGGCACGTCGACCCGGGTCGGCGACGTCGTCGAGGTCGAGAGCCTGGCGCACGTGATAGGCGCGGCCGGCGCCGAGGCGGGATCGATTCCGCTCGGATCCGTGAAGTCGAACATCGGGCACCTCAAGGGTGCGGCCGGCGCGGCCGGCGTCCTCAAGACCGTTCTTGCGTTGCACGATCGGACGCTGCCGCCGAGCCTCAACTTCAAGAGTCCAAACCCGAACATCGACTTCCCGCATTCGCCCTTGTACGTAAACACGGAACTGAGGGACTGGCCGGAGGCCGCTTGCGGCATCCGGAGAGCAGGCGTGAGCGCCTTCGGGTTCGGCGGCACGAATTTTCATGTCGTCCTCGAGCAATACGTCGAGGGCCGGCTGAAGGTGAACGGCTCCCGGTCCGTCGCGGTCGGCGCACCCGTCCAGTCCACTCCCGCACCCGCGGAGCCCAAGCGGCCGCTTCGCGGCGCCCTCCTGATCGGGGCGGAATCGATATCGGCGGTCGAAGCGCGACTGCGCGAGGTGCTCGCGGACGCCGAGGCCGGCAGGGCGCCGGAGCCACGCGCCCCGTTCGAAGCAGACCTACGCGCTCCCGAGCGCATCTCGATCGACTACGCCGACGCGAAGGATCTCGCCAGCAAGATCGAGCGGGCTCTCAAGGCGATCGCCGCCGACAACGCCGGGATGTGGAAGGCGTTGCGTGCGCAGGGCATCTTCCGAGGCAGCGGTCCCGCTCCAAAGATCGCATTCCTCTACACCGGCCAGGGCTCGCAGTACGTGAACATGCTCGACGAGCTGCGTGACGTCGAGCCGATCGTCGCCGACGTCTTCACCGAGGCGGATCGCGTGTCGACGCCGCTGCTCGGCAAGCCGCTCTCGCAGTTCCTCTTCGCCGACGCCAGCGACCCGGTCGCAATGGCCACCGCCGAGGAAGAGCTCCGCCAGACCGCGATCACGCAACCGGCCGTCCTCACCGTCGACGAAGCCTTCACGAAGCTCTTCGAGGCGTACGGCATCCGGCCGGACATGGTCATGGGCCACAGCCTCGGCGAATACGGCGCGCTCGTGGCGGCAAAAGGCCTGCCGTTCGAGGACGCGCTTATCGCCGTCAGCGCGCGGGGCCGCGAGATGAGCCACGTCGCGGTCGAAGACTGCGGCTGGATGGTCGCCGTCTTCGCTCCCATTGCCGAAATCGAACGGATCCTGGAGACCGTCGACGGCTACGTCGTCATCGCCAATGTGAACAGCCGCAGCCAGGCTGTCATCGGCGGAGGCAGTGAAGCCGTCGAGCGCGCGATGCGGGCGTTCCTCGACGCGGGCTACAACGCCGTCCGGCTGCC
>CAZXLQ010000280.1:4548-6752 GCA_964641945.1 uncultured Clostridia bacterium
CTCGTGAAGCGAGAGAACGGCGGGGCGACGTTCGACGTCATCGAGGACCCGAGTGAAGTCATCAAGCTCGCGGCCCGCGGTGGCGAATTCGACCTCGGCGCTGAGTTCGGAGTCTCGGCCGACCGGCTGCCGGCCCTCGACGTCGTGACGCGGCTCGCCATCGGCGCCGGAATCGACGCGCTGCGCGACGCCGGCATCCCGCTCGTGCTTCGCTACAAGACGACGACGAAGAACACGCAGCTTCCAGACGGCTGGGGCCTGCCGGCGGCAATGCGCGAAGACACGGGCGTCATCTTTGCGTCCGCTTTCCCGGGCATGGACTCGTTCGCCGAGTACCTGACCGGCTACCACGAGGATCACGCGAGGCGTCAGCGGCTCGAAGACCTCGAAGCGCTCCGACCTCACGCCGGGCACGACACGAACGCATCGCTTGAAATCGACCGTCGCATTGCCGAGCTCAGGGAAGAGATCGCAGCGAAGGCCTTCACCTTCGATCGCCGGTTCCTGTTCCGCGTGCTGGCGATGGGCCACTCGCAGTTCGCCGAGCTCATCGGCGCGCGCGGCCCGAACACCCAGATCAACGCGGCGTGCGCGAGCACGACGATGGCCATGGGACTCGCGGAGGACTGGATTCGCGCCGGACGCTGCCGGCGGGTCGTCGTCATCTCGGCCGACGACGTTACGGGCGACAACCTGATGGAGTGGGTCGGCGCCGGTTTCCTCGCGTCCGGCGCGGCGGCGACCGACGACGTCGTCGAGAACGCGGCCATGCCGTTCGATCGGCGGCGCCACGGGATGATCCTCGGGATGGGCGCAGCGGCACTCGTCGTCGAGGACGCCGAATCGGCGCGCGAACGCGGCATCCGCCCGATCTGCGAACTTCTCGGCGCCGTGACCGCCAACAGTGCCTTCCACGGAACACGTCTCGACGTGAACCACATCAGCGACATGATGGAAACGCTCGTCGCCGACGCCGAGGCCCGATGGGGACTCAACCGCGCCGAGATCGCGCCGAAGATGGTCTTCGTTTCGCACGAGACTTACACGCCGGCGCGAGGCGGCAGCGCGGCGGCCGAGGTCCACGCGCTTCGTCGCGTCTTCGGCGACCGCGCCGACGACATCGTCGTCGCCAACACCAAGGGCTTTACGGGCCATCCGATGGGCGTCGGCATCGAGGATGTCGTCGCCGTGAAGGTGCTCGAAACTGGCATCGTTCCGCCGGTCGCGAACTTCAAGGAGATCGATCCGGACCTCGGAGCACTGAACCTCTCGAAGGGCGGCGCCTATCCCGTCGAATACGCATTACGCCTGGGCGCGGGTTTCGGCTCGCAGATCAGCATGTCGCTCGAGCGGCTGGTACCGAGCCCGTCCGGCGACCGTCCGAGACCTGAGAACCTCGGGTTCGCCAATCGCATTGCGGACGATTCGGTCTGGAGCGGATGGCTCGAGGCCGTCTCGGGCTACGACCGACCGGATCTCGAAGTCGTGCAGCGCACGCTGCGAATCAAGGATCAGGGCGCGCCGGCACGCGCCATTGCATCTGCTCGCACCATTGCGTCGGCCGTCGAGCCCGCCAGGGTGCCTGCGATGACCGTACCGGCGCGACCCGCTGCTCCGGTCCCGGCGCCCGCGGCGCCGCCGGCAGTCGCTCCGGCACCCACGCCGGCTGCCGGCATCCCAATCGTCGCCTCTGCGGACGTCGACGCGGTGCGCAATCGCGTGCTGGCTCTTGTGGTCGAGAAGACCGGCTACCCCGAGGACATGCTCGACCTCGAGCTCGACCTCGAAGCCGACCTCGGCGTCGACACCGTCAAGCAGGCCGAGTTGTTCGCCGCGATCCGCGCCGAATACGACATACCGCGCGACGAGAATTTGAAGCTGCGCGACTTCCCCACGATCGCCCACGCAATCCAGTTCGTCTATGACCGACGGCCGGACCTGGCTGCCGCGAAGGGTACGGCTTCAGTGGAGGCAGCTAAGGCCGTCGCCGCACCAGCGGCGCAGTCCGTATCTGTTGAAACAACGGATGCAGTTCGGGAGAGAGTCCTCGAGCTCGTCGTCGAGAAGACTGGCTATCCGAAGGACATGCTCGACCTTGACCTCGACCTCGAGGCCGACCTCGGCGTCGACACAGTCAAGCAGGCCGAGCTGTTCGCCGCCATACGCGGCGAATACGACATCCCCCGCGACGAGAACCTGAAGCT
>CAZXLQ010000281.1:0-6618 GCA_964641945.1 uncultured Clostridia bacterium
GGCCGGCCGCTCACTGCGTTCGCGGTTCTGGGACGTGCGGTCGGGAGAGCGGTCCTAGTCGGGCAGGGCAAATGGTTCCGCACCGCAGCTGCCCGGGCTTGTCCACTCGCGCCCCTTACTTTCATCCGAGGGCATCCGGAACGAGCGACGGATCAGCTTCGGATGCTGAAAGAGCCCGAGTTTCAAAGTTATTCCCGTCCAGACGGCAAGACCGACGGCCGCGATCGCCATCAGCCTCTGACCGATCGTGGGCGCTCCCAACTCTCGATGGAGCTGCATCTCCAAGCCCGAAATACGCTGCCTAGTCTCACGGGTGGGGCCGAGCAGCCGTCCCGCGAGAAGGATCGGGTACGCTTCACGGATGTCGGCCGCGAACTTCCGTGCTTTCGCGCGCAACACATGGTTCGGGGAATCCCTCAGCGCAAGGTAACCGAGCAGCCAAGTCTCGAGCGTGCGGTAGATCGACGGACCGAGCTGTCTGTAATCCTCGTCGAAGCAACGCGACTGCGCCGCCTCGATCGCTTCAGCGCTCATCGTCGGATGTTCGACCATCGCCGAGAATCCGGTGCACGTGCGGTAGTAGAGTTCGCGATCGTCGGTCAGGTCCTTGTGAAGCAGCCCCTTCTCGAGCGTGTCCTCGTAGAACGGAGTCCCCGGTGTCGGCCCGTAGATTAGGAACTGGGCGAAATCCGGCTCGAGGGCGAGCAGCCCGGCTAGCTCCTCCTCGATGATCTCGGGCGTTTGATACGGGAATCCGACGATCATCGACGTGAGGATCGAGATACCGTTATGACGCAGCTCGCGAAACAGCTCGTCGACGGGGCGACCCGACTGCTTAGCATACCCGGATCGCGTTCCTTCGTAGCCGATCCACAGACCGTCGATTCCCATCTCGAGAATCTGTGTGACCGAATACTGGCTGAGGGCGCGCACGCTGGCGAATGCGAAGATCGACAGAGGCTTTCCGCCTTCCTGTACGCAGTCGCGAAATTCGAGGGCGCGCTTCTTGTTCAGCAGGAAGTCCTCGTCGAGGACCACGATCGACATGCCGGGCTCCATCGCGAGGTATCTGTCGATCACGCCGTAGATGTCGCGACCGGTCGGAAGCAGCCGGATGTGCTTCCGCTTGAAGAAGTGCGAGGTGCAGCAGAAGTCGCAGCCGTTCGGACATCCGAGGCCAGCGAACACCGTGCCGGTGCGCGAGACCTCCTTGCCGAAGAGCCGTAGACGGCTCACGACGAGCGGATGATGAAATGGCATCGGCAGCTCGGGCTCGCCAAGTATTCGCCGCATGAACCCGACGCCTTCCTCGCGGCATATGTGGTCGGCGAACGGCTGCAAAACTTCGTCCGAAAGCACAGTGCCGTAGCCGCCGAGCACGATCTCGGAGGACGGTGAATACTTGCGCACGAGCTCGACGAGTTCCTTCATTCGATGGAAGGTCGCGAGGATGAACGACACACCGACGACGTCGTAGCCCTTCTTCAGCTCTCGAACGAGCTCCCTGCGATTCGGATACTGAAGAACCGTTGTTGGCGCATCGAGATTCGCCGCTACGTATTCAAGCGAGTAATGGACGTGGACGGACCTCGGACTGAAGAGTCCCTGAGCGCGCGTGACCTGACCGAAGAGGAGCTCGTAGCCAACGCTCGGACCGTCACCGTGGGCTTCACCGAGTGGGCGGCAGACGCTGGTCAACAGAACTCGCTTTGTGGACATGGAACTCTCCTCGTTTGGGCAAAGGGGTCTTTGTATCCCACGAGGACGGCACCGGTCGGTGACGGCGGTCACGGGAATTGCGCGAGAGCGGCGTAAGGACCATTGCGCGAAGCGCCGCCTTGGATTCCTGTCCGGCTGCATTCGGACTGAAATCCAAGGCGCTTCGCGCAATGACGGACCGCAGGCCGTTACTCCGACACGCTTCTAGACCGTAATCGTAGTGCCGTCGAACTTCGTAAGAGTGAAACCATTGAACGACTCGTTGTAACAGCCTCGGATGTCGCGGAGAATGCCGATCGCGACTTCCTCTCCGAGCTTGTTGGACTCGACCGCGTCCGATCGCCAGTGAACGCCCGCAATGTTCCGGCCCTGAGAGATGTTCGATGCGATCTTGTTGAGCTCTCCCCCGACCGTGAGCGGATCGCCGACATAAGGCTCCAACGACTGGCCGTCCGCGCTGGGCACGACCGGGTCGTTGATGATCGCCGACTCGTCGAAGAACGCCTTCAGCATTGTCACGCACGCTCCGGCCACCGTTGCGTGACCCGAGCCGTACGACGTATGCATTGGGCTTCCCTCGGGGAAGGCGAGCGGCAGCAGGTGTGTGCTGCGCCTTTCCTCGACCTCATCGAGGACAGGTGACGTCGTCAGATCCGTGTGGAACGGATATGTCGCCCGACCGAGCCGAGAGACCTCGACGCGGCCGCCGAGCTCCTCCGGTCGCAGACGCCGGTGCACGAACCACTTCTGGAACCACTGCGCCTTGAGCGCGCGAGACGAAGGCTCCGTTACGAACGTCGCAATGCCCGGCGCACCAAAAGTGCCGAATCCGGTCTGCGAAATCGAGCCGCTCACGCCCGGCGGGAGTGGTTTGCCGCTTCCGCCATCCAGGATCGTCCCGTATGGGTTCGAGGAATCGAGCGGATACCCGCCTCCTGCGAGAATGAGAAACGCCACGAAATACGCCTGGAAGAGCACGTCCACGTGCACGTACTGGCCGAGATCCCGCCCGTTGCGGCAGAAGACCAGGTCACCCGGCGTGATGGCCGCGGTTGGCTGGAGGCCATTCTGCAGGTCGAGCCAGTCCGCAAACGTCGTGTTGTAGTCGACGCCAGGAGCGTTCGTCCGAATCCGCTGGTCGAGCGACTGCGCGCCGAAGCCGGCAGGTTGCAGCAGAAACTGCGAGATGTAATGCCCGGCCGTGCAACCAACATACTTGTCGCGGAACAACGTCTGCGGTGTGACCTCGCCACCGACCTTCGGGCCCCTGAAATCCGCCATTCGCGACAGATCGTCGCACGCGGCCTGAACCATCGGATTCGAGTCGTAATCGCGGAAGTTGACGTCGCGCAAGAGCGACATCCAATACAGCTCGACCATCTCGCCGGCTTCCTCGGCGCTGGCGAACGCCGGCGCCGGAGGAATTGCGAGTGACTGCGAGTCCGCACCCTCCATCTCGAAGGCGAGACCGGACTGCGGATTCACCAGGCGGCGCCGGCGGGACTGGTCCGACGTTCCGAAATGGCCCGCGGTGACCAGGGCATCAATCTGGGCGCCGTCGCCGCTCTCGAGCGCGGCCACGAAGGCGGCATACGCAGCGGGATCCACTTCGCCAGTGTTCGAGTCGTGCTTTAGTCCCTTTGAATAGCTGCCGATCTTGTTCGCGTAGAGCGCTTCGTCGCCGTTGTTCGTATGGGCCGGCAGCGGCCGCGCGAGCTCGGCAGTGGCGGCCTGGACGCGCAGCTTGTAAGCACGCTTAGCTCGTTTCTTGCCAGTGAGCGCACCGGCGAGCAATTCCGCCGTCTCGGCTTTCGCTTCAGTCTTGAAAGCAGGCAGGCCTATCGCACCGATCGTTGCGGCCGCTGCAGCGCCCGCCCCCGCGCGCTGAAGGAACGACCTCCTGTCCAGCTCTGGCCTTGCGTTCGTCTGATTATCCGTTGTTTCCATCGTTGCAGGTTCTCCTTTGGGCCGCGGCGATTCGAACGATCGCCGGGATGAGTGGGGGCGGTTCGGTGCAAGCTCGCGCGTCGTCCGGGAGCTCGTTTGAAATCAGGCAGGCCACCGGTACGAACGACCGAGGCTCTACTCCCGGAAAGAAGGCAGCCTGCTGCAGTGCGTCGTTATAGCGCACGTTCGCCGCCGAGTTCCGTGATGCGCGTCACAGACGGCGACACCAGTCGCACCCTACGATGGCCAGCGTCAGAATCCGCCAACCGTTCGTCGAGCGAGATGTGAGCCTTTCCCAGTCACTCAACCGCGGTTCCCGCCGCTTCCTCGAGCTCGTCGCGAACACGGCGCCGCGGCGGGCGGCGTATGGCCTCGCGTCGCAGCTCGCTCCCGTCGTCCTTCGAAGAAAGGGGCAGCGCCTCGCCGCCGACACCGGGTCCGTCTTTCCCGATCGCTCGCGCGAGTGGGTCGCCGACGTGGTGCGTCGCCAGCAGATCCACCGCGCATGGGTCGCGCTCGACAAGATCGTGCTGGCACGGCTCTCAGACGACGAAGTGCTCGGCCTCGTCGATCGCGAAGACATCGCGTCGGCGCGCTCGACCATCGACGGTGCGCTTGCGGGCGGCAGGGGCTGCGTCGTGCTGACGCTGCACTTCGGCCGGCCACTGCTCGGACCGCGCCTGTTTCCGCTGCTCGGCTATCCGTGCACCGTGATCCACGCCGGCATGACGCGGTCCCTCTTCGAGGGCGGCGGCAGCGGCGCGGCGATGGCGCGCGACGTCGAGTTCGTCGAGGCCAGAGACGCCGCGTGTGCACTTCGGACAGTGCGCGCCCTTGCGCGCAACAGGCTCGTCTTCGTATTGCCCGACGGCGGCATCGCGATCCGGCGCTGCAACGTCCGGTTTCTCGGCCGCGAGCTTTCGATTCCCGACGCGATACCCCGCCTCGTCCAGGTGACGGGAGCCGCCGCCGTTGCCGGAGTGGTCCTCTCCGAGCAGGCGCTTCGATTCCGCGTGCGGCTCGCGGCGGTGGCGTCGGGGCGGCAGGACAGAACCGCTGCCGAGATCGCCGAGGCGATGCTGAAGCCATTCGAAGCCGCAGTGCTCCAGGACCCCGGCCAGTGGTACGGCATCAACCGCATGTTCCGCCGGGCAGCGCCTTCGCAATCGCGACGCGAAGCCGACTCTCCCGCGGTCAGTGCGGAAACATGGGTCTCCTGAGGGGGATCCGAGCGCGGGCGCCGAAACGGGGCCCAGGCGTTGGCGGCGCGTCGGCGACTGGCCCGGTCGTCCGGAACGCCGCCCGATTCATGGCGGGCGACATCGTCGACAGGTTGCTCGGGCTCGCATTCCTGGCGGCAGCGCTCCGGCTCTACGGCGTCGCCGACTACGGCACGTACGTCGTCGGACTGACGGTCTTTCAGGTAGTTCGGACGGTCGTCGGCTTCGGCCTCGGCCGCAGCATCATGAAGGAGACGGCCGCCGGGACCGCGATCGGCGACCCTGGACGAATCAAGGGCGCGATCGCACTCGGCCTGGCGCTGAGTGTGACATTCGCATCGCTCGCGGCAGTCGTTCTCGTGTTCGGAGCGAGCCGGATAGCCGCCGGCGTCTTCCCTGCACAAACGGGAGTCTCGTCGACGCTCGCCATCTTCGGCGCGCTCACACCGCTCTACGCCGTCAACTTCGTCCTCCTGCAGTCGTTCTACGGTCTCGAGCGAATTCGCGACATGGTCCTTGCAAACAGCGTCATCGAGCCCGTGGCGCGGCTCGTGGCGCTCGTCGCGTTTTTTGTGGCCGGCACGTCCGGACCGGTTGCGCTGCCCGGCGCCTACTTCGCGGCGCTCGTTGCAAGCACTTTCTTCGCAAGCGCCGTGTTCGTCACCCGCGTCTGGCCGGAGCTCGCAATCGTCCGCGCACGCTGCGACCTTCGCGAGACCCTCGCGTTCGCGTTTCCGGTGATGCTCACCGACCTGTTCTCGCGTGGGCTTCGCAGCTTCAACACGTTCCTCTTCGCAGTGTTTCGAACTGCTCCCGAGGTCGGTCTCTTCGACATCGCGCTGAAGCTCGCCGGTGTCGTGTTCTTCTTTTCGAGCGCGCTCGTGACCGCGTTTCGCCCGCGCATCGCGGCGCTGCTCGCCGAGGGACGTCTCGCGGACCTGTCGCGCGAAACGCAGGCCTACACGCGCTGGATCCTCTCGTTTGCGATTCTGCCCTTCGGGCTGCTGATCCTGTTTCCCGAGGCGATTCTCGGCGTTGTCGGCCCCGAGTACCTCGCGGCCGCCAGCGGAGTGCGCATCCTCAGTTGCGGACTGCTCGTCGCGCAGTCCGCGGGCCCGCTAGCCGCACTGCTGCTGATGTCCGGCCGCTCGAAACAGGTGCTCTACGCCGTCGCCGGCGCTGCGGGCACGTACACGGCCGCCTCGTGCTATGCAATTCCGGCGTACGGCATCGACGGGGCGGCAACGGCCGCGACGGGCACCATCCTGGTTGCGGTTCCGATCCTCTCGGTTTACGTGCAGCGGACGGTCGGAATCCGTACACGCGGCCGATCCATCTGGAAACCGATTGCTGCCGCACTCGTCGCGTTTCCCGCAGCCGTGGTTGTGTCGATGGTCCTGCCATACGGCGGAATGTTATCTCTCGCCGCGGTCGCCGCAACGGCGGCGACGCTCTACCTGACCATCCTCGTCGCCCTCGGAATCGAGCCGCACGATCGGGCCCTGCTGTCGTCGTTCGCGCGCGTGCTACAGCGGAAGCTGAGGTTGCCGGAAGCGCGTCGAGGTAACGGCCGTGAAGGCCACCGACGATCAGCGAAGGACCAGAACCGCGAGCGCAGCGAGCGGCCGGCCGTCCAGTGAGGACCGACTCGTGTATACCCGCGATCTGCGCAAGCGGGCGGCCGGCCGTCCAGTGAGGACCGACTCGTGTATACCCGCGATCTGCGCAAGCG
>CAZXLQ010000282.1:0-6699 GCA_964641945.1 uncultured Clostridia bacterium
TGCTCGCGGCGGAAACTCCACTTTAGAACTGTCTACTTGACGGGGGAGCTTACGCTTCGACGAGCTCGATCAGTCGTTTCCTCACTTCGAACGGGCGACCGCGCACTTCCGTCGGGCGGCTGCCCTCGCAAGGCGGACCGCCGAAAGAATGTTCTTGGCGACGCCATGCTTGCTCGCCGGCCCCCCCGGAGTCGGTAAGTCAGCTTTTGCCCGCGCGCTCGCCGGCAAACTGAACGCACCGGTTCAGTTCGTCGATGCCGCGTCGAGCACTGGATTTTCGCTGGGAGGCCTAGACATAGGCTATTCAACAGGAAAGGCAGGGCGTGTCTGGGAGGCACTCCAGAACGAATGCATGTCGCCTCTCGTTGTCGTCGACGAACTCGACAAGACGGCTGACGGAAATAACCCGGCGGACTCAGCTTTGTACACTCTCCTCGAGCCACTCACTGCTCGCTCATTTTCCGACGAGGCGATAGGGCTGCCAATCGACGCAAGCTGCATTACTTGGATCGCAACCGCGAACGACGAGCAGAAAATCGAGTCTGCGCTTCGCTCACGATTCGTAGTCATCGATATCCCCCAACCAACAGTCGCCCAAATGTACGCGGTAGTTCAAAGTATCAACGCTAGCCTCTTGAGCGACGCGCCATGGGCAAAGAGCTTCCCTGACGAACTGGACCGAAACGTAATCGAAAAGCTCAGCACCTTTACGCCGAGGCAGGCGATGCAGGCGCTGCGCGATGCATATGCATCGGCTGCAGAGCGCGATAGCGATAGAATCTGTGTAGACGACGTGCGCCCGCAATCCAAGACTCAACGACGAGTGGGATTCCTCTGAACAGCAAAGGTCTCCAAATGGAATCCAACAACGCAACCCATCAACTGGAAATGTCGCGGGCGACTCCGTTGACCTTGAGAGAAGCGATCGCGAATCTTGAGGAAAGGCGAGAACGGATTCCACGCGGTTGGCGACAACCCTTCGAGAAATTACTGATCGATCTTCGGTCAGTTGCATTTACCCGCGGTTCTCAATGTATCCCCACTGGGCCGCAAGACGCGCTTCAAATTGACCCCTTCACCCAGACCGCCGTGGAGATGGGGCGCGTCCTGGATGGAATCTTCAGGAAAGCAAGAGCGCGTTGCTCATCTACCTGCGAAGAGTGCGGCCGGCGCGGAAAGGGTCGTCAACTGGGTTTCAAAAGGAGCGTACTGTGCCCCGCCTGTTTCGCACGTCACAGCATACCCCGTCAGGCCCGCCGCACACGCTTCCTGGTAGACGCGGCAAAAGCAAATGAGCGCTTGGTGATCCTGGAGCCTGAAATTCCTGCTTTGATTCGACACCTGCTGCCGGTAGAACTGTGGCGAACGTTCCGTTTTCAGCAACCGAAAAACCATGCTGCAATCACGATGAGATACGTAAATACGGCGGCGTTGGCTGAACTATGTCCTCGACTGGAAACGCTCGAAAACAAGTGCCAGGAACTAGTCGGCGAGATGCACTAGTTAGCGAGAACTTCGCTCGGGCGGAAATTCGTCCGAGACACTCCTCGCATATGAATTGGTCTCGCTGCGCACGACCACTCAGCGACTCCCAGGGGTGCGACGAGACACAAATTCTTCCACCCTTGTATCTTCCGCGCTGTTGCTGGATCTTCGCCGGAAGCCGGGGTTGCGATGGAGCACCGCGTTAATGTCCTTCTGCGACGGCTCGACACCCAATCCTCCGCGACCCGACCAAGCAGGCGCGTAATGCTGCCCCGCCGTTTCCGCTGACGCGTGACCCATTAGTGCGGCAACAATTACTTGATCGAACATTGCCTTCGCGTCCGCAGCGAACATATGTCGTGCTGTATAGAGTGACGGGTGGCGCGACCTCTTCGGCCAAATAGCATCAGCTTTGCGGCGGACGAGTTGACGGCACGCGTCATATAGATCCTGGAAGTGGCCAGTTGAAGCATAAGTATGTACGGTGATGAGGTGAAGGCGAATTATTCGTAGTTGGTCGTCGCGCAACCGAGTCAACGAGAGCGTCCGATGCTCACTATGCGCACGATCGTTCGTATTCTTTGCATTCTTCACCAAAAGTTGAAACCCTCCCCGCTCGTCGACGTGCATACGCGCAGTCTGCCATTCGCCAGGCCGAAGCCCGGTTAAATAGCCCGCGATAAACCACCTGGCTGCTGGCCGCCCCCATGTGCTACGCGACCCGGCCAATTGCTTTAGCAGCTCCTCGGTATCTTTCCTAGAGAAGCGTTTTACTTTTTGAGTCGCGGTGCGAGGACGTCGACGCTTGGCGTCGCGTCTTTGCTCGCGGACCTGCTCGCGCAATCGGCTGACGGTTTCCTCGCTGGAATTGGAGGTCAGCAGAACACGTCGTGCCTTTTGAATACCGACGTCTCCGTGGCTCTCGATTTGGTCAAAAACGTAGATAATTGCCGCGCGGTACAGCCTTGCGGTTGCCGCCTGCCAATCAGCTTCGTGCTTTCGGAAGAGACGGGCGACCTGTTCCGGACCTTGGGCAGCATCCCACGTTAACCCCACGTCCGTCTTAGCCATCTTTTCCAATCTGCGATATATGAGTCGATATTGGGCGACCGTCGTTGGTGATCTTGACCGAGATTCTCTTGGGTGGACCTCTTCAGTCATATTACATCCCCCGCGGCGCAAAGGTGCGATCTGATGGACCGTAAGCGGCACAATCGAAAGAGCCAATTATGGCCATTCGACGATAACGTTCAAGCGCAAATAGCGGAAAGTTTCCACTTTAGATGTGAAGATCTAGCGCTGCGACTCTTAGGAGCCGTGGTTCCCCGCCCCCTCGGGGGATAAATTGAGGTCTGCGCGGATCGACGACCATCGAGGCGGAGTATTGGTGCGTTCCTGCCCAACTCGGCGAGCTTGAACACCAGCGTCTTGTTGCTGGAGTGCAGATCTCGAGCGGTAAACCGACATTCTCCTGACTATCCGATTACATACGTGTAATCCAGGACCCCAGCCTGAGCGCCGCCTGCACAATATGGCTACACAATGGCACTTAGGAAAGCGGGATGAAAATCCTGATCGTCGAGGATGAACGCAAGACGGGGGACTATCTGCGGCAAGGGCTGACTGAAGCTGGCTTCGTCACCGACCTCGCGCGCGACGGGACGGACGGCATGCACCTGGCGACGCAGAACGACTACGACCTGGTCGTGCTCGATGTGATGCTTCCCGGCATCGATGGCTGGGAAGTGCTGCGGCGCATCCGCGAAGCGAATCGGTCAATGCCGGTGCTGTTCCTCACAGCCCGGGACCAGGTCGACGACCGCGTCAAAGGGCTCGAGCTCGGGGCCGACGACTACCTCGTGAAGCCCTTCGCGTTTTCGGAACTGCTCGCCCGGGTGCGTACGCTGCTAAGGCGCGGGCTCGGACGCGAGCAACAGCGATTGCAGGTAGCCGATCTTGAGCTCGACCTAATGAGGCGCAGGGTGATTCGAGCCGGCAAGCGCATCGATCTCACCGCCAAGGAATTCGCTCTGCTCGAGTTGCTGTTACGCCGTCAGGGCGAAGTCCTTCCGCGATCGCTCATCGCATCTCAGGTCTGGGACATGAATTTCGATAGCGACACGAACGTCATCGAGGTCGCGGTGCGCCGCCTGCGCGCGAAGGTCGACGACGACTTCGAGCCGAAGCTCATCCGCACAGTGCGCGGGATGGGCTACGTGATCGAGCCGCCGGAGCAGGCCTGATGCGAAAACGGCGGTCGATCACGTTCCTTCTCACGTTGTATTTTTCGATCGCGTCGACCGCCGTCCTTCTCGTCGGCGGCTACTTCGTCGGGCGACTGGTCGACGCGCACCTGGTGGAGCAGGACCAGGCAGTGCTCGAGGGAAAGCTCGAACTCGTGCGCAATCTGTTGGCGAAGGTGCGCACCGAAGGAGAACTTGCCGCAGTGCACGACACATTGGCCGAAGCGCTCGTCGGGCATCACGACCTATTCGTCACCGTAGTCGCGCCCGACGGCACGCGGCTGTACACGTCCGAGGGTTTCGCATCGGCAACGGGTCCTGCATGGTCGATTCCCCCGACCGAGCCGCCGCGGGAAGCCGAGGCGACCGTGCGCGAGCACGAAGGCCGACTGTATCGCTTCATCTCGACGAAAGCGGATACCGGAATCCCGGGCGCGCAGCCGGCAGCCGTCGTCGTCGCGCTCGACATCGACTTCCATAGACGATTCATGACCGACTTCCGCAACAGCCTTTGGCTGAGCGTCGCGGTGGGCATTGCGCTGTCCGCGCTGCTCGGTTGGTTCTCCGCGCGCCGAGGCCTGTCTCCTGCACGCAAGGCGCTGGAGCTGATGCACCGCATCTCTGCTGATCGACTTGGCGAGCGTCTGCCGCCTGAGTCGATGCCACCCGAGCTAGCTCCACTCGCCGCGGCCTTCAACGATATGCTCGCGCGGCTGGAGGATTCGTTCCGACGCCTGTCGGATTTCTCATCTGATCTCGCACACGAGCTGCGCACGCCGGTCAGCAACCTGATGACGCAGACACAGGTCGCGCTCGCCCGCGCGCGCACGTCCGAAGAATACCGCGAGATCCTGTACTCGAACCTCGAAGAGTACGAGCGGCTTTCGCAGATGACCTCGGACATGCTCTTCCTCGCGAAGGCCGACAACGGGTTGATCGCAACGCGCACCCAGAGCATCGATCTGGTTTCCGAAGTCGAGCGCTTGTTCGCGTTCTACGAGGCGCTGGCCGAGGAGCGTGGCGTACGGCTCGTGCTTACCGGAAAGGGGCGCGCACGCGCCGACGGAGACATGCTGAGGCGAGCGATCAGCAACTTGCTGTCAAATGCGATACGCCATACCCCGCGAGGCGGCGAGATTCGCGTCTCGATCGGCGCGGGCCGGTCCGGGCAGACCGAGTTGAGCATCGAGAATCCAGGGATACCGATCGCACCCGAGCAGCTTCGAAGGCTGTTCGACCGCTTCTACCGCGTCGATGCTTCGCGGCGGAAAGAGGGCGAGGGAGCAGGCCTTGGCTTGGCCATCGCGAAATCGATCGTCGAGGCGCACGGCGGATCGATCTCGGCGTCGAGCGCCGAAGGAACCATCCGCTTCGCATTCACGATGCCCGCAGCCTGAGCGAGAGGATCGCCAAGCCTCGCCGACCTCTGACTTCGTGCGGGTTGAATCAGCAACGGGCGCGGAGCATAGTGTTTGCCTCGGCAGGCGGGCGAAATCCGCAGCAACGAGATCATGACGGGCTTTGATGCGCTGCGCGACCACGAGGGCAATGAAGCCGTGCTGCCCGCTCGATGCGCTCGGCAGTATGAGAGGTAAATCGTGAAAATTGCATTGATCGGCGCAAGCGGGTACGTCGGTTCGGCGCTGCGAAACGAGGCGTTAACGCGCGGCCATCAAGTAACGGCACTCGTGTCCAATCCGGGCAAGCTCGAGCCGCAATCCGGGCTCGCCTTGACCAGGGTCGATGTTCTCGACGAGACGGCGCTGGCCGATTCCCTGCGAGGTCACGATGCGGTCCTGAGCGCATTCAGCGGACATGCGCAGGCCGACGTTCTCGGCTACTACCTGCAGGGCATTCACTCGATCATCGCCGCAGTAAAGAAGTCGGGCGTGCCGCGACTGTTGATGGTGGGCGGCGCCGGCAGCCTCGAAGCAGCGCCAGGCGTACTGCTGATCGACACGCCGCAATTCCCCGCGGCGTGGAAAGCGACTGCGGAGGGCGCGCGGCAAGCGCTGGAGTTGCTGAAGCAGGAACCGACGCTCGACTGGACCATGCTAAGTCCGTCCGCAATGCTCGAACCGGGCAAGCGGACCGGCAAGTTCCGCCTGGGAGACGGTCGATTGCTCGTCGACGCCAAGGGCGAGAGCCGTATTTCGCTCGAAGACTACGCGGTGGCGATGATCGACGAGCTCGAGAAACCAGCGCATTCGCGCCGGCGGTTCACGGTCGGGTACTGAGCTTCAGCCGCCCCGCACTGCCCGCTCGCGCTCTTCGTGGCGTCGCTTCACGTCCTCGGGCCACGTCGAACGAATGTAGCTGAGCACGGCCCGGATTTCGGGGTCGGAAAGCGTTCCACCGAACGCCGGCATATCGCTTTCGTAGCCTGCGGGCGCGTATTTCTCGACACCGTCCTTCACGATCCCGAAGAGCACATCCGACGGATGGTGCCAGGTATGACCGGTCGCGTCGTGCGGCGGCGCCGGCATGCGCCCCGAAGGCAGGCGCTTCATCCAGTCGGGCTGGCCTTCGAGATTCGCGCCGTGGCAACTCGCGCAGTACTGTTCGTACAGCTCACGGCCGTGCTCGAGAACGGCAGCATCATTCGTCTCGATCCACTTCCCCCGCGGCGAAAGCGCGATCTGTTGCCATCCCAGCGCCGCACTCGCCGCGATCGCGAGTGCGGCCAGCGAAATCCAGACCCATCGTGTCATCCGTTCTACCTGCTTGCGCCTCAGGTGCGCGCCCTTCTCAGGCGTAAGGCGTTCGATACCACCGAAACCGAGCTCAGACTCATCGCCAGCGCTGCGATCAACGGCGAGAGCAGCAAGCCGAACGCCGGATAGAGAACACCGGCGGCGATCGGAACGCCGAGCGCGTTGTAGATCAGCGCGAAGCCAAGGTTCTCCCGCATGTTGCGCACCGTCTGGGTGGAGATTCGCCGCGCACGCGCGATCGCGCGAAGGTCACCCTT
>CAZXLQ010000283.1:0-6615 GCA_964641945.1 uncultured Clostridia bacterium
TACTCTTTACACAAGAGGCATTGCGTCACGACCAACTCAGTTCGTTCAGCGGCCCGCCCGCATTGACGACCTAATAGTACCCGATCACAAGGCAACGCCGGCCACCTCGGAATCGGCGGCCGGCGTCAACATCGTCCCTACGCGCTCTTCGCTGCGGCCGTCACGGAATGTCGCCGTCCCAGTTTCCGACAACCGGAATCGCTGCCTCTTCCGTCGGTCCGAATGTGAGTTCCACGTCCGCGCCTCCGTCGTCGTTGGAGTTGCGAAGCCAGAAGTTTCCAGTCGCCGGATCATACAGTCCGATGGTGCAGACGTTGTCGGCATTCCAGTCGCCCGAGACGGGAAGGTATCCCTTTCCACTGGCGCCAAACGTGAACGTCAGGTCGGCCGGTCCGCTGGTATTCGTGTTCTTCAGGAAGAACACTCCCGTCTCGGGGCTGTAGATACCCACCGTGTCGATTCCGTCCCCGTTCCAGTCGCCGACGATCGGCAGGAAACCCGCATTCCCGGGACCGAGCTGGAGAATGACATCGGCGTAGCCTGCGGCATTGATGTTCTTGAGGAAGAAGTTGCCGGTCGAAGGGTCATAGAGGCCGATTGTGTCGACTCCCTCTCCGTTCCAGTCACCGGCAATCGGGATCCAGCCCGATCCCGATGGACCGTACGTGAAGACGTAGTTGGCATCACCTGGCCCATTGGTATCAGACAGGAAAACCCCCGCATCCGGGTTGTAAAAGAGCCCGGCCGTATCGGTTCCGTTTCGATCCCAGTCTCCGGCGACTGGCAACCAGCCATCTCCGCCGGGGCCAAACGTGAACGTCAGGTCCGCGCTGCCGTTCGAGTTGGTGTTCCTCAGAAACCACGCGGCGGTTGATGGTATGTAGACACCGATCGACTCGCCGAAGCGAACGACCTTCACCACAAACTGGGTTGATGCCTCCAGACCGGCCGAGTCAACGGCCGTCGCCGTGACCAGCGTCTTGCCGTTCGAAAAGACAGCTCCGGACGTCGGATTGGTCGTGACGGTCACCGACGAGCAGTTGTCAGTTGCCGTTGGGGTCGGAAAAGTGACGGCAACGCCGCTCGGGCCGGTCGACGTAGCGAGGTAGATCGCCGGGTCTGGTCCCGTGATCGCTGGCGGCTGCCCGTCGATGACGGTGAACGTCGTCGTGCACGAACCGATATTGTTGAGGCCATCCACCGCCGAGAACGTGATCGGGTGCACGCCCGGACCGACCATTGTACCGGCCGCTGGCGACTGCGTGAGAACGAGCGATCCCGACGGTGTGCAGTTGTCCGTTGCCGAGGAGAGAGCGACGACATCCGGAATGGCGGCAACACATCCCGACGTGAGTGTGATCGCAATCGGGGCCGGACACGTGACGGCTGGTGCCGTCGTGTCCGTCACCGTCACCGTGAACGAACACGTGAAGAGCGACTCCGTCGAGCAGTTGACCGTCGTCGTTCCAACCGGAAACACCTCGCCCGAAGCGGGAGTACAAGTCACCGCACCGCAATTCCCGGTCGTCGACGGTGTCGTGTAGGTCACCGCGACGCCGCAATCGCTCGCGTTCGGACCGGTTCCGACCGACACGTCGTCAGGGCAGTCGAGCGTGCAGTAGCCCTCGAATTCGGATGCCAGGACGCGGTAGGTCATGCACACTTCCGGAAGCGACGACGATCCTGGTGTCCCGGAAATCTGGAACATCTTCACGCGGTACGGTCCGTCGAGCCCCGATGCTGCTATGGTCTCGCCGTCGAAGACGAGACGCGGCAAGGCAATATCCGGCAAGTCCCCGCTGCCGGAGGCGTTCGCCACGAGCTCCCCAGTCAGGGTCTGGAGCTGCGCCGACCATGAATACGTCGTGGCAGTCACGAGTGTGAGTTGCGTGATGACATCAAGGGACTCGTACTTGCCATTGCCGTTCGAATCGACCGGTTCGACCAAACCGCCGTTGAATTCGAGGATGACTTCCCGGGCGAACCCGGAAAGCAGGTATGCGGCCGTCTCCCCACCGTTGATGTTCTCGTCGAGAAACTCGCGATCGACCCCTTGCAGTCTCTCCAATCGGATTGTATGTAGGGTGTACGGTCCGTCGACGCCGATGTCCGCCAGAATGCGCCGCCCCGTGAACGTGACTTCGATCGACCGATCACCCGCCTCGAGTGCGGCAACGGCCGACGACGTCAGGAACCGGCCGTTTGGTCCCTTGAGCATGACAGCCACACGGTATGTCCCTGCCACCACAACACGAATCTGCGGTGCGATTTCGATGCTCTCGATCTGTGGGCTCCCGATCGCCTGCTCGGTGAATCCGCCGAGCAGGCGCGCGATGGTCGCCTTGACGGAAAAGCTGGAGGCCACGATCCGGGTGAATGCCTGTCCGTTCGAACGCGTACCGGTGATCGTGGCCGTGACTGAATAGTCGCCCGGGCTCTCGGGGACAATCAGCGCCGTGAACATCCCATCCCCCGATTCGCCATCCCCGTCGAGCCCGTTGTCGGCGAACGTCACCGTTCCAACAGGTACAGTTTGTCCTGCCTTCATCATCACGCCGAAGATCGAGACGCCCATGAGAACCTGAGATCCCTCGACGGTCACGACGCCAAGGGTGATGTCGTCATCGAGCAGGTAGTCACGACGTGCGCCCAGCATCCCGGCCCGCACCGGGCTCGTGGACTTCATGGACACGAGAACCGCGCGCGTCTCTGACAGTGACGCTGGTTCTTCGATCAAGTAGGTCCAGGCACCAGGCATGGGATCCGTCAGATTGAATCCGTACGTCGCCCCGATGGTCTCGGCGTAGTCATCGTCAGCCGGGTCTGGGCTGAACCAGGGCTCGACCGTTGACGTTCCCGCGCTTCGGACCGAAACGCCCGATCCCAACGGGTCGGTCAACGTGATGTTGAGCGTCTTCGAGAAGCTGCCGAACGTCACGGAGGCGAAACCCATGGAGTCAACCTGGAGACTCCCAGACGCACTCGGAGCACCCGGAGTAAGGTACTTCTCGGCTTGAATGGCTGCGAAAAGCGTGAGGGTTCGTTCGCTCTCGCTGGCGTTCTGTCCGAGAACCGGCGCGATCTGTCCGGAGAACAGCAACAGCCCAACGAGGGGCAAGGCCAAGTTTCCAATTCGCGAGTTCATGGCTTGACCGCCGG
Source organism: uncultured Clostridia bacterium (assembly GCA_964641945.1). Taxonomy (GTDB): domain Bacteria; phylum Acidobacteriota; class Blastocatellia; order UBA7656; family JADIYM01; genus JADIYM01. Next base: position 3,160 of record CAZXLQ010000283.1, read on the forward strand.
GGCTGGCACGTACGGCGAGACATCGAAGACATACAGCTTTGACGTGTCGCTCGTTGACACCAGCAAGTTCTTTCCGGATACGAACGCAACTTGAAGACCTCCTCCGAACAAAGTCCTCATCAGGTCGCAGATTGGCTCTCTTGACTGCCTGTTCCAGAGTCGAAGCCGACCGCTGGTATCGATCGATGCAAGGAAGCTACCGCTATCATCAATCGAGATCCCGTCAACACCCATGTACTTCCCAAATGGCAGCACGCCCTTGCGCTCGCCAGTTGTGGCGTCAAAGCGGACCACTGATTCGTCGCCGGGGACGGCGAGCTCGTTGAGCGGAGCCGATACGGCAATAGCCCGCGAGTGAGCCAGAACGCCGTCGAGCCTAAACTTCGCCTGCCCGCTGGTCACCTCATACGCGATCACCTCTCGGTTGTATGCCCCGAGAACGAGATGCCTTGCGTCAGGTGTGAAGCACATCATTGAAATATTCAACGACTCGGCCACGCGAATCCGGCCCACCCGCTTCTTCGTCAACGTCGAGTAGACTTCTACCGTAAGAGTTCGGATGTCCAATCGCCCCGGGCTCCAGTAGGTTGCCACGAGCCCACCATCAGCCGAGAAGACGCTTCGAGCGCTGCCATACCGAACGTGCCACCCAAGGCTACGAATCGAGCGAATCTCGCGAGACCTCGTCAGATCGATGACAGCGATTCGGCCTGCCTCATCGGCCACATACAGGAATTTGTTGTCAGAGCTGAACCGCAGCGCTTCGACTGATTGCCTTTGGCGCGGCGGATTGAATCGAGTAGTCCAGCTTGTAGTTTCCCATACAGTGACGGTACCGTCCGTGCTTCCGCTCGCAACGAGCGCCCCGTCTGAGCTTGCCACAACGATGCGTGTAAGCGAGTCAGTGCGCGCATCAAGTATCCTCGGTTCAGGCGCCGAGGTTCCCTGGGCCAACGAGTCTATAGAAGCAGCAACGATTGTCGCGGCCACACAAAGGGCAACGAGGGCTGTATTCCTTGTTCCGGTTCGCTTAAGTGAAGTCCTTTTCATCCCCGTTGCCTCCCTGCTACTCAAGGTCACGGTCCAGGTATTGCTCCTCAAAGCGGAAACCGCTGCGTGATCGTATTCAGTACTTCCACGGCGACCCGTTTTGTTCGCATGCTTGTGTGGTTGAGTCCGGACGGACCCGTGAAGTCGAGGTGTGCAATCTCGCCATCAAGGTGTGAGCTTGGAATCGTCACCGCCAGATCGCTCGGGCCTTGGAGGGCATAAGTTCCACTCTGGTCACCCTTGATCAGGATCTTGAGACGCCTTATCAAGAGGAAACCCCGATACTCACGTCGTTCGATAACCTTCACGCGCGAGAAGTCACGACCGACTCGATAGATCGCCGTGGCAATATCACTGACCTTCTTCCTTCCATAAAACGGCTCAATGCGCGGTATCATCGGAGAAGTCTCATTCAGCGTGACGCCCTGGTCCGTCGTTTGGCCCGCCGTTATGATGGGTTCGGTATTGGCAATCGGGTCGATGTCTGCGTCCGCACCATACGTGTATAGCTCGATGTCGTCGGGAAACGGTGCTGCTATGTTGAAGTCCCCAGCTGACGATGTCGTCAGATCCTTTAGCCCGGGCAGTTGAGGCCCGAAGTTAATGAACGGCAGCTTGTTAAGCAGGTTGAGTCTTCGGTCAGCGGTCAGATAAGTCTGGACATGCTCCTGATCAGACACAGCTCGCCCCTCACCTCTTTCGAGAATCGAGAGGTCGGCGAGGATTGAGCCGTGATGCGGCGTGCTCAATGTGCTCAGTGACAGCAAGTGGATCCCCGTCGCTCCATAGAGATCGTCGGCGTGCTGCGCCAGGAATGACCTTGTATCGAGCCCGCCCTTGCTGTGCGCGATGATATGAATGCCTTTCGCGCCGAGTTCCGTCGCGGCCTCCCGAAAGAACTGGCGTAGTTCCGCCCCGTTGCCGTCCCGCCGACCATGTTCAGTCAGATTGATCTTGTTCGAGTACGTGACGTGTTTGCTCACGAGAAACGTGGTGACGGCCTCTGCTTCCGTCAAGTGCCCATTCGCGTCTGTCCCCTTCTTCCAGTCATTCGCCTCTCCGCCTATGCCATGTACGAGCACGATTGGCGCCAGAGCCCGGATTGACAGCCCGGCCCATGAGACTGCGCCCCCTGAGTAGGTCGTATAGTTATGGCATGGTGGTGGATTCGTATCGCCGAATGTGCCTTCCTCGAACTCCAGGTCCACCGAATTCATGCCGGGACTCGGCGCATTGCCGTTGACTCCCGGCGTCTTTGGGAAATTGATGTACTCGATGGGCACGTGCATAGACACCACCACCCCATTCAGCCTGGTAGTCGTGTTTCCGGGGCCCGACGTCGAGCTGATCTTCGAAGCTGTCACGGTGAGCTTGTCTGTTACGTCCGACCCGTTGAAGCGAATGTACTTCGGACGAACCGGCAGAAGTGTGTCGTCCAGTAAAGTCGGCAGCTTGTCGTGGGTGACAACACTCAACCGATGGAAGCTGTACCCGAACTGCAGCTTGGCCTCGTGAAAAAGGACACCATCCGACTCGAGCTGGCTCACGAGCCCCTCCGGTATCTTGCCGCTCGCGGGATCTACCGGCGCAAGGTAGCGCGTCACGGGAATCTCGAGGGATACGGACGGCCCGCCGACCACCGAGTACGCAACAAACGCTGTGTCATTGAGCTCGTCGCGGGAGTATGGCGGTACGTCGGCCGTGCCGATGTCGATCGTGATCTGTGGGTCAATGCCGCACTGCGCATAGACAGCGCGGCTCGTCAGTCCAAGACACACGACGAGTAGGAGCGCTAGTGCCGCTGATGATGTGCGAAGTCTGATTGCCATTGCGGTTCTCCAGTCTCGGCCGTACATTCGACGGACGGTGCCTTGATGCCCCATTGTCAAGACACGACACCAACCGGAAACGAAGGTGTTCGTTCACTTGGTTTCGTTCACTTGGTCGATGCCACGGTTTGCTGACACCGGGGGAACTTCGCGCGAAATAGATGGACCAGCGCACCGCCTCCCGTGGTTCAGCGTCGGTGCCGGGCAGTCCCACCATGGAATCTCCGGCTCACTCAACGGCTTCCAACACCGCAACTGTGGTGCCAATCCCGCGGTTCACGATCCCGCAGCGGCCTTCAGGACGCAGACGGGCCGGAACTATGTGTCGTTCTTTGTGTTAGCGTGCGCGCCCCTTGCGCCGAAGCAGCGAAATGTTGGCCCATCTCTGCGTACACGTCCGCTCCATTGGGTCAAGGGCCGCAATAATCTCGCCACAGAAGGTGCTCACGTGTGATTGTGCTGCAGTGTCGCAGCCCTCTACACAGTGAGTGGTTTGTAAAGAGCAATCCCACGAGGAAGCTCGGTGTCGGGTCTTTCGACCCGGCATCGAGCACTCGACTCGACGTGGCGAGCTTCT
>CAZXLQ010000284.1:0-6608 GCA_964641945.1 uncultured Clostridia bacterium
GCTGCCTCCTCGGTCGTGAAGTGATATCGCCCGCCAAGCGCGAGCTGGTCGATGTAGTCGACGGCCCGCGCCGGCTTCGGAGATTCAGGTGGTCTCGGTGCACTCGGCACGTTGCGAACAGCTCCGCTCGAATTTCGATTGGTAAGAATACTGCTGTGCGGCATGTTTGTCAGCCAGACTCTGTCGCATGGCGCGACGATGGTTCCCCGCACAATGCGCGTAGCGCCGCTTTGGTTGGTGCCTTATCGGATGGGGCCGCGGGCGAAGTGAATCCAAAGCGGCGCTTCACGCCGCACTCCAAAGCGCTGCGCGCATTGCTCCGTATGCAGGACGATGGAGCAAACTAGACCAGCGCACCTGGTTGTCCGCAATTCATTGAATTCACTTGGGCTGCCTGGGATTGCTCACCGGCGAGACCTGCTGCTTCTTGACTCGTTTGTGTATCGCAGGAAGTGCTAGACTGAGCCGTCTCTCGCCCGAGGCTGCCCGCCTGGACCGAAAGTGGCGAAGCCGCGATGTCCTCCCAGACAGTTCCCCTGAGACGAGGGAGCCGGTAACCCTCCGGTGAGTCGTCGCCCCAAAGCGCGATCGCCCAGCGGACACTTCCGTCTGGAGGACAAGGAAATGAGTCGTCGCCCCTGCCGCTCGTTCTTTCGCACACGTGTGCTCGTCGTACACGCCGGTCTACTTGTCGTTGTCGGATCGCTCGTGGACATCGATCCAGTGCGACGGGTGCGACACTCGAACGAGGCCGGTGCGTCGGCACCGTTTGCCGAGCTTTCGCCGCCGGCCAAAGACACGGGCGTATCCGGTTCGTTCGCGGAACAGGCGCAGGACTCGGTCGCAAGGCAGGAGTACCACGCGAGCCCCAACGACCGGGGACTGCAGGCGCCGAACCGCGCACACAACCTGCGCACGTACTTCGAGCCGTGGGGTGTGCGCATCGAGGACCGGACGGCGGAGGGTAGCTCTGAGCTCATTCGCATGAAGACGGCTGCTATCGGCCGCAACGGCCGGCTCGAATCGCTCGCTGCGGGAGAAATCCGCGCGGACGGCGCGCGCGTCGAGAACCGGCGCGGCGGACTCGTCGAGTGGTACGAGAACGGCGAAGCCGGTCTCGAGCACGGCTACGTGATCGATCGGCGCCCGACGGGCGAGGGCTCGCTGCGGATCGACGTGGCATTCGAGAGCGCGAGGGTTTCGGTGACCGACAGCAGCGCCGTGATTGAAGCGGCGAGCGGACGGCGGTTGGAGTACGGGAAGCTCGTCGTCGAGGACGCGACGGGCCGGGACGTTCCCGCTCGCATGGAGTTGTCGGCCCCGGACACCGTTCGTCTCGTCGTCGACGACGACGGCGCGGCATATCCGATCGTCGTGGATCCCCTGCTGACATCTACGGCCGACGCGACGCTGCAGTCGAACCAGGTCGAGGCGCACCTCGGGTACGTCGTCGCTGTCGCCGGCGACGTGAACGGCGACGGATACGCGGACGTGCTCGTTTCTGCCGACGTCTACGATTCGGGACAGGCGGACGAGGGAGCCGTCTTCGTGTTTCACGGTGGACCGGCCGGCATTGCGAATGGCGGCCCCATGACCGCGAACGCGACGATTCAATCGGATCAGATGGAAGCGTTCCTCGGCTCCGACGCCGGCGGAGCCGGCGACGTCAATGGCGACGGATATGACGACGTGATCGTCGGTGCCCGGCAATACGATTCGGGAGAGATGGAGGAAGGGGCCGCCTTCCTGTTTCACGGCGGTCCGACCGGCATTGCGAGCGGCAATCCCTCGACTGCGAACGCGACCTTTCAGTCGAACCAGGATTTTGCCTCTCTCGGACAAAGCGTCGATGGGGCAGGCGACGTCAACGGCGACGGGTACGCCGACGTGATCGTCGCGGCGCCGTTCTACGACTCGGGAGAGTCGAACGAGGGCATGGTTCTCGTGTTTCACGGCAGTGCGAGCGGAATTGCGAGCGGCAACCCGTCGACGGCCAACACGGTCCTGCAGTCGGATCTCGACACGCCGGGGTTCGGCATCAGCGTAGCTGGAGCGGGCGACGTCAACGGCGACGGCTACGCCGACGTGGCCGTGGGTGCTCAATTCCACGACTCGGGACAGATGGATGAAGGGGCAGCCTTCATATTTCATGGAAGCTCGACGGGGGTTGCGAGTGGCAATCTTTCGGCGGCAGCCGCGACCCTCGAGTCGGACCAGGCGAATGCGTACATGGGCGACAGTGTCGCGGGTGCAGGCGATGTCAACGGCGACGGATACGCCGACGTGGTCGTCGGGTCGCAGAACTACGACTCGGGACAAACGGACGAAGGCGCGGCCTTCGTGTTTCACGGCAGTGCCACTGGGATTGCAAGCGGTAATCCCTCGACCGCCGCGGCGATCCTCCAGTCGGACCAGGCGACTGCACTTCTGGGAGTGAGCGTCGCGGGTGCCGGCGACATCAACGGAGATGGATACGCCGATGTGATCGTCGGGGCCGGCCTCTTCGACTCTGGTCAGGATAACGAAGGGGCGGCCTTCGTGTTTGCGGGAAGCCCAACGGGTGTGACGAGCGGCAACCCGTCGACGGCGATCGCGATACTTCAATCGGACCAGGCGAGCGCCCTGCTGGGCGCAAGCGTCGCCGGGGCAGGTGACGTCAATGGAGACGGATATGCGGACGTAATCGTCGGGGCGCCGAATTACGATTCGGGACAGGCCGACGAAGGGGCGGCATTCGTCTACCTTGGCGGCGCCGAGGGCGTGCGCAGCGGCAACCCGGCGAGCGCGCACACGACGCTCCAATCGGACCAGGTCTCCGCGCAGCTCGGATTCACGGTCGCAGGAGCTGGCGACGTCAATGGCGATGGTTATTCGGACGTCATCGTCGGATCCGCAGGGTACGACTCGGGCGAGATGAACGAAGGCGCCGCCTTCGTGTTTCACGGCGGACCGTCCGGCATTGCGAATGGCAACCCGATGACGGCGAACGCCACGCTGCAGTCGAATCAGGCTGATGCCGATTTCGGCTTCAGCGTCGCCGGTGCGGGCGACGTAAACGGGGACGGCTATGCCGACGTGATCGTCGGGTCTCGCTTCTACGACGCGGGGCAGACGGATGAAGGAGCGGCCTTCGTGTTTCACGGCGGCGCCTCGGGAATCACGAGCGGGAATCCCTCGACGGCGAACGCCACGATTCAGATGGAACAGGCGGGTGCGACTGACATCAGCGTTGCGGGGGCCGGCGACGTCAACGGCGACGGATTCGCGGACGTCATCGTGGGTGCGTACGAGCACGACATCGGGCAGTCGAATGAAGGGGCTGCATACATCTTTCATGGCAGCGCGTCCGGGATCACGAGTGGTAATCCTTCGACGGCAAACACAACGCTCCAGTCGAATCAGGACAGCGCGTTCCTCGGTCTCAGCGTCGCAGGAGCCGGAGACGTCAACGGCGACGGTTATGCCGACGTGATCGTCGGCGCATTCGGCTACGACGCCGGTCAGACGAACGAAGGCGCCGCGTTCGTGTTTCACGGAGGCCCGGCCGGTATCTCCAACGGGACCCCGATGACGGCGAATGCGATCCTCCAGTCGGACCAGGATTTTGCGCAGCTCGGCAACAGCGTCGCCGCCGCCGGTGACGTCAACGGCGACGGCTTCGCGGATGTGATCGTGGCGTCGCAAACCTACACGGACGGACAGGTGGAAGAAGGAGCGGCGTTCGTCTTTCACGGAAGCGCCTCGGGAGTTGCGAGCGGCAATGTTGCGTCGGCAAACGCGACGCTCCAGTCGAACCAGGTGAGCGCGCAGCTCGGCCGGACCGTTGCCGGAGCCGGCGACGTCAACGGTGACGGATACGCGGACGTCGTCGTCGGCGTGTGGCTCTACAACGCAGCGTTTACCGACGACGGCGCTGCCTTCGTCTTTCACGGTGGTCCATCGGGAGTCGCGAGCGGAAACCCGACGACGGCGAACACGACGTTGCTGTCCGCCCAGGGCAGCGCGGTGCTGGGCCTTTCGGTCGCAGGCGCGGGCGACGTCAATGGCGATGGCTATGCCGATGTGATCGTCGGGGCTCCCAACTACGACGCCGGGCAGATGAACGAAGGCGCGGCGTTCGTGTTTCTCGGGAACGGCGACGGATTCGGCCGGTCCGTCCGGTCGAGACAACTGCGTGGCAACGGAGACACGACGAACGTCGAGCCGTGGGGATCGAGCGAAGCCGGCGACTTCCAGGTCCGGATGAACGCGACGCACCCGGACGGCCGCGGCCGCGTGAAGCTCCAGGTCGAAGCCAGCCCGGCCGGTGAAAACTGGGGAGGCGCGAACTCCGTTACCGTGACATCGTCGACATGGACCGACGTGACGGCGACCTCGGCCGGCGTGACGCTTACGCTGGCAATTACCGGATTGGACAGCTTCACCCTCTACCGCTGGCGAGCACGGGTGCTGCACGCCCCGTTCACGTTCACCTCCCTGGCCGCAACGCCACCGCACGGTCCGTGGCGGCGACTTCGCGGCCAGGCCGTCGAGTCCGACATCCGGACCCAAGGCTGCACGATCACGTGCCCATCGAATGTCACGGCGAGCAACGACACCGGGATGTGCGGCGCCGTCGTGAACTACGCGGCGCCGATGACGACGGGAATGTGCGGGACGGTGACGTGCCTGCCCGCCTCCGGGTCCTTCTTCGCCGTGGGGACGACTATCGTGAACTGCTCGACGACGAGCGGTCCGTCGTGCTCGTTCTCGGTGACAGTCAACGACACCCAGGCGCCAGTGGCGAACTGTCCGGCGCCGATCACGGTCGGGACCGATCCCGGTTTGTGCTCGGCGGTGGTGAACTTCGTCGCGACGGCGTCCGACAACTGCCCCGGGGCGTCCATCGCGTGCGTCCCGGCATCCGGGTCGACGTTCGCGCTCGGCACGACGATGGTGACGTGCACTGCCACGGATGCGGCTTCGAACACTGGCACGTGCAACTTCAACGTTACGGTGAACGACACCGAGCCGCCATCGCTCGCGTGCCCCGCGAACATCCAGACGATCGCGCTGGCACCGGCGGGCAGGGTTGTGAGCTATACGGTGCCGACGGCAACCGACAACTGCGGAGCGAGCGTGATGTGCGCGCCGCCTCCCGGATCGACGTTTGCGGTAGGCACCAATTTCGTGACGTGCTCGGCAACCGACGGGGCGAACAACGCGACAAACTGCCAGTTCACGGTGCAGGTCGCGCCGCTCGGGACGGACACGGCGGGGATCTACGTGCCGGCGTCGGGGGCCTGGTTCCTGCGCAACGACAACTCGCCGGGCGGAGCCGACGTCGTTTTCGGCTATGGGCCTCCCGGCTTCGGCTGGTTGCCGCTCGAGGGCGACTGGGACGGAAACGGCACGGACACTGCGGGGCTGTACGATCCGGTGAACGGTAACTTCTTCCTGAAGAACACGAATGCAGGGGGAGGAGCCGATCTCGTCTACGGCTTCGGGCCGGCCGGGCTCGGTTGGCTGCCGCTGGTTGGCGACTGGGACGGCGACGGCGTGGATACGATCGGTCTTTACGATCCGGTGAACGGGAACTTCTTCATGAGGAACTCGCACGCGCCGGGAGCGGCCGACCTGGTCTACGGGTTCGGTCCGGCGGGACTCGGCTGGGTTCCGCTGGTCGGAGACTGGGACGGCAATGCATCGGACACGATAGGGTTGTACGACCCGGTGAACGGAAACTTCTTCCTGCGCAACGCGCACGCGGCTGGCGGCGCGGACCTGGTATACGGCTTCGGGCCGGCAGGGCTCGGGTGGAAACCGCTGTCGGGAGACTGGAACGGAGACGGCAGCGACACGATCGGGCTGTACGACCCGGCGAGCGGAAACTTCTTCCTGAGGAACACGCACGCTCCGGGACCGGCGGACATCGTCTTCGGATACGGCCCTGCGAACACGACGCCGATTCTGGGTGACTGGAACGGGATGTAGCATCAGTACCGGGCGCGGTAGCGCTCGGGTCTTTCCGTTGGCAAGACGTGGCGACGTGGCGCCAGCCATCGGACCTCACGGAGCCCAAGGCGGACCCGGGCGCTACCGCGCCCGGTACTGATACGCGGTGGGCACGATCGGGATAGACCCGGAGGCAAGCGACCGTCAGGCATCAGTACCGGGCGCGGTAGCGCTCGGGTCCCCCCACGCCACGGCGCAAGCCGTCGGTCGGGCGAAGCTCTAGCGAGACGTTTCTCCGCGAGCCGGATTCCGTTACAGTCTGGCGTCGAAGGGCGGGAACCGCATGAAGGCGCGAGTCCGCAATCAGCCGATGGAGTGTGTTCCCTTGAATCGAACCGGTCTCACAGCGCGGCTTGTCGCGTTTGTCGCATCCGCATCGCTCGTCCTGGCGCTTGTCGGCGAATCTCCCTTCTTCCCGATTGCGCTTGCGGCGAAGCTGCCTTCGACGCCCACCTGGACGAAGTCTCTTCCTGTTCGGGATCTCGGCTACTCGCGACCATTTCAGGGGCACACGCAACGCGGCGCGCCTCCGTCGATCGAGCTGAACGTCGACGGACTCGACGAGGGCGAGAACGCCTCGCTGTTCACGTTTGGCGGAGACCAGGCCTTCAAGG
>CAZXLQ010000285.1:0-6604 GCA_964641945.1 uncultured Clostridia bacterium
CCCCCGCGGTTCTGGGCCTACCCAACCGGCCTGTGAGCCGCTAAGAACGCAGGCATGGGCCTCCCCAACCGGCCTGTGAGCCGTTAAGAGCGCTGGCACGGGCCTTCCCCGACCAGCCTGTGACCCGTCAGGAGCGCTCGCACGCGGGCATCACCGATCAGCCTGTGACCCGTCACGAGAGCTGGCACGGGCCTTCCCCGACCAGCCTGCAGACCGTCAATGGCGCCGGCGGTGCTCGCTGTGGTGCAATTCGGGCGATGCGAGGCACTGGAGTGCAATTGACGGACTTCGAAACGGCCGTAGGAGCGGCGATCCGGCGCCACGGCTTGCTCGACGGCGTGGAGCGCCTCGTCGTCGCGGTGTCCGGAGGCCCGGATTCGATGACCCTGCTCTACGGGCTGCTTCGCATTGGACGTGCGTCGGGCTCGGGTCCCCAACTCGTAGTCGCACACCTCGACCACGCGCTGCGCCCCGAATCGGCGGACGACGCCAGCTTCGTCGCCGCGGCGGCCGCCAACGCCGGACTCGAGGCGGTAGTCGAGCGCGTGGACGTCGCGGCGGCAGCCTCGGCCGCCGGCCAGAACGTCGAGGCCACGGGACGCGAGTTGCGTTATGAGTTCCTCGCGCGCATCGCCGCCGAACGCGCCGCCGAAGCGGTGGCGACGGGCCACACGGCGTCCGACCAGGCCGAGACCGTGATCATGCGGCTCGCGCGCGGAGCCGGCATCGACGGGTTGGCCGGAATCGCGGCATCCCGGGAGCTCGCGCCCGGCGTCCGGCTGGTTAGACCGCTCCTCGAGATGTCGCGCGACGACGTGCTGGGGTATTGCCGCGATCGCGACATCCGGTTTCTCGACGACGCAACGAACGCGGATCTTCACAGGTCGCGCGCCTTCGTGCGTCACGAACTGCTGCCGCGGCTCGAGCGCCTGTCGCCGGGAGCGGCGGCCAATCTGGCGCGTGCGGCGCGACTCGCCGAGGATGATCGCAAATTTTTTTCACTCAGGGTTGCCGAAGCGTTCGACGAGTGGGGCGTCGGGCCGGGCGGCACGGTTTCGCTGCCCGCTGCAGGACTCGCGGCACTCGAACCGGCGCTGCGGCGGCGCGTTCTACGCGAAGCCGTGCGCCGCGTGCGCGGCGATCTCACGCGAATCGATGCCAGGCACATCGACTCGATCGACGGACTTCTTGGCGATGCCCGTATCGGGCGCGAAGTCGTTTTGCCCGGCGGATTGCGCGCGCGCCGGCTCCGCGAAACGCTCGTTGTGGACTGTGACGTTGAAATGCGGCAGTGTTCCTCCGTACAATCGGACGGGTCGCCGTAGTTATCCAGTTCGAGACACTACTTCAGGGAGGCTTCGATGGAAGAGAAGCTGCAGGTCGTCGTCACCGCCGATGAGATCGCGGCTCGCGTCCACGAGCTCGCCAACGAGATTCGCACGGCGTACGAAGGCACCGATTTCACGATCGTCGGATTGCTCGAAGATTCGTTCGTGTTCCTCGCGGACCTCATTCGCGCAATCAACGTGCCTCTGAACTGCTGCTTCCTGAAGGCCGCCGTCCACACGAGTGGCGGCCACATGGACATCCAGTACACGACGGAGTTCGATCCGCACGGCGCCAACATCCTGCTCGTCGGCGGCATTCTCGATACGGGCGTGACGCTCGACTACATCGAGAAGCAGTTGACGGCCCGGGGTGCGAAGACGGTCAAGGCGGTCGTGCTCGTGGACAAGCCGTCGTTCCGCACGACGGAGCTGACCCCGGAATTCGTCGGGTTCTCGCGCGGCGAGGAGCGAATCATCGGGTACGGGCTCGGGCTGGGAAACAGCTATCGGTATCTGCCGGATCTGGCGGTTCTTTCGTAGACGGCCTTTCCGCGACCGGAGTTTCTCGCAGAGGCGCAGAGGACGGACGCAGGGACGCGGAGTCGGACTGCAGGATTGCCCTTCAGTCCCTGCGGCTCTGCGTCTGCCCTTTGCGTCTCTGCGAGAAACTCTCGCAAAACGCGTTCATTGCCCTTGCTGGACCCGTGGGGTAGACTTTTGCGGCTGACACGTCCGTAAGTGGCGCGCGGCACGGAGGTAGCGCGAGTGAGTTCGACCGTCAAGCAGATCATCTTCTGGCTCCTGATCATCGCGGGAGCCGTTTTGCTCTACACGGCCTTCAAGAACGGCACCGGAGTCCGGGAGAAGCAGCTCTCCTACTCCGAGCTCCTTACGACTGTTCAACAGAAACAGGTCAAGGATGCGACGTTCGAAGGCGCCCAGGTCCGCGGCAAGCTCGCCGATGACTCCCCATACGTGGCCGACGTCGAGAACCAGGAAGTCCAGAAGGCCCTCTCCGACGAAATGCAGAAGGCCGGAACGAAGATCGAGGGCTTCAAGACGTCCTCGAACAGCACGTTCCTGATGATCCTCACCTGGTGGGCTCCGATCATCCTCTTCATCGTTTTCTGGATCTTCCTCATGCGGCAGATGCAGTCGGGCGGCAACAAGGCGCTCTCCTTCGGGAAGAGCCGCGCCAAGCTGCTCTCGAACCAGCAGAAGCGCGTCACCTTCAAGGACGTCGCCGGCGTCGAGGAGGCCAAGGAAGAGCTGCAGGAGATCATCGAGTTCCTCAAGGAACCACAGAAATTCCAGAAGCTCGGCGGCCGCATTCCGAAGGGCGTCCTCATGATGGGCCCCCCGGGAACCGGCAAGACGCTGCTTGCGCGCGCGATCGCGGGTGAAGCGAACGTTCCGTTCTTCTCGATCTCGGGATCGGACTTCGTCGAGATGTTCGTCGGCGTCGGCGCAAGCCGCGTCCGCGACCTTTTCGAGCAGGGCAAGAAAAACGCTCCGTGCATCGTCTTCATCGACGAGATCGACGCGGTCGGCCGCCATCGCGGCGCCGGCCTCGGTGGAGGACACGACGAGCGCGAGCAGACGCTCAACCAGCTGCTCGTCGAGATGGACGGCTTCGAGTCGAACGACGGCGTGATCCTCATCGCGTCGACCAACCGCCCGGACGTGCTCGACCCGGCGCTGCTGCGGCCCGGCCGCTTCGACCGCCGTGTCATCGTCAACCGCCCCGACATCAAGGGTCGCGAGGGAATCCTCGCCGTCCACACGCGCAAGATCCCGCTCGGCGACGACGTCGACATCACCGTGACGGCACGCGGCACACCGGGATTCACCGGAGCGGACCTCGCGAACCTCGTCAACGAGGCGGCGCTCAACGCAGCGCGCTACAACCACAAGGCCGTCATGATGGCGGACTTCGAGTGGGCGAAGGACAAGGTGCTGATGGGCGCCGAACGCCGCTCGATGGTCATGTCGAACGAGGAGAAGCGCAACACGGCATACCACGAGGCCGGGCACGCTCTCGTCGGCATCAAGGTGCCGAACGCGGACCCGGTGCACAAGGTAACGATCATCCCGCGTGGAATGGCGCTCGGCCTGACGCAGCAGTTGCCAGAGTCCGACCGCTACAGCCACACGCGCGAGTACCTCGAGGGAACGATTGCAATTCTCATGGGAGGCCGCATCGCCGAGGAGATCTTCCTCAACCACATGACGACGGGTGCATCGAACGACATCGAACGGGCGACGGAGCTCGGTCGGCGGATGGTGTGCGAGTTCGGCATGTCCGACCTCGGACCGCTTACGTACGGAAAGAAGGAAGAGCAGATCTTCCTCGGCCGCGAGATCGCCCAGCACCAGGATTACTCCGAGGACACGGCGATCAAGATCGACCAGGAAGTGAAGCGGATCGTGATGGAGCAGTACAACCGGGCGCGCCAGATCATCGCGGACAACCGTGAAGCGATGGTGCGGCTGGCGGAAGCGCTGCTCGAGCGCGAGTCGCTCGACTCGATCGAGATCCGCCGTCTCGTCGCCGGACTGCCGCTCGACGACGAAGACGACGCGCCGCCGTCGGCGAAGGCGACCGAGATCCCGAAGAGGGAGAAGACCCCGGTCCTCAAACCGATCCTTCCCCCGGTCGGCGACGCGACGGCGTAGGCGTAAGAGAAATGACAGGATTACAGGACTTCACGTGTGAGTCCTGTAATCCTGTCAACTCTTCTGTTGCTTACCGGTATCCCGCCAGATCGGCCCGGAGCTGGTAGCCGAGCATCTCGAGACGTTCGATCTTCTCGATCGTCTCGATGATTCCGCGGGCGTCGATCTCGCGCGATCTGTACTGCTGGATCAGGTCCTCCGCGACACTGCGGACGAGCAACCGGACCGCCTCGGTATCCGTTCGCGCTTCGGCGAGCGATCGCGGCGAAAGCGCCTGCGGCTCCTTTGGCCGTTCACGCGTCGGTCGCCGGTGCTGGACATTGCCCCAGAGATTGCGCGAGAGCTTCACGAGCCGCTCAGGGTTCTTCGCCACGCGCTTGAGCGCGCGCCGATCGGTCTCGTTCATCGCGGCGAGGATTTCGTTCGTCGCGGCATAGAGATCGACGAGGTCCTCCGAGATCTCGCGACGGATCCACGCGGCGTAGGCTCGAGGGTTCGACGTCAGCGTCTCGCCCCGCCGGTACACACCCAGCCGCTGCGCCGGCGCCGCCGGCGCGAGAAGGGCAACCACGAATGCGATGAGCAGGAACCGCCTGAGCATCGACCGAACCTCCCACGTATTCCTGAAGTCTACACCCGTCTGTCCAGTGTCTGATCCGCAAGATCTTCTCGATCGACCCGCTCGCTACCGCTCGCGGTACACGGCCGGCAAGCATCGACACATACCTGATGTAAGGACAGGCGCACGGCGGATCACTACCGCGAGCGGTAGCGAGCGGGTTGCTTCGTCGCATCCCGACCTACCACAACGCCCGTCCGGCGCATCCATTACGGCCGGCCGGCGAGCAGCAGTTCGATCCTTCTCTCGAGCAGGGCGATGCCCGGCTCGCCGGTGAAGCGTTCCTCCCGATACATCGCCCGTCCCTCGCGGTCGACCAGGACCGACGTCGGTGCCGTCTTTACCCTGTACGCCGCCTTGACGGCGTCGACGACGTGCTCCTCACCGGTCAGCGACGGGAACGCGACCTTCAGCTCCGTGATCGCCCGTCTGGCGGCGGCGTCCTCGCGCGTGATGTCGATGGCGATGACGGTGAGCCCGGAGGCCTCGTGCTTCGCCCGCAGGGCCTCGAGGTACGGGAACTCCGCGCGGCACGGCGCGCACGACGGGAACCAGAACGTCACGAGCACGACGCGGCCGCGCAGCGCCGACAGCGAAGCCGGCTGACCGTCTAGCGTTCGCAGCGCAAAGTCAGTCGACGGACGTGCGGCGGCATCGAGCGCTTCCCACACCAGGCACCGCGCCTCCGATTCCGGCAGTCCCGCGGCCTTCGCCGCAATCGTCAGCACGTCGGCAGTCTCGCGCGTCGGCTCGATCGCAACCGCCCGCGCAAACGCGCGCGCCGACCTCCCGGGCTCGCCCGCCCGAAGCCAGGCCGTCCCGGCCGAGAGCGCGGCGCGCTTCGCCGCCGGCCCATCCATTCGGATCGCGTCGTACAACGTCGCCGCGCCCGGCGCATCACCGGTGCGCTCGCGCACCGAAGCCAGCGCGAACCGGATGTCGTCCGTCAGTTCGTTCGGAGCGTCGCGACGCCTGTCGGCAATGTCGAGCGCTCGTTCGAGCAGCCCCCGGGTTCGTTTGTCGTCCGGCACCACGGCAAAGGCGTTCGCCAGCGCCAGGAGAACCTCGGGCGAGTCTTCCCCGCCCGAAAGCGCTCGATCGCCGAGCACATCGAGCGTGGGCCCGCCGGCAGCGACCGCGGCCGGCAGGATGAACTCGCGATAGAAGGCGCCGCGGTCGCGGGCGTGCCGTTCGCCGCGCATCGTGGCGATCCGCGCCCAGACAACGAGTATGGCTTGCGCACCTTCGACTTCGTCGTGTTGCACCTGATTGCGCGTCTGGTACGTGACACACGCGACCCATCGGCGCCCGTTCGGGTTGCGCCGTACGTACACGTCCGCGAGGCGCGCGACGTCGTAGCGAGAGACGACAGGCAGCACGGCGTCGAACGCGGCTTCGGTGTGGATCGACTCGGGGGCTATTTCGAGCAGGCGCTCGACGAGAGTGACGGCCTCGCCCCTTCTCGACGGAACGAGCGTCAGCGCGGTAGCCAGTCCGCCGAGGACGGCGGGCTCGCGCGGAGCGATTGCAATGGCGCGCTCGAACAGGGGGATTGCGTCCGCGACGGCATCGGCTTCGAGCGCGGCGACGGCCCGCCCGAGCGGCCCCCATACTTCTTTCGGCGCGAGATCTCCGACCCGGCGGAAATGCGCATCCCGCTCGGTGCGGTTCGTCCCGAGACAGCCGGCGAGGAACAGCGCGGCAGGATCGTCTTCGACAACCGTCTGAGCCTTACTGCGCCCGCCCGCCCGCGCATACAGCAGCGCCGCTTCAGGCGAGCGCAGCGCGACCGGCTCGAGCAGCCTCGCCGCCTCGTCCCGGTCGTCGTCGACGAGCGCGGCATTCGCCCTCGCGATCACGGCACGCACCTCTGCCGGCGGGTTCTTCGCAAAACCGCAACTCACCAACACGACCGACATTAGTATCGCGACCATTGTGAGAAGCGTACACCGGTTGATAACAAAGAAGGGCCACGGATCAG
>CAZXLQ010000286.1:0-6603 GCA_964641945.1 uncultured Clostridia bacterium
GATCGGGAACGTCGACCCCGACGCCGGCACGCACACCACCGTCGCGCCCGGGCAGTTGTCCACGGCCGCAGGCGTCGTGAAGGTCGCCACGCCCGAGCACTGGCCCGCCGTGTTCGGCTGCGTGATGTTCGCCGGACACGTCACCGTCGGCGCCTGCGTGTCGTTGACCGTCACCGTGAAGGAACACGTCGAATTCGGCGGCACCGAATTCGCCGCAGTACACGTCACCGTCGTCGTTCCGATCACAAACGTCGACCCGGAGGCCGGCACGCACGTCACCGTCGGCACCGGACACCCCGTCGCCGTCGGTGTGGCAAACGTCACCGCCGCTCCGCACACGCCAGTCGTGTTGCTGACAGTGATGTTCGCCGGACACGCGCCGATAACGGGCGGAATCGGAATAGTAGTCATCGTCGGATCGGCCGCACCCGCGACCGCCGGGTCGTCCGTCAGCACGTTCGCGAAGTTCGAGCCCGAAATCGTGCCCTGGTTCGACACCGTGCACACACCCACCGGGAACGGCGTATCGATCGTCACGCGGAACGTGACCGTCACCGTCTTGCCGGCCGGCACCGTCCCGATGTTCTTCACGATCGTCTCGCCCGAACGCTCGTCGTCGAGTTTCGCGCCGCCGTTCGCAACGTTGCCGGAATGAGCACCCGGCTCCACCGTCGCCGTCGTAACGACCTGCACCGGAGCCACGTCCAAGGAATCCCGCTTGCCGGCGCGTGCAGCCTCGTCGAATGCCGGGCGAACAACGAGAAGCTCACCGCGACGGTCGAGGGGCAGTCGGCGAACCCCCGATCGCAGACTCTTCGCCAGCAGAGGCTTGAATCGCTTCGGCGTCTTGCCCCGCTCCTCGCAGATCTGTTCGCAGAGCACGTGCGTGACGGCGCTGAAAAGGTCCATCCGGCTGTACGCTCGAGACCCTTCCGATGCTTCCAGTTCGCGTCCCTCCACGGTCACGGCGAACTCACTGTCCTCGGCCGGCGATTCGTCGACGAACCACTCGTAGCCGGCCGCTTTCGCGTCGACAAAAAGTTTCCCCTCACGGAAATCCACGAGCTCGTCGCCGGGAAGATCGGCCAGCTCGATCGAAATCGAATGCAACCGGAATATCTCGTCGGCCGTCAGGCCGGCCGCTTCGAGGCGGCGGATCGCCTCCGGTAGCAGCCACGCGGCAATCTGTGGATCGAGGCTCGCTACCTCGCCCGATTCGGGACTCCTCGCCCCGAGAGCGGCCCGCAAGGCGGCGCGCGCTTCGGTCGCATCGTCGTCCGACGTCTTGTCTCCGGACTCCGCCACCTTCTCACCTCGAGCCGGAACGGCGCAGCCGCCGCTCGCGAAGAACCCGTCCGTCGTCACGCCTGCATCATCGTTGACCGTCACCGTGGCGGTGGAGCCCGGGTTGTTGCCTTGCAGGAACGTGATGACCGATGCGGCGTCGAAATGGTTCCCCCCAGGAGGCGTGTAGCCTGGAAGCGCCACGCTCGTCCGGAACCGCTGTCGAATGCGGACATCCCCCGTCTTGAAAGCACCGCCGACCATGTTGCCACTCGTACTCGTCAGATTCAGACAGACGGCGTGGCTGTCGATGAGCCCGAACACGTTCGTCGTCGTGGCGCCGGCGACGAGGATGAAGGCCTCGCGAGGCGTGCCGTTCATGGCATCGGTGTCGAGCTGTTCGTTGATAATATTTCCCGAAACGGTCATGTTCAGTACGCCGTTTCCGTCATTCGCAAGCACCGAAATTCCACGATCGAAACAACGCCGAATCGTGTTGTTCGTGATTGACGTGGTGTGCGTCCCGTTCCCATGCGCGTCGATGGCAATGCCGTTGGCCTGCGCCGATCCCGACAAGGCGACACCTGTCGTTCCAATCGAATTGTTTCGGATTCGTCCAGAAAACACCGCACTCGAGCTCGAAGTCCCCAGATTCACGATGATCGGGTTCGACGTGGCTCCGGTGAAATCGTTGTCGTTGATGTCGTAGGTGACCGTTCCCGAGTATCCCCCGAACATGACGCCCGTCGCGGCGTTGATCGTGACACCCTGACCCAGGGGCGACGGGTGCCCTCCGGTGAACGTGTTATCGAAAATCACAACATTCAGGCTGCCGCTGTTCAAGGCGGCCGTCTGAATGTGGTCCCCCTTGTGAGACGAGAAACTGCTCGACGACACGTTGAGCGCCATCGAAGCCGTTCCACCTGCTTCGAACAGGATTCCATCGTTACCGTTCGTAATGTCATTGCCTGTGACCGTGCAGTTCGTCACCGGCAGCGCCGAAAGCGTACCGCTCATATTCCGAACTCGGATGTTGTTCTCCTCCGACCCCGACACCGTCGAGTTCGTGATCGAACCCGTGCCGAACATCCCGGACGGCGTTGTTCCCGATCCGCCAAAATCGAGCCCGCAGTCTCCGAGCGCGTTGCCGTTGTTCGTCACGTTGCATCGATGAAGCGTGAATCCCGTGACCGTCGTCCCGTCGATGCCGTCATCGGCGCTCGACTGAATGTTCATGTACCGGAGATTGACGTTCGTCGCGTTGTTGAGAACGATTCCCGAACCGGTGGATCCCGAGATCGTTCCGCCCGATCCGTTGTTCGCTCCGCCACCGTCTCCATTGACCGTGAAACTGCCGCTCGAGTTGACGAGCACGATGCCGCTCGAGGCGCCACTGTCCGAAACGCTCGTGAGCGAAAGGGCGAGCGGGATCGTGCCGGCCGTCGTTCGATTCACCTCGATCGCGATAGCGTTCGTCGCGGCGATTGCGCCGCTCGTCGACGTTATCGTCCCTGCCGCCGCCGCCACACCGTGCGTCGCGTGCAGGCCGCGCTGCCCTGTTTCGGGCGTCAGGTTCAGGCTGCCGAACGTCACGTTCCCCGTGTTGTCGGCCAGCCGGACGCTCGTGTTGCCCGTCGTGTCTCCATCGGGGTTTGTCACCGACGTGTTGCCGAAGTTGAGCGCCGCGCCGGCCGGTGCCGTCGACACCTGAATGCCGATGCCCGTCGCATTCGTCACCGTCGTTCCGCCCGTCGTGCTCAGGCTCCCGCCGACCGTCGTCAGAATCACACCGTTCGTCGCACTTGTCGTCGACGAGATGCTCTGGAAGATCGCGTCGAGCGTTCCCGTCGTCAGGTCGAGCGCACGGCCCGTCCCGTCCAGCGTCACGTCCCGTACCGTCAGCGTCCCGAATCCCGAGCCCGTGATGTCGGACGTCGTCGCATTGCCAAGCGACATGCCCTGGATCCGGTTGCCCGTCCCAAGCGTCACCGTAACTCCGCCGCTTGTCACCGTCGGGTTCGCGCCGCCAGTCGCCGGAAGCGTTGTGCTGTAGACCTGCGGCGTGAGCCCTGTGATTGCCGAGAGCGTTTGCGTCGCGCCAGCTCCTATGAACCGTTGATTGTTGAGCAGGGTGAAGCCGCCTGTGTAGGCGCCGCTGAACAGGAAGATGTTGTCGCCCGGATCGTCCGCCGCCACCGCGTTGAAGCTGCCCGCTCCGGTCAGCGTGTTGAACGGCGTGCCGATTCGGCCGTCGCCGCCCGCACCGGCCGCCGAGTTTACGAACCAGATCATTCCCGAGACATTGATCGACACCGTTCCGGTGTTCGTCGCGATCCCGTCCGAGATCGTGTACGTGAAAGTCGTCGTGCCCTCGAACCCCGGGTTCGGGTTGAACGTGAAGCTCCCGTTCGGATTGAACGTCACCTGCCCCTGCGTGCCGGCCGTGTTCACCGCTGTCACCGTCAGCGTGTTGCCGTCGGCGTCCGTGTCATTCGCGAGCAGTCCCTGCGCCACGTTCGGCGCGATCGATACGTTGCCGATGGCCGAGTAACTGTCGTCGATCGCGAGCGGCGACGTGTTGACCGATCCCGGGACGAGCGTCGTGTTCGGGTCGATCGTGTCGTTGAACGTCACGCCCGTTGCATCCATGCCAGTCACGCCGATCGTGACGACATACTGCAGAACGTCGCCCGGATCGGCGTTCGTGTCGCCGTCAACGTCCGTGAACAGCGAATCCACCTTTGTCGCGGTCACGACGGGCGCGAGCACCTCGAGGCGCCGTGCCGCAATCGCCGGCAGCGGAGGCTCGGGCTGAACTACGGGTCCGACCGTCGACCGGGGCTCCATCCGCCGCGGCGTCGCCGCCATCGTGTCTTCGATGTCGAGCGCGCCCTCGGGCCGCATGTTGCTCGGTGAGGGCCCAAACGCGGAGCTGGCAATCGCTGTGACGAGCACGAGCAACGACACGATGAGCATACGCACGGCGACGAGCCGACGAGACAGAAATTGGACGGACATCGGGGAACCCTCGATTCGTTCGGAAGCTGAACCGGCAGTTTCTGGGTGGTGCCCCGCCGACCCCGCGGAGACGTCGTCAGTCTGCACGCCTTGGCCGATTCGATCAAGCAACAACTCGCAGATCGACAACGACCTGCATAGACGATCCTGGGTTTGTCACGAAACTGTCTCGAGGACGCGCGCTCAATTCCGTTTTGCTGACGGACAGCCGTGCAACCGCTCAGCCAACCGCAAGATCGCGTCGCAGGTAGACAAGTTGATGGTATTCGGGCCATTCCCTGCACGAGAAGACGCGCACGAGTGCATAGTTCGCGAAGCGGGCATCGTCCTGGACCCGGACCGGTTCGGGCCCCTCGATTCGATCGTTGAACCGGCTGGTGAACACGATCGCCGACGGGTTGGTCGCGAAGAAATAGTCGGCGATGTCGCTTTGCGGCGTTCGATCGCGGAACCGGTGCGACAGGAACTCGTCGTTGAGTCCCCCGAAATCAACAGTCCTCATTCCCGAAAAGTACGGGATCGCACCGGCGTCGACGACGACAACTATGGTGGCGTCTGCTGAGAGCCGACCTTTCAGAAACTGACCGACCTTTCGGTGCTCTTCCGTGAGCAGTCGCTCGGTGGCGGCGGCATCGCGCGCGCTTCGCCCGAGGAGTCTGGCGTGGACGCCGGTCTGTGCGACGACCATCACCGCAATGGCGGCGACCACGACCGTTCGAGCCCGGCCAGCCGGGACCACGCGCAGTGCGCGCGTCGATACCGCGGCCACGCCAATCAGGACGATTGGATAGAACGGCACGAAGAACCGGAATCCGAAGTTCATCACCAACGCCGATCTCGAATAGAGCGCCAGACACACGACGACGAAGGCGACGGCCGCGCTCGCCGTTCGCCAGGGCAGACCGGCGAGCGCTGAGATTGCGCGCCGACGAACGGTCGCAACCGCAACGAGGGCCACCGACATTGGCAAAGACAGATAGACGACGGCGAACTTGGCAACGTCGACGAGCGACTCGACGACGAATCCGGTGTGTAGCTTCGCGTAGAAAGTGTTCGGCAGGAGTTGACCGTAATACGAGGCCCGCCACGCAAAATATGCCGCGCCGGGAAGCGCGAAGACTCCGATCCAGATGCCGAGCGCCCGGAGTGTCGACAGGACTACGAGCGTGCGCTCGACACCGCCGTACCGGTCGACTGTAGTCACGGCCGGACGGCGGCGGGCTTCGGTGCAGAGACACGCAAAGGACAGCGCAATCGAGAGCGCGACGCCTTCGGGCCGGATCAGACTGGCAACGAGCGTGGACGCCGAGAGCCCGAGCCACGGCGATCTTTCGAATCGTGGCGCCAGTTCCACTGCCGCCGCCCGGTCGACGGCGAGCACGACACAGGCCATGAACGGGACCGTCTCGAGCCCGCCAAGTGCGTGCGTGAACATGAAGGGCGCGGTGCAGAGACCGGTGAAGACGGCGGACTTGCCGAGTGGCGAAACGCCGAGTCGACCGCACACTCTCCAGGTCGTCAGCGCCAGGAGGAGAAACGCAATGACGCCGAGCGTCTTTGATGCGACATCCGGGTCCACGCCGGCGGCGATTGCTCCGGCGAGGACGACCGGCAGCGCCACACCCGTGTAGCCCTCGACGGGATCGAGGCCGGGATTCCAGGTGAGTTGACCGTTCAGCGCGAGGTTCTCGGCATACCGGTAAGTGATGTACGCGTCGTCGACGGTCCACTTTGGGAACCAGGCCAGGGCCACTACGGCGTACAGGGACGACAACGCGACGATGGCCAGGGCCAGCCAGTGTGGCCAGGTCGCGATTCGGTAATTGTGGTTTCCGGCGAGCGCGGAGGACGACGGATGCTGAACGGCACGGTGAATCATCGAGACTCAGGAAAGCAGGCCCGTCTTCCGCTGCATTTCCACGCGGCCGATTGGATCTTCCCTAGGTCTTCCCTCCCAGGTGCCGTCTTCTGTGACGAACCAATGGACGGGTCGGTAAGCCGAGCGACGCGTTTGGACCGGCAGTGAGATCAGGCTACTGGAGACCCGGAACCCGGAGCGCAGCGACGTGCCGACTGTATTGACCTCGATGCGAGGAGATCACTGTCGTCCACTCGCTGCGCTCCGCGCGTGTCCCACAGCTGGTGCTGGACAAGTCCAGCGAGCGGGCGGCCGTGCTGAGCTCGCGCATCGGTGGCGGCGGATGCAGGCGTCGGGCGTGAGGTACGACCACTGGGCGGGAGATGCAAGGCCGGCCGCTCACAGCGGTCGCGGTTCTGGGACGTGCGGGCGCGAGAGCCGTC
>CAZXLQ010000287.1:0-2905 GCA_964641945.1 uncultured Clostridia bacterium
GCGATACTGCACGATGCCGGTGCTCTTGGCAGTTCAGAGCAAGGACCTGAAGTGCATTACCGGGAAGAGTTGCGGGGATTGCGGGCCGTGCCCGGATCCCCGGGATCGCGGCGCCACGTCCTAGCTATCTTTCCTCCGACTTGTTATAACGGAACCACTTCACGCTCAGCACCTTGACGGATCACGACGAGCTCTTGCCAACTGGAAGGGCTTGCGACTCAGGAGGAACCCCTCGGTCATGTCGAACCTGGATGCACCCAGGCGCGACGCGGCGGCTGCTTCACGAACCGTCGCCCTCGCTTGCGCGCTCGCCATCGCCTTGCTCGCCCTGCTCGGATCCTGGATTCTCTGGAGCGCGCCCGGCCGAGTCGACTCGGCGCTTTCCGACTGGATCGACCCGCTCTATGCACAGGCGAGCATCGTCGAGCGCGACATCGCGGACTCGGACCGGTTGCTGCGACTATTCGTCCTGCAGGGACGGCCTGCCGACGCGAAGTCATTCGAGGAGAAGCGCGCCGAATCGGCAAAGGCGATCGCCGACCTGCGCGCCGTCGCGCAGAAGGCGGATCGCGTGCCGAAGGAGGCTGCAGAGACTTTCGCAACGGCAGCCGAGCGCTGGACTGGTTTCGCCGACGACTGGTTCAAGGCGGCTCAGAGTGAGTCGCTTGACGCGAATCGAACTGCCGTAATGGCCCGGATGGGTCCCGAAGATCCGCTCCAGGACATGATCAAGGAGCGAAAGTCGCTCGAGGCCGCCGTCAAGGAGGCCCGCCAGGCGCGTCTCGATGCAGCGACAGCCGCCGAGGGTGCCCGGCCGATCCGAACGTTGCTCGGCTATGGGCTGGTCGTCGCGGCCTGTCTGCTCGGATTCTTCCTTGCGATGCGATCCGGCCGGTCCGCGCCTGCGGCCAGTACCGGTCTTGACATGGGGTTGATTCGCGCCGTTCTCGACCAGATTCCGGATGCAGTTGCCATCTTTGGCGAAGACGGGAAGCTCATGGTCTCGAACCTCGCCGCAGCCCGCGTCGTCGAGTCGGTCGACTACGGCGAGGAGGGACACCGG
The DNA here is from genome assembly GCA_964641945.1 of uncultured Clostridia bacterium. GTDB lineage: Bacteria > Acidobacteriota > Blastocatellia > UBA7656 > JADIYM01 > JADIYM01. Next base: position 1,064 of record CAZXLQ010000287.1, read on the forward strand.
TCGCGACTCGCGCTCTTCGGAGGGTACGACGAACCGGTTTCGGACGAGGAGTCGCCACTAACCATGGCGCTTGCGGGGCACCACGTCCACGAGCGTGGAATGTTCGCCACGTCCTACGACGGAACGCGTGCCCCGGTGGAAGTTCACGCGGAGCCGGTGCTCGACAACGGACGCGCTACGGCTGCAGTCGTCGTCGTGCGTGACAAGTCGAACGAACAGCGATTCGAGGCCGAGGTGCAAGCCGCCGTCGAGCGGGCTGAAGCCGCCGAGGCGAATATCGCCGACCTGACGAAGCAGTTGCGAAACACGGAGCAGTCGCTTGCGTCGGCGTCCACGACCGTACAGGAGTTGAGCACTGCAGCGGAGCAGAACCGAATCGACGCGGAGTCCAAGGCAGAACGCTTCCGGCGACTCATCGAAGGCTCGGGGACGGTCGGTGTCGCCCTCTTTGACGTCGATGAGTTCAAGATGCTGGATGCAAACGTGCCGGCCCTGGAGCTGTTGGGAGAGCGACGGCGCGCTCGCGACGTGCGCGGCTCGAAGCTGATCGAGATCGCGCCGGGCGCCGAGACATCCGGACTCTCGGACCTCTTCCGAAAAGTAGCCGCGAGCGGCGAACCCTACTCGAGCGAAGAGTACTACTGTCAGGGGCTTCGTCACGGCGCGGCGTACTGGAGATTCTCGCTGATTCCCATGGCTGCGACGCCAGGCGGCCCGGCCGAGGAGATAGTCCTCATAGGCAACAACATCACCGAGGAGGTCGAGCATCGCGCCGAGGTTGCGGCGACCGTAGCGGCCCGCGGCGACTGGAACATAGAAGACGTCCTGCTCGCGCTTGCGAACGACCTCCGGACGCCGATCCTGTCGATTCAGGGAATGATCGAGTTGTTCCGGATGAAATATGCCGAGGCCGTTCCCGACGTGACTGCGCTCCATTACCTCGAGCTCACGCAGCGGAATGCCGATCAGATCGCGGGATTGATCGACGGTCTGGTTGATCTCTCGGCGCTCGGTACTTCGACCATGAACGTGCAGGAGATTCCGCTTGCGGCGACGATCGAGGAGGCTTGGCGCGCCAATCAGCGGCCCGGCGTCGAACTGCGTGTGGCAGGCCCGCTGCCGACGGTTCGGGCGGATCGAGCGATGATGATGCGCGCGTTCCGAGACCTCTTCGACGAGGCAGCCCGAGTGAAGAAGGATGGCCCGGGGGCGTGGATGCACGTTCGGGTGCGGGAGACCGAGAACGCCTGGGAGATGGAGTTGACGGACAACGGGAAGGGAATCGGCGAAACCGATCCCGAGATTCTTTTCGGTCCGCTTGCCCGCAATGTGGTGCACCTTCCGAACAGCGTTGGTCCAACGCTTGTGGCGAACGGTATGGGCCTCGCAGCCGTCCGGCGCGTCGCCGAGTTGCACGGCGGGACCGCGTCGGTCCGCAGCGGGGACGAGGAAGGCGCCGTCTACACCTTCACGATAGCCAAGTAGTCGCGCCGTCTGTGTTCTGCGTACCTGTTTGCTCTGGTTTGAAGCTCGTTCCACGATCAGTCAGCGTGTGAAGGCACGTGCAACTGCGTGATCTCTCTGTAACGGGCTCGCGAGCAAAGCCCTGACATCGGGGTCTGCCGATCACCTCCGCGACCGCGGAGCGTTCGCACCGCGACCGTGGAGCGTTGATTCCACGACTGCGGCGTCATTATTCCGCGACCGCAGAGCGGTCGATGAAATAGCCGTGGGTCGCGCGGGTGCGAGCGCAGCGAGCCTACGCGCGACCCGCGGTACCGCCAACGACACGTACCGACCGCGGAGCGGTCGCACTGACTGCGAGTGGAGTTCTTCGTTGTC
>CAZXLQ010000287.1:3005-6602 GCA_964641945.1 uncultured Clostridia bacterium
GCCCGCGGTCGCAGAATCGATCGGCCCGCGGTCGCAGAATCGATCGGCCCGCGGTAGCGGATTCGATCGGCGCGCCGTCGCGGAATCGACGGTCCGCGGCCGCGGAATCGACCAGTCAGCGGTCGCGTTGCGGGGACGGCATTTCGCCTCAATGCACCCGTTCATCGGGCAGCAGTGCGCGCAGGTCGTCGATCGTCACGGTGTAGCTCTCGGTGCATACGTGACACGTGAGCACTTCGCCCGTTCCGTCAGCGACCATTTCCTCGAGATCCGCGCGCGGAAGCGACGCCATCTTGTCGAGAAACCTCTCTCGCGAGCAGTTGCACGCAAACTGGAGCTCACGCTCGTCCATCACCTCGATTTCGAGATGTCCCAGCGCCGTCTCGAGCATCTCGAGCGGCGAGGCTCCCTGGAGGATCATCTCCGTCGCGTGCGGCGCGGCGGCGACGCGCGCCGTCAGATCCTCCTCGACGTCGCGACCTGTGCCGGGCATGAGCTGAATGATGAATCCACCGGCAGCAAGGACGCGGTTCGTTTCGTTGTGGACGAAAACTCCGAGACTCACACCGGACGGAATCTGCTCCGAAACGGTCAGGTAATACGCAAAGTCGAGTCCGATCTCGCCGGAAGTGATCTCGACGATTCCGTTGTAGGGCTCCCGGCCCTGGCCGATTTCGGCGCCGAGCTCCCGTCCGACGTGCATCGTGCCGCGGCCGACGACTCCGGCGACGTTGAGCTTGCCCATGATCGGCTCGGCGTCGGCCGTCGGGTTGCGTACGTATCCGCGTACGTCACCGCGCGCATCGGCGACCGCGACTATGCCTCCGATCGGTCCGTCACAGACGAACTGAACCGTCGTGCGCTCGTGCTCCTTCTGAGTCATCGCGAGCAATCCGGCGCCCGTCAAGGTTCGCCCGAGCGCAGCCGAGGCGGCTGCGGTCGTGCGGTGCCGGGCGCAAGCCTCGGCGACGAGGTTCGTCGTCACGCTCGACAGAAGGCGGACGTCGAGCCCTGGAATCGTTGCGTAGATGACGCGGTCAGTCATGTCGGGACTTTCGTTCGGAAGCGAGCTCGATGGCGTGACCAAGTGGTCCGCTGACGATCTCGAACGTTTCGGCGACGCCCTTCGGGCTGCCGGGCAAGTTGACGATCACGGTGCGGCCGCGAATGCCGCACACGGCGCGCGACAGCGCAGCCATCGGCGTCTTCTCGAGACTCCGCAGACGCATCAGCTCGGCGAGGCCGGGCGCTTCGCGATCGAGTACGTCTCGAGTCGCCTCGGGAGTCACGTCGCGCGGTGCAAAGCCCGTGCCGCCTGTCGTGACGATGAGATCGACGTCGCCGCTGTCGGCGAGGTGGCGAAGGCGCCCGGCAATCGTCGGACGATCGTCGGGTAAACACTCGTAAGAGTGAATGACCGCGCCCCAGGTTTTCAGGGCTTCGAGGAGAACCAGACCTGACACGTCCTCGCGCTCGCCGGCCGAACACGAGTCGCTGACGGTAATCGCGACTGCGACCGGAACAGGTGTGAGCTTCGACATCGCCGTCGATTATGCAACGGCCTCGGGGCCGCGTGCCACGCGAGGTCGCCATATGTGGTAAGAACTCCCGCCATGCCGTTGATCGAGACCGCCAGCGGAACGCTTTCGTGGGAGCAGCATGGCGACGGCCCGCCGGTCGTTTTCGTGAGCGGATGGGCGATGTCGCGGACGTGCTGGACGTTGGCTGTCGAGCGCATGTCGAAGCGGTTCCGGTGCATCACCTTCGATCCGCGCGGCATTGGCCGCTCGTTGCTGCGTCCGACGGCGACGTGCGAGCTCGACGACCACGCTGACGACCTGATGCTCGTTTGCGAGGCGGCCGACGCGCTCGACGCCCACATCGTCGGACACGAACTGGGCGGCCGGATCGCGACAATGGCAGTGCGCCAGCACCCGCAGATCGCCCAGACGGTGACGATCGTCGGATGGTGGGGAGCTGCGCGCATCGAGGAGGCGACGGGCGAACTGACGAAGATTCGACAGGCCGCGAGCCTGATCCTGCAGGATCTCGGGTCGTTTCCGGTGCTGCGAAATCTGGTTGCGTGGAGCTACCGTCGCGTGCCCGAGCCGCACCGCACGAAGCTCTTCGACGAATATTCCCAGGTGGATGCGCGGGTCGCATACACGACTGCCGCGGCGGCTTCGGATCCGGCGGCGGCCGTTGCGTTCGACGAGGCGATAGCGAAACTCGCGATGCCGGTGCTGTTGATCCAGGGCGGCGAAGACCGCGAGGCTGCGCGCGAGGGGTTGCGCGGGCTCTTTCAAAGGCTCGAACATGTCGACCTTGCGACGATACACGGATCGGGGCCGCTGCCGATGCTCGAGCACCCGCAGGCGTTTACCCGGACCCTGTCGCAGTTCATTCTCGAACACGGCGCGCGATGACAATTCTCGATCGACTCAGGGAGCGGATGGGACCGGCGGAACTCGGATGGTTCGTGTTTCTAACGGCCATACTGGTGGCGAGCGTCGTGTGGCATCCCTACGACGAAGGCGGCTTCATCATCTGCGCGGTCCGTCGGGCGACGGGATTGCCGTGTCCGGGGTGCGGGCTGACACGGAGCTTCTGCGCGATGGCGAAGGGCGAGGTGACCCGCGCCGGACAGTTCCACGCGCTCGGGCCGGCGATGTTCACGTTTGCCTCGGTCTACTGGCTTCGGAGCATCGCGCTCCTGGCGGGATGGAAGGACGCAGTCGCCCGGTACGACGCCGGAATGATGCGATGGAAGGTCCCGCACGTCTTCGGCGCGGTGTTCCTGCTGGCGTGGTTCGTGAAGCTCGGCGTAATGGCGTGGACGGGTGAATTGTCGCGACTCGCGGCAAAGGGCGCTCTCGCCCATCTCTTCTGACAGGAGGAAGGGCCACGGAATTCGTGGCCCTTCTTCGCTTCGTCGAGCGCTCACGTAGAGGTGAGCGGTAATCGAGAGTGAGGCTGAGTTCGGCTACAGACTGAGCTCCGGCTCCTCGTCTCCGCCGCCGTCGTCACCGCCGTCATCACCGCCGTCGTCTCCGCCGTCATCACCCGGGTCCTCGTCACCGCCGTCGTCACCCGGATCTTCGTCACCGCCGTCGTCACCCGGATCTTCATCGCCCGGATCGTCACCACCGTCGTCCGGGTCCTGTTCGTCCATTGTGCCGTCGCCGTCGTCATCGCCATCCGAGGCATCCGGCGTGCCGTCGTTGTCGTCATCGGCGTCAGCCTCGTCCGGCGTGCCATCGTTGTCGGCATCATCGTCGTCCTCTGCGGCGTCGGGTGTGCCGTCTCCGTCGTCGTCGGTGTCAGAGGCGTCGGGCGTACCGTCGCCGTCATCGTCAGTGTCGGCTTCGTCAGGAGTGCCGTCGTCGTCCGAGTCCTCGCCCATCGGATTGTTGTCGTCGTCGTCGGCCGTGTCGGGGGTTCCGTCACCGTCGTCGTCGGTATCCGTGGCGTCCGGCGTGCCGTCGTTATCATCGTCCAGATCCCTGTCGTCGGGCGTGCCATCGCCGTCGTTGTCGTGGTCGGCATCGTCCACGTCATCGATGCCGTCGTTGTCGTCGTCCGAGTCCTCGTCGTCGT
>CAZXLQ010000288.1:0-3004 GCA_964641945.1 uncultured Clostridia bacterium
ATCCAAAGCGGCGCTTCACGCCGCACTCCAAAGCGCTTCGCGCAGTGCGCCCGGGTCTTGCGTCATGCCGGAATCGCCGTTAGCGTTTCAGGGTCGGTCCCCCCGACTGAAAGCACCACCCACTGATTCCGCGGAGGTCGTTACGTGAAGAAGTTCCTCGCCCGTTGTGCCCTTGTTGCGCTCGTCGTCGGTATGTCCATTTCCAGTCCCGTCGCCGCGACCCGGCTGAAGTCCATTGCGCTCAACCCGGCGGCCGACGCCGCGCCCCCTGCCGATCTCTGGCGCGAGATCGACGAGGCATCGCTCGGATCGGCGAAGGATGCAGACCGGCAGATCGTGCCGCAGCGCTACCGTGTCTTCGAGCTCGACGAGGCAGCTCTCGCCGAGACGCTCGATCGGGCACCACTGGAGTTCTCAGCCGCCGCGAAGACGGGGGCTCCGGTCGTAATGCTACTCCCGATGCCCGACGGCTCGCAGCAGCGGTTCCGCATCCAGGAGTCGCCGGTGATGGAGCCCGCGCTCGCGGCCCGTCGCCCCGATCTGCGGACGTTCATCGCACAGGGGATCGACGATCCTGCGGCCGCGATGCGGTTCGACCGCACGCCGGCCGGATTTCACGCAATGGTCCTGTCGCCGAACGGCACGGTGTTCGTAGATCCGTATCGGAAGAACGACACGCGAACGTACATCAGCTACTACAAGCGCGACTACGTGCGTGAGACCGGCTGGCACTGCGACACCGTCGCCGATCCGATCGACGACGCTGCATCGAAGCTCTCGGCGACGCAGGCGACCGGCCCGACCCTGCGCACATACAGACTCGCCCTCGCCTGCACGGGCGAGTACGCGGCGTTTCATGGAGGTACCGTTCCGCTTGTTGAGGCTCAGTACGTAACGCTCGTAAACCGGCTGAACTCGGTCTACGAGATCGATCTGGCCGTTCGAATGGTGCTCGTAGCGAACAACTCATCTCTCATCTTTACCAATTCGGCAACGGATCCTTACACGAACAACAATGGCGTAACGATGCTTGGCCAGAACCAGACGACGTGCACGAACGTCATCGGTTCGGCGAATTACGACATCGGCCACGTCGTGAGCACGGGCGGTGGTGGCGTCGCCGGTCTCGGTGTTGTATGTAATTCCGGTAACAAGGCGCGCGGCGTCACCGGCCTCGGTTCGCCAATCGGCGACGCCTTCTACATCGACTACGTAGCCCACGAGATGGGTCATCAGTTCGGCGGAAACCACACATTCAACAGCACGCGTTCTGGCACTAGCTGCAACGGCAACCGGGTCGCGAGCGCCGCCTACGAGGTAGGAAGCGGATCCACAATTCAAGCCTACGCGGGGATTTGCGGGGATACGGATCTTCAGCCGCATTCCGATGCCTACTTCCACGCGAAAAGCATCGAGGAGATGGTGACCTATACATCTGGCGGCGGAGCCTGCGCCGCACAAACGGCGACCGGCAACAACACGCCGCTTATCGACGCGGGTCCGGCCTTCACGATTCCAGTCGGCACTCCGTTCGAGCTGACTCCGTCGAGTTACTCGGATCCGAACGGTGACGAGCTCACCTTCTGCTGGGAGGAATACGACACCGGCGCCGCTGAAACGGCGCAAACGTTCACGGACAACGGTACGAGACCGATCTTGCGATCTTTCAATCCGTCCACGAGCCCGACTCGGGTCTTCCCGAAGATCTCGAGTCTCATCTCCGGAACGTTTCCTTACGGTGAGATTCTCCCAGCGTCGAACCGAACGATGAGCTTCCGCTGCACCGTGCGCGACAACCGCGCGGGCGGCGGCGGTGTGGATGTCGATTCGACGACGGTCACTTCATCGACCTCTGCCGGACCGTTCTCCGTCACGGCTCCGAACGCCGCGACGACTTTCGCCGGCGGCTCGGCACAGACCGTCTCCTGGAACGTCGCGAACACGACTGCGGCGCCGGTCAACACCGCCAACGTCTCGATTTTCCTTTCGCTCGACGGCGGCAACACGTTCCCGATCTGCCTGCTCGCGAACACGCCGAACGACGGCACCGAGCAGATCACGATCCCGAACGTTGCCACTTCGATGGCGCGTATCAAGGTGAAGGGCGCCGGGAACATCTTCTTCGACATCTCGAACGCCAACTTCACCATTACCGCGGCGGCGAACGGCGGCGACAGCGCCGGCGTCTGGACCGCGGACTCGAGTGCGAGCTTCCTGCGCAACTCGAACACGCCAGGCGCGGCGGATACGCTCTTCGGTTACGGCGCGGGACCGAGCACCCTCGTTCCGCTCGTCGGCGACTGGGACGGCAACCACTCCGACACGGCGGGTCTCTACGACCCGGCGAGCGGGTTCTTCTTCCTTCGCAACGCGAACTCCGGAGGCCCGGCGGACCTCGTCTTCTCGTTCGGCGCCGGCGGCGCCGGAGTGATTCCGCTCAAGGGTGACTGGAACGGCGACGGCGTAGACACGATCGGGATCTACATCGCCGCGTCGGGCACGTTCTTCCTGCGCAACTCGAATTCGAGCGGCCCTGCGGACGTCTTCTTTTCGTTCGGACCAGGCGGGGCCTTTACGCCGCTCACTGGTGACTGGAACTCGGATGGCGTCGACACGATTGGCATCTATGATGTCGGCACCGGGAACTTCTTCCTAAGGAACTCGAACACTTCGGGCGCCGCAAACCTCGTGTTCTCGTTCGGGGCGGGCGGCGCAACGCCACTCGTCGGCGACTGGAACCTCGACGGTCGCGACACCGTCGGGATTTACCTGTCCGGATCGGGAACCTGGTTCCTGCGAAACTCGAACGCGAGCGGCGGCGCCGACGTCGTGTTCGGCTACGGTCCGGCGGGCGCCACGCCAATCACCGGAGACTGGGACGCCCTGTAGCCGGCGTTCCCGGATCTCGAGTCGCGAAGGGCCGCCCGGCCACCCGCGGCCCATCGCACGGTCGAAGCCGCGCCACGCGCCCCCACCCGAGCCCCGTCGGGGAGCGGGGGCGCGT
>CAZXLQ010000288.1:3014-6568 GCA_964641945.1 uncultured Clostridia bacterium
TACCCGCTTCGCTTTTGGTCTTGGGCCGCGGGTAACGGGGCCCCCCTCCCCACGTCCGCAGCCGCGCAACGCGCCCGCTCGCGAGCCGCTTCGGGCAGCGGGGTCACTTTCGATCCAGATGCTCCTCTTGCGACTTTGCGTCTTCCCTTGCGAGAAACCGTCAATGGAAGGAGACCCACTTGAACGTTTCGGTTTCTCGCAAAAACGCGAAGGAAAGAAGAAGTCAAACCGACCCTCTACCGCCGCTTCACTTGAAGATGGTGATCGTCTACACTCGGCGACAATACGGTGGCCCCGTGCCCGAAGCCCCTCAGCGCCCGAGAGGAAGCCCCAATGGAGAATCCCACCGACCTTTGGCTCGTGGAAATCGACGGCCAGCAGTATGAAGCCGACACCGATACCGTCAAGCAGTGGATCCTCGACGGTTACGTGACGACCCAGACTCGGGTGCAGAAAGGATCCCTCAAGCCGATTGAGGCTGGCAGGGCGCCGGCTTTCCGGGCACTCTTCTCCGGCTACGACCCCAACGCAACCTTGCCGACCGACCAGGTTTCACCTTATCCCACTGCCACCGGCACCTCGTGGGGCGGCGGCGAGGCGACGTCCGGGAGTTCCTGGGACCAGGGAACCGCGTCTGACATTTCCTGGACGAAGGCCTCGGGGGCGACGCGCTCTTCCTACGACACCGTTCACGGGACCGAAGCCGGGTGGCAACAGGATTCTGGCACGATGTACTCGGAGCCGGCATCGGCGCCGACCTACGGATCTCCCGTGAGTGGTGCTTACGGCCAACAGCAGGCCGGCGCCGCCGGAACCTGCGTGACCCACACCACGGCTCCCGCGAAGTTCATGTGCCAGGGCTGCCGTGCATCGCTGTGCGGCGCCTGCGTCAAACGCTACAGCAACACCGCCGTCTGCATGTTGTGCGGACAGCTATGCCGGCCCTACGCGCAGGCCACCGAACAGCTGAAGAAGAGCGCCGATCGATACTCGGGCTTCGGGATGGGCGATTTCGCGGCGGCGATCGTCTATCCGTTCAAGGATCCGATCGCGATGATCTTCGCGGGACTCCTCTACGGCATCGTCACGCTGTTCGGCTGGTACGGCATGGCGCTCGGCGCCGGCCTCCTGTTCGGATACATCTCGAACACGATTCGTCGCGTCGCACGCGGCCGTTACGAAGACGGTCCGGCGCCCGACCTGAGCGATCCGATCGACCTCATCTGGGATGCAGCGAAGACCGGCATCGCGGTCATGATGATCTCGTTCGGCCCATTGATCGCTGTGATCGTCATCGGAATCGGGCAGGTTCCTAGCTTCATGGACGAGGAAGGCGGCATGAGCCTCGCGGCCATCGGCGCGTGGGGCGTCGCACTTCTCCTCGCTCTGCTCTGGGCCGTCTTCTACTACCCGATGGCTCTGCTCGTGGCCGGGTACACCGCCGACTTCGTATCGACGATCAACCCGCTCGTCGGGCTAGTGACGATGTGGAAGATGGGCAGTGCCTATGTGAAGGCGTATTTCATGTGCGTCCTGGTCTTCGTAGCCGGCGCGGTGATGAATGGCATGCTCGGTCTGATCGAACCGCTTGCCATGACCTTGGGATCGGTTGCCCAGGGATTCGGCGTGTTGACGATGAACATCCTGCAGTCGATGGTCGAGTTCTTCGTCAGCATCATGATGGCCGCGATCCTCGGGCTGGCGGTCTACAAGCGCGCCGACGAACTGGACGTCTACATCAACTGAGTCTATCCAGCACTCGGTGTCTCAGCGTCTCCGTGTCTCTGTGTGCGAAGCTCCCATGAAGGCCGGGAAAGGCTTCGCACACAGAGTCACGGAGTCACGGAGTCACGGAGTCACGGAGAGCACAGAGGCTAAAGCTTCGCCGCCGCCTCGCGATCGAGAATCCATCGCAACTGTCCGTGCGAAGGCTTCACCGTCTGGGACGGCAACCGGTCCGGCTCGTACGGGCCCGAGATTACCTGCGGGAGCACGTCCACCTTCGAAGCGCCAGCCACCAGGAACTGCACTTCCGCGGCGTTGTTCAGTACGACCGGAGTCATCGTGATCCGGTGCTGCTGGAACTTCTCGACCCATACGGCAACCACGAGTCGCTCGGACTCGTGCATCGCCGTCGTTCCGGGGAACATCGACGCGGTGTGGCCATCGTCGCCGAGACCGAGATGGATGAGGTCGAAACTCGGCACACCCTCCGCACCGAGGCCGAAGGCCTCGCGCAGTTCTCCGGCATAGATCCCGGCCACTTCGTCCGGGGTTCCCGCCTCCGTGCGGACACGATGGACATTGGCCTCGGGAATGGAGAGCTTGGAGAGCAGCGCCCCGTTCGTCATGCCGTAGTTGCTGTCGGGATGATCCTTCGGAACACCGCGCTCGTCGCCCCAGAACAGATGCACGTGATCCCAATCCACCCGGTCGCGCCACACGTCCGAGGCAAGCAACTCGAAGAGGGCCTTCGGCGTCGAGCCTCCGGACAATGCGACCATGAACCGGCCGCGCTCGGAGATGGCGGCGTCGGCGAGTTCGACGAATCGATTGGCAGCTTCGAGGTTGAGCGCGTCGCGGTCGGCGCAGACGATGATGTCGGGCTGGCTCACGTTGGGGGTCCTCCTGATTCGATGGCGTGACGTCGATGTGGCCGCGAGTCTAAACCTCGCACCTCGGATTGACCAAGACGGATCATCCCCGCTCGACGAAGCTTGACTTGAACGCTCTCTAGGAGCATCGTTCGGCGTCCCACCTCCTGCCTCCTTGCCCCCGGTCTCTCGCGCGTGCGGCCACCGGTCCTCCGAGACAGGGAATCACTTCAATTCAGGAGATACCAACGTGAGAAAGCTCTACTCGCTTCTGTCACTGTCCCTTGTAATGTGCACTGCGATTGCGTGCGGCGGAGGTATGGGCACGGCGCCTGCCAACGCCAATGCCAACAAGCCTGCAGCATCCAATGCGGCGCCTGCAACGAACACCGCAGCGACGAATACGACCGCGGCCGCAAGCACCTCCGACGAAGGCGAGTTGTTCAGCCACCAGGAAGGCGGCCTTTCGTTCGTGGTTCCGAAGGGCTGGAAGTTCGAGCCGGAGGGCGATCAGGGCGTAATCACCACACCGGACGAGAGCCTTGCCATATTCGTGATCGTGTCCAGCGAGGACTCGCTCGATGCCACCGTCAAGGCACTCGACGACGAGGTTGGAAAGATCATCAAGGACTCGAAGATCACGAACGAAGCGCGCGAACAGGACGTGAACGGAATGCCCGGAATCGCGATTGGCGGGACCGGCATTGTCGAAGGCGAGAACGTGCAGTGGTCCGTCGACATCATCCAGGCGAAGAAGCCGGTGATCTTCCTCTCGGTGGCGAACGAGGAAGGCAACAAGAAGCACTATGCGGGTTTTCAGAAGTTCGCCTCGAGCATCAAGAAGCTGTAGGGCGGAGGGCTTACCGGGACGCTCACGCACACGTCGCGTGATCCGTGACGACACCGACATTGCGCGCCTCAAGCATCAGTACCGTGCGCTACCGCGCACGGTACTGATGC
>CAZXLQ010000289.1:0-6555 GCA_964641945.1 uncultured Clostridia bacterium
CTCCGCGGTCGTCGTCTCAGTAGGCCAAACAACAGTCGACCGCTCCGCGGTCGTCGTCTCAGCCGGCCTCGCGAATCGCGTCCAGAAGCGCATCCAGGTCTGCATCCGTCGTCGCCGGGTTTATGATCGTCACACGCAGGAAGACGCCGTCCGGCAGCGCCGTGCGCACGAGGTAGAACCCGCCGCCGGCGATGACCTTCGATCGCAACTCGTCCTGCAGTGCGTCGAGATCGTTGCCGCCTTTCGCTCCGTTGCCGATGAACCGGAAACAGACGATGTTCGCCTCTGGTTCGACGGCCAGCTCAAAGTCGACGGCGTCCGAGACTCGACGCGCGAACCGCCGAGCCATGTCGAACATCTCCGTCACGTAGTCTCCAAACATCGCCGTACCGTGTATCGAAAGCGACGTGTAGAGCTTCAGGCTCATCATCCGCTTCGTGCACTCGAGGGTTCGAGTCGCACCGTTGAACCACTCGTCGCCAGGGTGTCGGCCCTCGAAGAGGTATGACGCCTGCTGTGCGAACGCTTCATAGGAGCTCGCGTCGTCGCGGAAGAGCACAGCGGTGACGAGTGCCGGCATGAGCATCATCTTGTGGGCGTCCCACACGACGGAATCTGCACGCGCGATGCCGTCGACGAGGCCGCGGTACTTTGGCGAGATGGCTGCAGCCGCGCCATGGGCACCGTCTACGTGCAACCACAGTCCGTGACGCTCGCAGAAATCCGCGATGGGATCGAGCGGGTCGAACGCGCCGGTCGAAGTCGACGCCGCACTCGCGACCACCGCGATCACACGGCGCCCGGATCCCGTTGCGCGATCGAGCGCGTCCTCGAGGGAATCGGGCCGCATCCTGAACCGCTCATCGACGGGAACGGCGACTGCGCCGCGAGCACCCCATCCCATGATCTGGACTGCGCGCTGAACGCAGTAGTGCGTCTGACCGGATGCTAGGACCGCGAGCGGCGGTCCGGTGCGTGATCCGTCGGTCCACGCGTCGAAGCCGGCGCGCGCCTGGCGAGCCGCGAGGAGCGCCGTCAGGTTACCGACAGAGCCGCCCGACGTCAGGACGCCTCCTGCGCCGGGACCGAAACCGAGCTGCCCGGTCATCCATCCGATAACCGCGCGCTCCATCGCCGTCGCGACGGGCCCCATCTCGTAAACGGCCATGCCGTTGTTGAGGAGTGCCGATACCATGTCGGCCAGGGCCGCAAGCGGCAGGGGCGCCGTCACCTGATGCCCGACGAATCGCGGATGATGCAGGTGCGTCGACTCGGCAACGACGCGTGACAGGAGTGCCTGCACGGCGTCCGGCGACGGATCGGGACGCTCGGGAAACGCCGCGGGCCAGTGCTCGAGGCTCCGGTCCGGGTCCACCCATGGAAGGACGGCGACGCCGTCGCCGCGACGAACCGCGTGCAGATAGTCCGCAAGTCCGTCAACCAGGCGTCGTCCGTGCTCGCGAAACGCCTCCGGGTCATATGCATCGTCTATCGCAGCCATCGGCGCACTCTAGCATCTCTGGCACGTTGCCATCCGCGGATCTCTTCACGGTGTGCCCGACGGAGCTCGCGCTTGCGGCGCTGCATGCACTCAACGAGAATCGACCGATGTCGCTCACGACCGAACTGCCTCGAGCCTCGACGGCGCCACCGTCCGATCCGGCAATCGCATTTGCCGTGAAGCTCGGGACCGCGCTTCACCAGTACGGCATGCCGGCGCACCTGCTGGAGGCGACGATGCAGGCCGTTGCCTCGCGACTCGGGATCGACGGCCACTTCTTCGTCACGCCGACGGGCATCTTCGCGTCGTTCGGTACGCCGGAGGAGCAGCGAACGACGATGGTTCGCGTGCAGCCGGGGAGCGTGAATCTCGAGAAGACGATCCTTCTCGACGAGCTCACCCGGTCAGTGATCGCCGGCGAGACCGAGCCGATGGCGGCGTCCGGACAGATCGACGAAATCGTAGCGCGCCCGTCGCGTTACGGCCGGGCCGTCACGGCAGTCGGCTTCGGACTGGCGTCCGCCACTTCGGCGCGCTTCTTCGGCGGAGGGTGGCGCGAGATCGCGGGCGCTGCCGTGATCGGCGTCGTCACCGGAGTTCTGGCTGTCCTCCTCGAGCGTTGGGGCTCGACGGCGCGCGTTTTCGAGCCGGTCGCGGCCATGGTGGCCGCTGCACTTGCGGTTCTTCTGGCGCAGGCATTCGCCCCGGCGTCGATTTACGTGATGACGGTGGCCGGGCTCATCGTGCTTCTGCCGGGGCTGACATTGACGATCGCGATGCGCGAACTGGCGTCGCAGAACCTCGTCGCCGGAACGGCAAGGCTGACGGGCGCGGGACTAGTGTTCTTCGAGATGGGGTTCGGTGTGGCGCTCGGCGGGCAGCTCATCAAGTTGTTTCCCGGAGCGAACGCCTTCGCTGAACCGATTCCGCTTCCGGTCTGGACTGAAGGGATCGCGCTCCTCGTCTCGAGCCTCGGGTTGACTGTGCTCTTCAAGGCGAGACCGAAGGACTACGGTTCGGTACTCATAGCTGCCATCGTCGCCTTATGGGGAGCACGAGCCGGAACGTCGATGCTTGGTCCCGAACTCGGGGTGTGCATCGGCGCCATTGCACTCGGCACCACGGCGAACGCGCTTTCGCGAATCGTCAATCGGCCCTCGGCGACGTGGGTGGTGCCCGGTCTGATGGTGCTCGTGCCCGGAAGCCTCGGGTTCGGCAGCGTCTCGCAGCTAATCGCGAGCGACGTGGTGTCGGGAGTCGAGACCGCGTTCCAGATGTTGCTCGTGGCAGTCGGGCTCGTGACGGGACTGCTGCTGTCGAACGTCTTCGTGCCTCCGCGTCGCGAAGTGTGATCGACCAGCTCGCTCGAGTTGCCACGAAAGCCGGAGCCGCGATCCGCAACGGCGAGTCTGCGATTACAGGCACCGTCCGTGGGACGCTCGCTACCGCACGCGGTTCAGGGAACGGGGAGCCTCAGGGCCGCGCCGACCGGCGACGATTGGCGTTTCCATCCAGGCCTTGCAGGCAACCGGCGCGTCTTCAATTGCCTCCGGCCGAGCCATCCTGCTAGCCTCGCTGAGTCCGCTCCCGTAGCTCAGATGGATAGAGCGAGCGCCTCCTAAGCGCTAGGCCACTGGTTCGAATCCAGTCGGGAGCATCCCGCCGCGGATGCGCAGCACGAACTCGCTATCGGCGCTCATCCGCGGCGACGATAGTCACCGGGACCTGCCGCCGCACGTCGGAGGGCATTTCGAAGTAGAGCAGCCCCTGGCGCCTACCGCCTGCCGGTAGGTCCGATCGAGCGTCGAGCGCGTTCGCTTCGAAGTCGGCCCGATACTCGCGATCGCCTTCGCGATTTCGCAACCGCACGCCATAGAACTTCTCGATGCGCTTGCGAGCCTTCTTGAAGTCGATCTGCTTCCAGGCTCTCCCGTGACCGTCGAGTGCGACGATCCGAACGTCCCTCATCCGGACCGTCTCACCTGAAGTATTTTCGATCTCGGATCGCACCGGCAGGACACCTGCCATCGCGGCGTTGGCATCGAGCGTCTCGAGTTGCCAATCCTCGTCCCACATCGGCGCGAAGCGAACCGAAAGCCGTCCGGCCGAAGTCGCCGGACCGATCTCGTCAGAGGGCACGGTTTCGACGACCTTCACGTCGAACGTGCGCCGGGCGCAGCCCGTTAATGGGAACGTCACCGCAACTGCCATCGCGAGAGCCATGAAACCTGCCCGAAAGGTGAGTCGTGTCCGCATTTCGGCCAGTATGCTACGCTCCCGCCGCAATGCGAAGCGACTACACGGCCGAGTTCGAGTCCTTCAGCGAGCAGTTCACGCGGGCCTGGTACCGCTTCACCGCAGGACTCGATACGACCCTGGATCTCGAACCCGTCTTCGATCGCTTCGGATACCTTTTCACGATCGAACAGATCAAGGAGCTCGCCGCGGAGGCGGACGGTGCGTTTACCGTCCGCGATCGCAAGGCGGCGAGGTATCTGCGCGCGGCTGCAATCGAGGAGCACTTCGCGTTGACGACGCGAGCGCTCGACGAAGCCATTGCCGATCGCGACGCTTCCGCGACAGTAGCGTTGAATGGCCAGGATATTCCCTTTCTTTCGATACGGCCCCGCCTTCGCAGCGAACCCCGTGCCGAGGTCCGGCGAGAGCTCTCGCGCAAGCGCGATCGGGTAGTGGAAGGAGGGAACGACCTTAGATGCGAGCGATTCGAGAAGCACCGGGATGAAGCGAAGGCGCTCGGCGCCGTATCGATGGCTGCGTTGTGGTCCGAGGCGCTCGGCATCGACCACGCCAGCCTGGCGGGTCGAGCGGGAACGCTGCTCCCGGCAACGGAAGAGCGCTACGCATCCACGCTCGCGACGGTGCTTCGCGACCGCGTCGGCGTCGCGATCGGGGATGCCACTCGCGACGACCTGGCTTTTGCTCTCCGACTCGGGGACTTCGACGCGGCGTTTCCCGCCCGTCGCATGACGATGGTCTATCGCGACCTCTTTGCCGGATTCGGCATCCGGACCGGATCGCAGGAGAACATTCGGCTCGATCTCGAAGACAGGCCATCCAAGAGTCCGCGGCCGTTCTGCTCGCCCATCCGGGTTCCCGACGAAGTCGTGCTCGTCGTTCGGCCCGCTGGAGGGTTTGCCGATTTCGGCGCACTGCTTCACGAGGGTGGACACGCGCAGCACTTCGGTTTCACGTCGGCAGGCACCCACGTGGCATTCGCTCGAACCGGCGACCGCGCGTCGAGTGAAGTCTGGGCGTTCCTGATGCAGTACCTGCTGCTCGACCCCCGGTTCCTGACGGACACCTTCGGGCTCGGAGATGCTCTGGAGCTGCGGCGGGTCGCTGCCCTCGAGAGGTGCTCGATGGTGCGCCGCCACGTTGCGAAGCTGCAATACGAGGAGGCGCTATTGAGTGGCCGGACGTCGCTCGCCGATGCAGCCTCGGCCTACGTCGATTGTCTTGGCAACGCGACGCTCGTGCGTGTATCGCGGTGTGACTACCTGGCGGATCTGGACGATGGGTTCTACGTCGCCGACTACCTTCGCGCCTGGGCGCTCGAAGTTCTCGTTCGCGATTACCTGCGGACACGTTTCGGCAACCACTGGTGGACCTCGCGTTCCGCCGGCAGCCTACTGAAGGAGCTCTGGTCCACAGGATTCGAATATTCGGCCGACGAAATCGCTGCCGAGCTGGGTCTCGGGCCGATCGAATTCGATCCGCTCGCGGACGATCTCGTGGAGGGACTGGCTGCGTGAGCGAGCGTCGTTTGCGCGTCCGGCTCGGGGACCGGTCCTACGTCGTCTCGATCGGCAACGGACTGCTTGCCGGCATCGGACGTCGCGTCGTCCGCGCGGTGGGTCGGCGTAGTTCATCCGTGCTGGTCGTGAGCAACTCGACGGTGTGGCCGCTGTACGGCAAGGCGGTGCTCGCGAGCCTCGAGGCGTCCGGGTTTCGTGTCGTTGTACACACGATCGGCGACGGCGAGCGTTACAAGCGGTTGTCGGAGCTCGAGAGAGTCATCGGAACCGCCGCTGCAGCAGGCCTCGAGCGCGGCGATCCGATCGTGGCGCTCGGAGGGGGCGTGGTCGGCGACCTTGCGGGACTTGTTTCGTCGCTCTACATGCGGGGAACGCCGTTCGTGCAGGCCCCGACGACGCTGCTTGCGCAGATCGACAGCTCGGTCGGCGGCAAGGTCGCCGTCAACCACGTCTCCGGCAAGAACCTGATCGGCGCATTTCACCAGCCGGTCGCTGTCGTTGCCGATACGTCGACACTCCAGTCGCTGCCGGCGCGTGAATTGCGGGCCGGGCTTTTTGAAGCAGTCAAATACGGGATGCTCGGAGACGCCTCGCTGTTTGCGTGGATGGAACGAAAGATGGAATCGCTGTGCGCCGGTCATCCTGACGAACTTGGGCGACTCGTAGGCATCTGCTGCCGAATCAAGGCCCGGATCGTCGAGTCAGATGAGACAGAAGCCGGTCCGCGTCGTGCGCTGAACCTCGGGCACACGGCGGGCCACGCGCTCGAGACCGCGACGCAGTATCGGCGTTTCCTTCACGGCGAGGCTGTGGGGTATGGCCTCGACGTCGCCGCCGAGCTCGGCATCGCCCTCGGGACGATGTCGGCGGAGGACGGAGCGCGTGTACATCGGCTGGTGGCGAGGGTGGGGCCGCGCCCGCGCGTGAACGACCTCGACCCCGGAAAACTGCTCGCTGCCATGCAGCACGACAAGAAGCGCGTGTCAGGCCGTATCGCATTCGTGGTCCCGGTGGGAATAGGTGATGTCGCGATTCGAACGGACGTCGACGACTCGACGGTGCGCCGCGCGCTGATTGCCGCATTGAAGAGTTGAAAGGATCTCCGGATAACAGAGACGACGATAGGTTCGTCACGACCCCACTCGAGGACGGGTGGTCCACGCATCTGTACCGGGCGCGGTAGCGCTCGGGTCAGCCCCTCCCGTTGCCCGCGCCTGGTTTCGTCACACTCGCTCGGGATCGACCCGAGCGCTACCGCGCCCGGTACTGAAATGTGGG
>CAZXLQ010000290.1:0-6537 GCA_964641945.1 uncultured Clostridia bacterium
GCTCGCCGGAGGCGCCCGTCCCCGTCCTGGAGGTCGATCGGTTCGAGCGCCGGGACGGTGGGGCTGCGAACGTCGCGGCGAACGTCGAGGCGATGGGCGGTAAGGTCAGGCGTCTTTTCTCGACGAGCTTCGACCGCGAGCCGGTCGTCAAGACGCGGCTCGTGGCGCGGACGAACCAGATCGCCCGGGCGGATCGGGACATCCCGCAGGAGCCGATTCAGGAGAAGGCGATCCGGCGCGCGGCGCAGGGATGCGCGGTCGCGCTGATCTCCGACTACGCGAAGGGATCGCTCCCTCGCGTCGCTGACGCCATAGCGGCGTGCAAGTCGGCCGGGGCGCTCGCCGTCGTCGACCCGAAGACGGGAAGCGCGGCGGACTACGCCGGCGCGGACGTCCTCAAGCCGAACCATTACGAGATGCAGGCGTTCGTCGGCCGATGGCGCGACGAGGCGGACCTTGAGGACCGGGCGCTGGGGCTGATCCGTGAGCACAGGATCGGCGCGATCCTCATGACGCGCGGAGAGCGGGGGATGACGCTCTTCCAGGCGGGGCAGGTTCTCTCGATCCCCGGCCGGCACGTCGAACTCTGCGACGTCTCCGGGGCGGGGGACACGGCGATGGCCGCCCTCGGCGTCGCGCTCGCCGAGGGGAAGACGGTCGTCGAGGCGATGTGGTGCGCGAACGCGGCGGCCGGCGTGGCCGTGACGCGGTTCGGGACGACGGTCGTACGGCGGCACGAGGTCGCGGGGCTCGCGTGATCGTCTCGGTCCTCGCGAACGGTTGCTTCGACCTCCTCCACGCGGGGCACGTCGAGCACCTCCGGGAGGCGCGGGCGATGGGGCACTGGCTCGTCGTCGCGCTGACCGTCGACGAGGCGGTCGGGAAGGGACCGGGGCGGCCGGTCCAGACGTGGGAGGACCGCGCGGCGGTCCTCGGGGCGCTGCGGTTCGTCGACCAGGTCGTCCCCTCGACGGACGCGCCGAGCGCGATCCGGCGGTATCGCCCGAGGATCTTCGTCAAGGGCGCGGACTACGCGGAGCGCGTCCCGGAGGCGGACCGCGCGGCCTGCGAGGAGGTCGGGGCGGAGTTCAGGTTCACGCGCGCGGCAAAGCGCAGCACGACGGAGATCCTCCGCCGGCTGGCGCTCGCGGCCGACGCGCTGCGGAGGGAGGGAGATTGAAGATCGTCGTCACGGGCGGCTGCGGGTACATCGGCTCCGCGCTTGTCCCGAAACTGCTCGCCGATGGGCATCACGTCCGGGTGATCGACGCGATGTGGTTCGGGAGGAACCTTCCGACGCATCCGAACCTGGACGTCGTCCGCTACGACCTGCGCGGCGGGAAGGCGCCGGTCGAGGACGCGGAGGCGATCATCCACCTCGCCGCGATCGCGAACGATCCGTGCGGCGAACTCGACGCGAAGTTGACCTGGGAGGTGAACGTCCTCGCGACGACGCGGCTCGCGCAGCGCGCCGTCGCCTTCGGGGTCAAGCAGTTCATCTTCGCGTCCTCGGCCTCGATCTACGGGATCAAGGACAACCGGCCGGTCACGGAGGAGGAGAGCTTCGAGCCGGTCTCGGACTACAACAAGACGAAGCTCTGCGGCGAGCGGGCGCTCCTCTCGTTTCGGGACGCGATGGCGGTTCAGATCGTCCGGCCGGCGACAGTCTGCGGCGTCTCGCCACGGATGCGGCTCGACGTGATCGTGAACCTCTTGACGATGCAGGCGCTTGAGACCGGCCGGCTCGTCGCGCACTGCGGCGCGCACGGCGGGAAGCTCATGCGCCCGCACTGCCACATCGACGACATGGTCGACCTCTACCGCTGGCTCCTCGCGCGCCAGGAGCAGAGGGGGCCGTTCAATGCCGGGTTCGAGAACCTATCCGTCGGGGAGATCGCCGAGACGATCCAGCGGCACCTCCCGGAGACGCGCGTCGAGTTCACCGAGGTCGCGGACAAGCGCAGCTACGCCGTAGACTCCTCCCTCCTGCGTCGCGCTGGGTTTTCCCCGCGATTCTCGGTGAACACTGCCGTCGAGCAGATCGTCGCGGCGCACAAGGCGGGGCTCCGGCGCGAGCCGCGCTCGATCAACCTGGAGTGGATGCGCTCGCAGGGGATCGCCGCGTGAAGATCCTCCTCCTCGGCTCGTCCTCGTTCTCGGGCGGGTGGTTCGCGCAGGTCGCGAAGGCGGAGGGGCACGACGTTGCGCCGCTCTGCCGGCCCGCGTGGGACCTGAAGGAGCGGCACCAAGCGGCCGTCTTCGAGCTGATCCGCGCCGGCTATGTCCGGGTCGTGAACTACGCGGCGCTGAACGTCGTCCCGGACTCGTGGAAGGACCCGCGCAACTACTACGCGACGAACGTCGCCGGGATCGCCCGGCTCGCGGAGGTCGCGGAGATGGCGGGCGGGGTCGAGCGGTTCGTCCAAGTTTCGACGCCGGAGGTCTACGGTTCGACGGGGACGTTCCTACGGGAGGGCGCCGAGTTCCGTCCGAGCACGCCTTACGCGGTCTCGCGGGCGGCTGCGGACTGGCACCTGCGACTGCTCCACCGCGAGCGCGGCTTCCCGGTCTGCTTCACGCGGACCGTGAACGTCTACGGCGAGCGGCAGCAGCACTACCGGATCGTCCCGAAGACCGTCCGCGCGATACTGCGCGGGGAGCGCCTCCCGCTGGAAGGCGGCGGCGTGTCGACGCGGTCGTTCATCCACGCAGAGGACGCCGCACGGGCGACGCTCCGGGTCCTCGAAGACGGGCGGCCGGGCGAGGACTACCACATTGCGCACCCGGCGCAGACGAGCATCCGAACGCTAGTCGACACGATCTGCTTTCGGCTTGGCGTGCATCCAGACTCCGTGATTCAGGTCGTTCCGGAGCGGGTCGGGAAGGACATGAACTACCAGCTCGACGACTCGAAGATCCGGGCGGAGCTGGGATGGTCGGAGCGGATCGCGCTCGACGTAGGGCTCGACCGGGCGATCGCGTGGGAGAGGGATCAGGGATGAGAGTCGTCACGATCGGCCTCGAAGAGGCGGAGCGCGTACTGCGCGAGCGGAAGCAAGCCTACAAGCGATCGGACCTGGAGGTCGTTAAGGTCCATGCGATCAAGGAGGGCGCCCACATCTGCGGAGTCGCGATCTGGGGGCGGGTCGACGAGAGGACCGCGAGGCGGATTCACATCTACACGGACGGCCGGGCGCTCGGCTGGACGATGCTCTACGGGCAGGGCTGCCGGGCGCTCGGCTCGGACGGGTTCACGACGATCGTCCTGTGAAGTTCCGCGAACGCCTGCGCGCCTTCGAGCTCATGCTCCAGGCGCGGATGAAGGAGTTCCGCTGCTCCGTCCACCTTTGCATCGGGCAGGAGGACGTCCCGGAAGCGTTGCACGACCTCCTCCGGCCGGCGGACTGGCTCTTCTCGACGCACCGGAACCACGGGCACTACCTCGCGAAGGGCGGGGACCCGGAGCGGCTGCTGGCCGAGATCGAGGGGCGCGAGGAGGGGATCAACGGCGGCTTCTCGGGGAGCCAGTCTTTCGCGGACCCGGCCCTCCGGTTCCATTCGACGGCCATCGTGGGCGGCCTATGCACGGCTGCGGCGGGGGTCGCGCTGGCAATGAAGCTGCGCGGCGAGAACGCGATCGCAGTTTGCTGCGTCGGGGACGGGGCGACGGAGCAGGGCGGGTTCTGGGAGGCGCTCTCGTTCTCCTCGCTCCACCGGCTCCCGCTGCTCTGGATCTGCGAGAACAACGGCCTCTCTGTTCACGCGCCTTTGTCTGCTAGGCAGCCGGCGCCGATCCTCCCGAGGGTCGCGTCATTCGGCGTCCGCGTCCTGAAGGGCGTCGACGGATTGAGGACCGCTCTCCGGTTCCGGGAAGACCTCCCGGCGTTCGTCGAGGTGCCGTGCGAGCGGCGCTGCGCGCACGTCTCGGCGATGGAGGACTTGCGCGAGTGAAGATGCTCGAAGCGGTCCGCGCCGGCTTGGCCGACGCGCTGGAGGATCGGTCCGTCCTGCTGCTCGGGCAGCTTGTGAAGTACGGGCTCGGCGGCCTGACGGACGGGCTCCACGCGGCGCGGCCGAAGCAGGTGATCACCATGCCGGTCGCGGAGAACCTGATGCACGGCGCCGCCTTCGGGCTCGCCCTAGCAGGGATGAGGCCCGTCGTGATCAACGAGCGCATGGACTTCCTC
Organism: uncultured Clostridia bacterium; assembly: GCA_964641945.1. GTDB lineage: Bacteria > Acidobacteriota > Blastocatellia > UBA7656 > JADIYM01 > JADIYM01. The sequence goes on from CAZXLQ010000290.1 coordinate 4,188, forward strand.
CCGCTCGCGATGGATCCGATCGTGAACCACATCGCGGTCTGGCCGAAGCGGGCGCCGATGAGCCTCCCGATCACGATCATCGCCGTGGTCGGTAAGGGCAAGGGACAGGGTCCGCAACACTCGAAGAACCTGACGCCGTGGTTCCGGATGCTCGAAGGGATCCACGTCGTCGAGCCTGCCTCGCCTGCCGAGGCGAAGGAATCGCTGCTCGCGTCGATCTTCGGCGAGCGTCCGGTGCTCTACGTTCTGCACCGGGAACACTTCAACGCGGACGCGTCCGTCCGATTACCTAACCCGACATCTGTCGGCCTGTGCGGCGCCTCTCGGAGGCACGAGCGCGCGTTCTACGAGGAATGAATCATGACGCTCCAATACTCTGTCGCTGTAAACAACGCGCGGCTCGACACGGTCGAGTCGACCATCGGGACGAACGTCTCGCTGCTCATCTACACCGGGAATCCGCCGGCTAACTGCGCTGCTGCGCCGACCGGGACGCTGCTCGTCGCGATCAACCTGCCGGCCGACTGGATGGCGGCGGCCTCCTCCGGCTCGAAGGCGAAGACCGGGACGTGGAGTGGGACGGCCGTGGGGACGGGGACGGCCGGTTACTTCCGGGTCTGCAACGGCTCTCCGACGGACGTCGCGCAGATTCAGGGCAACGTCGGGACGACGGGCGAATCTCCGACGCCGGACATGGGGCTCGACAATACGTCGATCTCATCGGGCCAGACGGTCACGGTGTCGACGTTCTCGATCGCGGCCGGCAACCAGTAAGGTGCAAGTCCGCGTCGTCAAGCTCGCGAACTGGGATGCGCCGGTTCACCTCGAACGGCGCAGCCTTGAGGGTCGGAGAGCTTACAGTGCCGAGGCGATGCGACGCTGGAGGGCGCGCAACCCGGAGAAGGTGCGTGAGCGAAACGCCGCCGCGTATAGGAAGAACCGCGAGCGCATCCTGGCGAAGAAGAAAGCGCAACGCTACGGTCGCGGGCGGGCTATGTTCCTTGAACGTGCTCGCGCCGCGAATCGTCGCTATTACGAGCGCAAGAAGGCCGCCCTGTGTCAATTGAATCACTTCTAGAACGGATTGCGGAAGGAGTAGAGAGCATGGCCCAAAGTCTGCAAGTGATCGCGATCAAGATCGGCGCGCGGCCGAACCTCGCGCCGGAGTGGCTCGCATCCGAGATCGTTTTCGAGGAGGGAACGCCGAAAACGCTTCTCCTCTCGTCGCTGGTGCGCGATCCCGACCCGGAATATCCGGGCGCGAAACCGCTCGAGATTGACGTCCAGAACGTCCTCGCCGCGCTGCCGGCCGCAGGCATCACCGTCGTCGACCTCGGCCGGGACGTCGAGGTGCGCTATGACGGCCGCGCGCTCGGAGCGACGCCCGAGGCGCCATACACGATCCCGGGGGCGTTCGTCGCAGTGGCCGACGACGGCGTGATGGCTGCGAATGGTAGCGACGCATCCAGGGGGAAATGATGGCGCTCACACCGCAACAGCTCGCCGCGCTCAAGGCCGCGATCGACGGCGACCAGGCGCTCGCCGCCGAGCCGCTCAACTCGGACGGCTATTTCAACATCGCCGCGGCCCTGAACGGACAGCTCGCGAGCCCGGACTTCTATGTGTGGCGCTCCACCGTGACGCAGGACGAGATCATGCAGAACGGGTTCGATTGGGTGCGGGTGGATAACCTCTCGGTCGGCAAGGCGCGAATCTGGGAGTGGATGTTCGACAACGCCGTGGCGTCGATCAACCCGAGCAAGGCGAACGTGCGCGCCGGGATCGCGGAGGTGTGGAAGGGCACGGCGGCGGACAACGCGGTGCGCCTGGCGGTGTTCCAGCATTGCCAGACAAAGGCGACGCGCGCACAGAAACTCTTCGCGGCCGGCGCCGGCACGGAGACCGACCAGAGCGGCGCCGGCCCGGCGACGATGGCGGTCGAGTCCATCACCATGATGGACGTCGAGGCCGCGAGGGCATTGCCATGACCGACGAGGAAAAGCAGGCGCGTATCGATCGCCTCGTCGCGGCGTTCAATGGCGCGATCAAGTACACGCCGATGCTCGCCGATCACCCGAACTGGACCGATGAGCACTGCCTCGCCTTCGCGCGGAAGTGGGACGCGGAGGCGCGCAAGCGCTATCTCGCGGGCGACCCGAAGTGGAACAACGGCATCCCGTATTGCCGCAACCTGTGGAAGGGATAGTGGTGCGCGCGATCCTCGACCTGCTTCACCTGTGGCTGTGGGCGTACCTCGTGCGCCTCGGGCTTATCTTCCGGGCCGGGGACATCCTGCACGAGTGGGGCTCGAGCGCGGCCTACACGATCACGCTCACGGGGCTCGCGACAT
>CAZXLQ010000291.1:0-5080 GCA_964641945.1 uncultured Clostridia bacterium
GGACTGACGATGCGACCGCTCCGCGGTCGGACCGAGGTGGGCGGCGGTACCGCGGGTCGCGTGTGCTCGTTGCACTCGCCCCCGCGACCCACGGCTATTTCCTTCGACCGCTCCGCGGTCGATTTCGACCGCCCTCCACAGATTGCAGGAACTAATCCTGCAATCCTGTCAACTCGAGCACTTCCTTCGCGGCGCGGCGCGAGGCATCGGGGCCCGATTCGCCGAGGAGGTCACGGACGCGGGCAAGCTCGGTCCGCATCGTGGCGAGCCGCTCGGGCGAATCGAGAAAGCCGACGACTTCGGCGGCGACGCGCTCCGGCGTGCAGTCGTGCTGGAAGAGCTCGGGGGCAATCCGCTCGCCGGCGATCAGGTTCACCATTCCGAACGTGTCGACCCTTATCAGCGGCATGTAGAGCCTGTAGTTCACTTCCGAGACCTTGTACACGACGATCTGCGGCGTCCCGAGCAGCGCCGTCTCGAGCGTCGCCGTCCCGCTCGCCACGATCGCGAGATCCGCGTGGCCCACCGCCGAATACGTGTCGCGCTCGACGATCCGCACGTCGCTCGCCACCCTCTCGATCAACGGATCGACCTGCTCGCGCGACACTGTCAACGCCAGCGGAAGCACGAACTGGATGCCCGGTCGGTCGCGCTTCAGGATCTCGACCGCACCGGCGAGCACAGGCAGGTTGTACGCGATCTCCTTGCGGCGGCTTCCCGGCAGCAGCGCCACGAGCTCGCGAGACGGGTCCAGGCCGTGCGCCGCGAAGAACTCGTCGCGAGTGTGCGCGGGCTCGACGTCGCCGACGAGCGGGTGGCCGACGAAAACAGCTTCGACACCGTGCTTCCGGTAGAAAGCCTCCTCGAACGGAAAGATCACGAGCATCCGGTCGACGTCGCGACGGATCTGCCTGACCCGATACTCGCGCCAGGCCCAGACCTGGGGGCTCACGTAGTAGACGATCCGGTGCCCGGCCCGCTTGAGCTTCTTCGCGAGCCGCAGGTTGAACTCCGGCCAGTCGACGAGGACGACCACGTCCGGCGCTCGCTCGGCGGCAGCACGCCGGAGCGTCTGAAATGCCCGCCAGAGCCGGCCGAATCCGCGGATGACCTCCGGGACGCCCATGATCGCGACGTCGCGCGCGTGCACGAGTACGTCCGCTCCCCGTGCGGCAAGCTCGTCGCCACCAGATCCGAAGACCTCGAGGTCCGGTACCCGCTCGCGAAGCGCGTCCACGAGACGCGCCGCGTGCCGGTCGCCGGATGCTTCGCCGGCGACGATCATGACCTTCACGGTCGAGAATACGCCGCGGGCTTCACGGTCGCGCCCCGAATCAGTCGTTCGTCCCGGCCGCCCGTCCCGCCGTTGCCGCCGGCGAGAACTGCAATGCCTTCTCTAGAGCCTGCTCGGCCGTGTCGTCCTTCTTGAAGAGCACGCCGTTCTTGTCGATGTAGCTCAACCTCGGCCTCGTGATGGCTTCGTACATCTTTCCGATCATTCCGTCCTCGGGGCCGAGCGGCTTTGGCCGGTCGCTCGGGGCAGCGGCTTCCGGCACCTCCGCGTCGAGGCGCTTCAGGTACGCAACGGTCTCTTCGTAGAACTCGCTCTCGGGAAAGAACCGGGCAAGGCGCTGGAAATACGTGATCGCCTCTTCCGTGTCCTCCTGTTCGTAGAGCGAAACGCCGAGAAGGAAGAGAGCCTCGTCGCTGCGCGAGAACTGCGGGTACTTCTCGATGATCTCCTTCGTGCGCGACGCGGCCGCCTTGTAGGCCTCGCGCTGCTTGAAGTAGAAGCGCGCGACCTTCAGCTCGTGCATGCCGAGGATCTCGCGCACCTCCCAGAGCTGCTGCTCGATGCGCGGTTTCAGATCGGTCGACGGGTACTGCTCGAGGAGCCGCATGAGCTGGCGCTCGGCGAGTTTTGCGTGCGTCGTATCGCGGTCCGGCGCCTGCACCTGGCGCATGTGGACTTCAGCGATCTTCATCATGACGTCGTCGGCGAGCTCGTGCTTCGGGAAGAACTGGAGCCAGTCACGGTATTCGACCTCCGACTGGTTCATCGATGACGTCGTGCCCTCGCGGTAGTAGCTGTCGGCGACCGCAAGCTTGCAGACCGGCAGAAACTGGCTGTCCGGGTAGGTGTTTACGAGGGTGTTGAAGAGCAGGCGCGAACGCGTGTGGCGACCGTCCTGGAGCTGCTTGATCCCCTCGCCGAGCAGTTCCCGGTCGCGGCCCTCCCGGGCTTCCTCCGACGCCACCTTTGTTTCCTTGTCGCCGCATGCTGCGGTGAGTCCAACGGACAGGGCGATCAGAAGCGCCATCGAGAATCGGAGTGCACGGCTCATGGGTTCTTCCTTCAACTTCGGGTTTACAGCTTTCGAACGGCCAATTTCAACACAACGCGCAAGTCCCCGACAACATGCAGGTTGGCGTCACGCCGATGTCGGGAGCCACGAGCCGTCAGGCCGCGAAGGATGCCATGGCCGCGCGGCGCAGCCGTCCGACCGCGCCCTTCGGGTCCGGGTCGCCGAAAATCGCGGATCCCGCCACGAGAAGCTCGGCGCCGGCCTCGGCCACGACACCCGCGTTTCCCATGCCTATCCCGCCGTCGATCTCGATGGCGATCTCGTATCCGCGCACCGCGATCATGCTTCGCAGTCGCCGAACCTTGTCGAGCGAGTGCTCGATGAACTTCTGCCCGCCAAACCCGGGATTCACGGACATGACCAGAACGTAATCAATGCTCCCGAGCACCTCTTCGATCGACGACAGCGGCGTCGACGGATTGAGAACGACGCCTGCGAGCGCGTCGCGTCCGCGGATCGCAGCCAGTGTCCGGTGCAGGTGAATCGTGGCCTCAGGGTGCACCGAGATCATGTTCGCGCCGGCATCGGCGAAGTCGTCGATGAACCGCTCCGGCTGGTCGATCATGAGGTGGCAGTCGAGCGGCAGGCTGGTGATCTTGCGGATTGCCGCCACCACCGGCGGACCGATCGTGATGTTCGGCACGAACTGTCCGTCCATCACGTCGACGTGAACGATGTCGGCGCCACCGTCCTCTACCAGACGGATGTGGTCACCGAGGCGGGCGAAATCCGCCGAGAGAATCGACGGCGCGATCTTCACTCCGAAATCAGTCGTCATGTGGGGGGACCTTGGCAGGAGCCGGCTTCGGTTTGGGCTTGGGCGGCGCATCAGCGTCGCCGGACTTGGGCTTCGGGTCGGCGGGCTTCGAGTCGTCCTTCGGCTTCTTCGCGTCGGCCGGCTTGGTGGCGCCAGGATCGTCGTCGGCCTTGGGCTTCTTGGCGTCTTCGGCTGCCTTCGCCGCGGCCTTTGCAGCGTCGTCCTTCTTCTCGTCTTTCTTCTTCTTCGGGTCGACGGGCGGCTCCGCAGGGTTCGTCGGCCCGACGGGCGGCGGACCGGCGGGAGTCCCCTCGGGGCTCGGTCCCTTGCTGATGTCGATCTTGACGTCGAAGCCGACCTTCACCGGGAATCCGGCGGCCGGATCCTGCTCGGTAACGGCGCCGGTCGGGGCCTCGTCGTCGAAGTGCTGGCGGCGCAGCTTGGCGGTGAGCCCGGCCTGCTTGATGGCGGCCTCGGCCTCCTGCTGCGTCATGCCGACCGTGTTCGGTACGGTGACCTCACGTGTGCGGAACAGCAGCCAGATCGTCAGCGTGGCGCTGGAGCCGAAGAGCCCGGCGAGCAGCCCCAGGAGAACGATTCGTCGGATTATGGTCCCGGTTTTTCCCATCCCGTCCACGGCCGGGAAGTGTACCACGAGGATGCGTGGCGAGGGTTGTCTCTGCGCCTCCGTGTCTCTGAACCTCTGCGCGCGAAGCTCTTAATGACCGGCAAAGAGCTTCGCACACAGAGGCACGGAGTCACCGAGACACAGAGTCACGCTCCGATGCGAACCGGAAGCCGCCGCGAGCCCCACCGCCCGGGCGCGCCCGCGAACACGCCCGCGCAGGCCGTGCCGCACGCCTCGCACCGTCCGTCGTCCGTGAGCCCCCACGCTGTGATCGTGTACCCGTCTCGCGCGATCAGTACCGCACCGCACGAATGGCACGCGGTCACGCCGCCTTCTCCATCCCGGACGTTGCCGGTGTACGCATACCGCACGCCGTTCTCGATCGCGATGCGCCTGGCGCGAACGACCGTCGACAGCGGCGTCGCCGGGATGTCGCGCATCTTGTAGTCCGGGTGGAACGCCGTGAAGTGCATCGGCACATGCGGGCCCGCGTGCTCGACGACCCACTTCGTCATCGCATCGATCTCGGCGTCCGAGTCGTTGAGCCCTGGGATCAGCAGCGTCGTCAATTCGACCCAGACGTCGGTCTCGTGCGTCAGGTATTCGATCGTCTCGAGCACCGGTGCGAGCTCGGAGGCCGTTACCTTTCTGTAGAAGTCCTCGGTGAACGCCTTCAGGTCGACATTCGCGGCATCGACGTGATTGAAGAACTCACGTCGCGCGTCGGGACAGATGTAGCCGGCCGTGACGGCGACGGTCTTCAGTCCGAGTTCGTGACAGGCGTCCGCGACGTCGTTCGCGTATTCGAGGAAAATCGTCGGATCGTTGTAGGTGAAGGCCACGGACGAGCACCCGGTCCGGGCCGCGGCGGTCGCGATGCCTTCGGGCGATGCGTCGTCGGCGAGCGTGTCGATCTCGCGCGACTTCGAGATGTCCCAGTTCTGGCAGAACTTGCAGGCCAGGTTGCAGCCTGCCGTGCCGAACGAAAGGACGGGAGTACCGGGCAGGAAGTGGTTGAGCGGCTTCTTCTCGATCGGGTCGACGCAGAAACCGCTCGACCGGCCGTAGGTGGTCAGGACGACCTGGTCGTTCTCGCGCATACGGACGAAGCACATGCCGCGCTGGCCTTCGTTGAGGCGGCAGAACCGCGGGCACACGTCGCACTGAACGCGTCCGTCGGGCTCGACGTGCCAGAACCGGGTCGGGACGTGGTGGGCCGCGTCGTGGTATTCGGCGCCGTGGTTATTGGTGGACATCGGCGTGTACTCCTCCGATGGGATCGGTGTGAGCCAACTTCATTGTACGCCTCCGGTCCGATCTCTGCGTCTT
>CAZXLQ010000291.1:5090-6496 GCA_964641945.1 uncultured Clostridia bacterium
TTTGCGAGTCCTCTGCGACTCTGCGAGAAACGCGGCCTCAGGACAGGTTTCTCGCAGAGACGCAGAGGACACGCAGAGACGCAAAGAAAGACAGCAATAGCTTCACCCGCTATACTCCCCCGCTTCCGCCCATGCTCGAAAACCGCTCAATCATCTGCTTCGCCGGCGAGGACTGGTGGTACCACCACCCCCACTCCAAGAACCACATCATGAAGCGGCTCGCCGCGAAGAACCGCGTGATGTTCATCAACTCCATCTCGATGGGGCTCCCGTCCGTCCGCAGCGCGGACTTCTTCGCCAAGATCCGCCGCAAGCTCAAGAGCTTCGCCAAGTTCGTCCGCCGCTCGCCCGAAGGCATCCTCGTCGTCACCCCCGTCGTCACGCCGTTCTTCGGAAGCGCCATCGGCCGGACCGTCAACAAGTTCCTGCTCGTCGTGCAGCTTCGCCTGCTCATGCTCATTCACGGCTTCCGGAATCCGGTGCTCTGGATCGCGATTCCGACGGCGAAGGACATCGCGGGCCGCCTCGGCGAAGACGTCCTCGTCTATCAGGTCTCTGACAAATACGACGCCAACTCGATGGACCACGCGACCAAGTCCAACCTCATCAAGGAGTTACATGAGGAGCTGCTCGAGCGGGCGGACCTCGTGCTCTACTCCGGCCGCAAGCTGATCGAGGAAGCGACGACGCACCTCGAGAAGTCGAAGCTGCTCGAGCAGGCCGTCGACTTCGAGCACTTCGCGTCGACGACCGCCGTCGAGCACACGTCGCCGCCCGACATCGCCGAGATCCCGCATCCGTGCCTCGGTTACTTCGGCCAGGTCGACGCGTGGCTGATCGACCAGAATCTGGTCCGGTACGTGTCCGAGAAGCGGCCGGACTGGCACTGGGTGTTCATCGGACTGAAGTCGCGGACGCTCGACATCGAGGCGCTGCCGAACGTGAAGCATCTCGGGTCGAAGAACTACTACGACCTGCCGGACTACGCGGCGCACTTCGACGCGTGCGTGTTGCCCTGGGTGACCGACAACGAGTTCGTGAGTTACGGCAGCGCGATCAAGGTGCGCGAGTACCTGGCGACGGGAAAGCCGGTGGTCATCACTCCGCTCTACGAATACGAACGCTTCGACGGTCCGCTGCGGATCGCGCGGTCCTACGATCACTTCATCGAACTCGTCGAATCGGCGCTCGCGGACAAGGACCCGGCGGCCCGCGCCGAGCGTCAGGCGCTTGTGAAGGACAAGACGTGGGACGTTCGCACCGAGGAGGTAAGCGAGTGGATCGTCGAAGCGATTGCGCGGCGGTGATCTTGCGCGAAGCGCCTTGGAGTGCGGCGCGCAGCGCCGCTTTCAATCCGGGACTGTGGTCTTTGCAAATCCAAAGCGGCGCTTCACGCCGCACTCCAA
>CAZXLQ010000292.1:0-6474 GCA_964641945.1 uncultured Clostridia bacterium
CGGAACAGCTACGACGCGCTGCAGGTCGGGGAGTACCGGCAGGTGCTGGCGGACGACACGACGGGAGTGTTCGCTTTCGAGCGCAGCCACGCCGGCAAGCGGGTCTGGGTCGTGATCAACAACACCGACCGGACGCAGTGGGTGAAGCTGCCTGTCGAACGCGGCAGCTGGCACGACGCGCTCAACGACACGCGGTACCGCTACGCGAAGGTCACCCGTCCCGAAACGGGTCCCCGTCAGGTGATCGCCTTCGACCGCAAGGCCGAGCACACCTACAAGGCCGTGGACGGCCACATCCACGTCCGCATCACCGCCGGCTGGGCCTCTATCCTGGTCGAAGACGTCGGCGCCGGGAGTCGCACGCCTGGATAATTACAGCGCGAAATCGGTAACTCCGCGCCTCGGTGTCTCAGCGTCTCTGTGTGCGAAGCGTCTGAAGAGCTTCGCACACAGTGACACGAAGTCACAGAGTCACGGAGACCAACCCTTCAGCCCCTCACCACGCCATTCACAACCTTGCGCCTTACCCAACGTTGATCATTGCCTCCGCCTCGGCGATCACCCGCAACACGTCTTCAAACGGCGGTGGCTCGACTAGAAACATCGGCCGCATTGCCTCATAGTCTCGAGCCAACTCCTCACGCCTCGACTCCGGCGGCGCCAATCTTAGCGTTCCGGCCCTCGCCAGATCGTATCTCGCCCACCCGCTCGCAAACACGCGCTGCTTCCAATCTGCCACGCGAAGACAGAGTTCTTCGTTACCCATCAGCTCGCGCGCCGATTTGTGCCCGACGAGCCGGGCAAAATCCGCGTAGTGACGTGCGTACCGAGCCGGCACCGGCTGGTCCGCCGGTCGATGGAAGTTCGCGTGCAGGATCGTCGCCTTCTCCCAGAACGACCGCCCGAGGTCGAGCGCGGTCACCAAACACGTCCATTCCTCGAAGAGATGCGGGAACACATCGGCAACCCACGGTCGGACCGGGTGGCTTCCCGTCGGCTGCTGGTCGGTCAGCGACCCGAGCTCCAGCTTCACCGATGGCGGTATGTATGGAAGCCCGGCAGATTCGATCTTTGGGTAATGAAAGAGAATTACTGGAGAGTGACCCTGTGGATCGAGTTCGTAGGTAAGCCATGACCGACCAGGGTGATTTCCCAGAGCATTCCTGATCTGGACGTCCAGACCCGGCATCACATGCCTCTCGGTCGCTACTCCACATAAGCGCTGCATCTCAACGACAGCCTTGTCCCGTTTCGTTCGGCTCGTGAGTTTCTCGAATCCCGCGATGTCAGCGCCGACGAATGATGGAGACAGCGAAAGATCTACATCTTCCGAGAAGCGATCGATTGCGTTGAAGACTTTCGACAGGGAAGTCCCGCCCTTGAAGACCAGGTGCGGCGCCAGCTCGGGATCGGCGAACAGAAGGGAGAGGATCCAGCACACCCAGAAATCTTTCTCGATGACGACGGTCGAGATCCCGAGACGCTCTGCTGCCTGTGTGAATGCTGCGAACCGGTTTGCTTCCGAGCTTGTGAGGAACTGGCTCATCGCGTTATGTGCCTTTCCGTGCGGGGCCTTAATGTGACGGATCGTCCGGTCTGGCCAGTTCATGAAAGTGAGGCCGCATCCACGCGGGGGCGAGCGCGATATCGTCGAGCAACTTTCGGCGCTCGGCTTCGGGCACGATCCGGCGCAGACGCTGAAGTTTCTCCGGGGTGATGTGCTGTTTGCCGAGGTACCTGAAGGCCTGGATCAGTGTGCCGCTCAGCCGTCCCGCCGCCGCCATGTTGCGCGTGCCGGTGTGGATGAGCTTGATACGCATCGGCCCGACCTTGACCTGTCGGGACGGCCCGTCAGTCAGGAAGAGCACCTGTGCTGGCACCTGTTCGGAGAGCGACAGCATATTGGCAGCGTAGGCGCCGGCGGGTTGGATTCGCGCGCCGTCGCGGCGCTGCAAGGCTGCGACGACGGAGCCCACGGTGGGAAGCAGATCACCCAGGATCGGGTCGTTGCGAGGCACTGCGTAGAGCCCTCGCGCGATTTGTTGAACGGTACCCGCCGCTTTATGCCGCTTCAGCGCCGAAGCCACCGCAGCTCGCGACCCAAGATCGGCAAAGTCCGAAGGGGTAAACACCCATCCTGCCCGCTCGGCCTCATTGCGCTCGCGGATGCGCTCAAGTACGGACGTATCAACAGACTGTGCGTGCTTGCCCATGGTTTTGACACATAAAGTACCACATAGTTGTGTCAAAAATGATGAAATTCTCTGGCACGGGCGAGACTTGGTTCGGAACTACCGGCGTACCTGGCTAAACGCAGATGAGATCATCCTCCGAAGATCTGCGGCGCTCGCGGGGCGATCGTCGGGATTCAAAGAAAGTGCGCCCAGAAGAACCGCTGAAAGCGCCCTCGGAATCCGAGGCTCAAGATCTGTCGGATTGCGCAATGGATCAGGGCGGCCGGCTTTCACATCGGCTTCTCGATGTGTCGCGATTGGCGGCTGCGAAGCCGTTAGCAGGGCGTATGCCGTTGCCGCGACGGAGTAGAGGTCGCTTCGGACATCAGTTCGCGGCGGCTCGCCAGGGCGATTCGGTAGAAACTGTTCAGGCGGAGAATAATCCCGTGTGTGGCCCGTGATACTCGACTCGCCAGAGAACATCGCCCCATGTGCGTGAGCAAAGCCAAAGTCGAGAAACTTTAGGGTCTTTTCAGGTGTCAGCTTCATATTGGCCGGTTTGATCCGCTCGCAAGGCCGAGCACACTTACAGCGCCGAGGACGGCCACATCCACGTCAGAATCACCGGCGGCTGGGCCTCGATCCTCGTCGAAGACTCGGGCGGGTAGTCGAATCCCGAATAGACACTCTCGAGCATCTTCAGTTCTTCGCTCGGTGCCTCCGTGCCCCCGCATCTCCGGGTGCGAAGCTTGGCGTCCGTTCCGCAAACAGAGACTGAGGAATGAAGCCGCTGGACCCGCTGCTCGTCTTTCGCATTGGTCCACTGGAGACGCTGGTTGTACCTACCAACCGCGCAAGGAACACGTCGGCCCCTCCGCCGTTCGTTCCCTGCAACGGCCCGACCACGGGGAAATCCGTCGAGCGTGTCTCGCCCCCCACGTAGATCGTGCCATCGCTGCCGACCGCCACACTCACGCCAGCGTCGACGTCGCTCCCGCCCAGATAGGTCGACGCAGCCAGAGACGCGCCCGACGCCTCGAGCGTCGTGACGAACCCGTCGTACTCAGCACCGTTCAACTGTCCCTGCAGCGCGGTCCTCGTCGGGAAGTCTGTCGACGCCGTCAACCCGGTCGTTGTCGCCCGGCCCTCCAGGTCAATCGCAATGCGTGCAGCCCGGTCCTCATCGCCGCCGCCAAGATAGGTCGAGTATGCCAGCCCCGACCCGTCGGCGCGCACCTTGGCGACGAATGCGTCAAGCAGACCGCCGCCGTAGTTCGGCTGTGGCGCGTTCGCCACGGGGAAGTCCGTCGACGCAGTGACCCCGGAGACGTAGGCGTTGCCCGAAGTGTCGACTGCGACCCCAGTCACACCGTCGACGTCCCCGCCACCGAGGTAGGTCGAGTAGACGAGGGCCTTGCCCTTCGCGTCGAGCTTTGCCACGAACCCGTCGAAAAGGCCCCCGAAGGTCCCTCGCGCCGACGGGAGGTCCGCCGACGACGTGACCCCGGCCACGTAGGCGCTGCCCGTCTGGTCGACCGCGACGCCGGCCGAGAACTCGAGACCGCTGCCTCCGTAGAAGGTCGAGTATGCGATCTTTGCGCCGCCCTTCTTGAGCTTCACGACGAAAGCGTCCGTCGAGCCGCCGAGCACGCGTTGACGCGCCTTCACAGTCGGAAAGTCTGCCGAAGACGTGATTCCGGTCAGGTAAACGTTCTTGCCCGAGACGGCGACGCCTGTCGCGTTGTCGTGGCCCGTGCCGCCCAGGTAGGTCGACAGCGTCAGGGCCGCGCCGCTCGGCGAGAGCTTGACGAGGAAGGCGTCGCGCTCGCCCCGAAGTGTTGCCTGCAGGGGCGAGGCGGTGGGGAAATTCGGCGACGTCGTCGAGCCGGAGACATAGACATTGCCCGCGGCGTCGACAGCGAGCCCGGTACCGATGTCCTGCCCTGATCCTCCGAGGTAGGTGGCGAAGAGGACGGATGAGCCGGTCGGATCGAGCTTGACGACGAATGCGTCCGAGTCGCCCCCGCCGTAACTCGACTGCACGCCGCCCGTCACGGGAAAGTCGGTCGCCGAGGTCCAGCCCGTCAGGTAGATGTTGCCAGCCGTGTCGCGGGCGATCTGGAAAGAAGTATCCGAATCGGCTCCGCCGAAATAGGTCGCGTAGTCGAGAGCCGAACCGGCGATTCGGCGGGTACCGGCGGCGCCGGCAATTGGGCGCGACGGCGTTCGTATGCCGAAGCCCTCGAGGGCTCGCGGGGTGCCGAGGTCACGCCGCAGCAGCACGATCGAGGCGCGAAGTTCGGGGTTTGCCGGCCCCTCGAGACCGGCCAGGAACGCGTCGAGCTCGTCGCGAGAGGCCACGTCCAACGTCGCACCGCCCGAGCGCACGACCGACTCGAGAAGCGAGGTCAGACGGCCGAAGGCAACGGGGGCTCGTAGGGCGAGGCGCGGGTTGGCGGCAAGCAGCGTTGCGACCTCGCTTGCGTGCCCGCGGGCGGCGCGGGCGTATGCGCTTCCGCGGGCGGCGACGGCCAGGATCTCGGCTGGCCGCAACGAGCCGAGTCCGGCGAAGGCCGTGAAGAGCGGACCTACGGAACGTGCCTGCTTCGAAGGGGAAGGGTCGGCGTACCGAACCGCGATGCCGTGCTCGGCCTGGACCTCGATGCTCACGAGGTCGCGCCGCACACGGTCTACTGCCCGACGCAGACCGGGGCTGCCCGAGGCGGCGACGTCCGCGAGCAACACGCGGACCTCCTCGAGGTCGGCGTCCGAGATAGAGACGCGCCCTGTGTCGAGCCGCGCGAGAAGATGTGGCGTGTGACGGTCGAGCAGCCGGGCGGCGCGCACGAACAACCATGGATTGGCCTCGAGGATCGCGGTCACCTCGCCGGCAAACGCGTAGTAGAGGCGCGTGTACTCCCGGCCGCGCTCGGTGCGCTCGAGCACCTCGTCGCGAAAGCGCCGAGCGGCGTCTAGCGCGTCGCCGCGACGCGAGGCGATCTTGTCGACCGACTCGGTCGGGCAGGCGCAGTCAGTGCCGAGATCGCCCGACGCCTGGATGATGGTGATCGTCCTCGTGGTGCGTCGCGTGCGGACGTCGATCTGTGCCGTGCGACTTTGACATTCGCTGCCCGTCCCGGTGAAGTTTCCGAAGGAATAGCTGATCTGGCCATTCCCGGTCCCGTTGACGGTCGTGAAATCGAGCCAGCTCACGGGGCTGCGCAGCGAGGCCCTCCACTTGCAGTCCTCCGACGAAACAGGGATCCGGACGGTGTTGCCACCTCCGTCGGTGCTCCAGACCCCGAACGCCTCGACGGACGGATCGATCTCGCAGTCGCCAAGCTGGTTCGTCACGTCGAGCGTGAAGATCACGGCGCAGTAGGTCTGGAATCCGATCTGGATTGCGGGGGCCTCGAAGACGAGATGGAGCGAGCCGTCGTTGTTCACAAGTCCGTCGAGCGTGGCCGAGTAGCCGGGGAAATCGGCCGGGTGCCCCTCTGTGAGCCTGATGCGCGCCGTGCCGCTCAGTCGACCGGCCGAGTCGACCTGGCCGATCACATCATAGATCCTCCACGGGAACGGCCTTAACTCCTGGAAGCTTCCGGTAAAACTCCCGTCCTGGCCGTCGGTCAGCTCGCCGGAGAGCGACGTCGTAAAGATCTGGCCGGGATAACAGATGGGTGCGGGGAACTGATATGTCGCCGGGCCGTCGTAGACCCCGCCGACGAGGACCGGCTCCGCCTGCCTCGCAGCGATGGCAAGGGGCGTGAGCCGCGAATGACCCGACGCGACCGGCGCCACTCCCTGTGCGGCGAGGAGACAAGTCGCCACGGAGAGGATGAGGGACCGGCGAATTACGGGAGGCTTCTGCTTCATGACGTTTACTCCTCGGGATTCCAGAGTTTCGCTCGGCGGACTGGCGACGGGCGGCTCACTCCTTCTGCATCGTGTGGCCTCCGGCAGCTCACGACTCGGCCTACATCTGGGAACACGTCCAGCGCGGCCGCGTCTGTCGGCGGCGCGTCACAGGGCGCTGGGCGGGAAACGACGACCGTCACCCTGCGCATTGTCGTGATCGTCACCTTCATTCGCTTTGTCACCTGCCCCTCCGGCCCCGTGCTATAGTTTCGACAGGCATTCGCTTCCGGTCGTGGTTCCAGACGGCACCCACCTTGCCCCGAAACGGGGGCCAAAGTGACGACGAGAACCCGACGAATTTCCGACTTTTTCGCCCCCTTTCCTTTTCGAGAGCCGTAATGTCGCTCTTCGGCAGCGGAAAGTACCGATTCGCAGGCGTCGA
>CAZXLQ010000293.1:0-3119 GCA_964641945.1 uncultured Clostridia bacterium
GAGATCGTCGCGCCCGCAGCGCTCACCGTCTCCGTGGTCCCGCCAGTCCGACGAGTGCGAGCCTTCTTCGGGGCCTTGCCGACGTCGATGCCGCGAGCCGCCGCCTTGATGGCCTCACGGTCCTCTGCGGACATGTTCGCCCTCATCGCGCGGCGAAGGGCTTCGATGTTGTACGCCATCTCGTTCCTCCTCGAACTGTTCTTCAGCAGGCTGGCCGGGACGGGACGACTGACGATCGTCCCGCGCTCGTCGACAGGGTAGAGCCGAGCGCTCGGATGCTGAGCACGACCTCGCCACCGCTTTGCAGTGTCGAAGTGCTCATAGGCCCGACTCTGATGGACATGACGCTGCCCACGACCCTCGATCCACTGAAACGGATTCGGATGCGGCGGACGGCCCGGGTTCACCACGGTCATCGCATTCACGCCAGGATTCGGCTCCATGCCGGACGATCTCTCGTACCGACGAGCCGCATTCTTCGTGCTGCGCTTGTAGACCAGGGCCATTGGACACACGTCACCCGTTTCGACCTAGCCGTAACAGGTGAGGGTCGGCGCCCTGAGGTCTTCGAGCCGGACACTACGTGACTCGAAAGCCTAGGTCAAGAAGAAATCAACGAGGGACGGAGATTCGCTTGGTCGGAGGATCCTCTGTCTCCTCGTTGGCAACAGCTCGAAGGCTTGCGCGGCGCAGTTCTCCGAGTCGCTTCCTCGCGTTCTCTTCGTACTGCTCCAGAAGCCGTCTCAGAGCGCGCACCTCTTCGGGTGCGTCTTCGTCTTGATCTCGCACTTCGACCGGAGGGGTCGCCTCGCTGAGGGAGATGGTCATCGCGAACCTTTCCTTTCAAGCAGCTCGATCCTTCGATCGATTCCCTCCGCCAGTTGATGCAGGTGCTCTACCGCCACCGTGAGGTCTCGGCTCTGCATCGTCATCGCATTCACCGACTCGTTGAACTGAGCCTGTAGCCCGAGGAGCGTCTGAGCCACGCCTTTGGCATCGTTCACGCGCTCGCTCTGGACAGCGCTGAGCCTCTCCGCGTGTTCTTTCTGAAGCACCTGCACGGCCTCAGCGTGCTCCTTCTGAAGCTTCTTGATGGCCTCCGCGTGATCGTTCGGAGCAGACCTGTACTTCTTCAGCTCCGAGTGCTGATCCCACGCGAACCAACCCACTGCGGCGAGCACGATTCCGAAACCGCCCCACTGCGCAATCAGAGCTGCAACTCCCGCGTCCATCCCTCACCCGTCAATCCCGTCTTCGACCACACGGAGTTTGCCACCCGCCAGCACAGCCAAGAAACCGCTCGACCCATCAGGCTGCTTCTTCGGAGAGTAGAGCGCGAGTAGATCGCCCGTCGGCGAACAGAACAGGTAGCACCCGCGAGGATTCAGCTCGTAGACCTCCTCATCGTCGAAGCGACGAACGAAAATCCCCAGGCAGTAGCCCAGCAAGGTGAGGGCCTTTGGCTCGGGCACAGGCAACGGCTCCGGGTCTGCGTCCGGATTCGACTTGACCTTCTTCCCGCGACCATCATCCACCACGCTGCGACGAGCTTCGCGAGTGGGCTCGTAGACGAGAACGCCCTTCCCGAAGGTGTACTCCTTGCCGTCGCTGTGATCGTGGACGTGCTTGTAGTCCTCGTCGTCTCCGTCGTCGTGCCACTTGTCAGTGCGGTACATGGTGCTGATCGCCTGACCGACACACACCCAGCTCGTCGGCAAGTCGTGCTTCAGTTCTACTGACCTCAGCGGTCGCTTCGCGTGGAACACCTCATACCGATCCATGGCGGCGTCGAAGTCTCGTCCGCGCGATGGCTTCACGCGATCTGGATCGACGTCACGACCGAACTTCGTGTCCATCGCTGGACCACGAATCGGACGAGCGGGCTCGTCGATCCGACGACTCGACTTGCTCATCGCTTCCCCTCCCACCACTTGAAGTAGGCCACGGTTGCCGCCGCTCCGGCCATGAACATCACGACCGGATGCGTGAACCAGGAGCCGGACGACGTACCGTCATCTCCGTTGTCGCCGAGGATCGATGTCGGCATGCGGCGAATCTCCCCGCGAGCGAAGTGCGAGTACCCGACCAGCCTCGCTCCCGAAGGGATTGGATTGGCATCCGTGTCCGGGTCGGCTCCGATCGGATTGCTGACCGACGGCTTCGGAGCCTTCGGATCATCACCGACGCTCACAGGCGTTCGTGTCTCGTACACGCGGTACGAGTTCCGATTCCAATCCCAGACAGAGTAGAAGGCCATGCAACACGCTCTCTTCGGATGCCCAGGGTCAGGCAACAGTAGCACGGAAGCGCTGAATCTCGGCAGCAATCTGTGGACCTCGCCGATCCAGCATCTCCCGTACGCCAGGATGCAGCGGACGAGGCGGTCTTGAAAGGCTGAACCAGCCCCAGTCGTCGCTCTCCCAGTTCAGCACCGGATCGAACTCGTCCTCGACGATTCCCAAGAAGGTCTGGAACTCGAAGTTCGGTTCCTTGAATGAGTAAACCGGACCGGTGACCAGCATCGATCCAAGAAGTCCCGCTTCCTCTTGAGCCTCACGGAAAGCGGCTCGCTGCGGATTCTCTCCGGGCTCCACTTTGCCGCCTGGGATTGCCCAGGTTCCAGGATCCATGACCTCGCCGCTCCGCTTCAAAAGCAAGACTCTGCCCGTTCGAGCAGAGGCGATGAGCACACCCGACGCGAACGAACCCCACCGCATCGGCTATCCGATCGTCTTCGAGAAAGAGGCGCCAGGCGTCTTCCTACCCCAGTTCATCAGCGCAATGACCCGCTTGGGCGTCACATGCATGCGGCCAGACCCGAACCGCTTGCCCTGCGCCTTCATCTGCGCCTCGTGCCGCTTCACGAAGTTCACCGCACGCATCGCCTTGTCCCACATCCGAGGGGTCCACCTGGACGCAGGCGTCTTCTTCATCTCTGCGAGCAGGGGCAGCTCGCGCCTGATGTGCGGCAGAGAGGCGAGCTTGCTCCGAGGATCCTGGTGCCACCTGGAAATCTCCGAGGCGGTCATGTTGATCGTGCGGGCGAACTCTTCGGCGAGCGAGTCGCTGTCATTCGCCGAGTTCACCGCCAATCCGGACTTGCGAAACAGTGCCTTGAG
>CAZXLQ010000293.1:3219-6386 GCA_964641945.1 uncultured Clostridia bacterium
TCGCCCGGGATCGTATAGGACGGATACGGAGCAACAGTCATCGTCACGTCGTCCATGCGGTAGTGACGGTGGCCCAGCTCGTCATCCACGTTGTCTCCGACGTAGACCACGCGACCCTTCGTCCCCGCCGGGAGATCGACGATCCCATAAGATGAGACTGCTGAAACCGGCATTTTCAACATCACGCTCGTTCCGTCAGCGTACGTTCGCTTGATCCACGCTGGCAGGTCCATCCAACTCAACGGCGGAGGAGGTGCCGGGTTGTTCCTCAGCTTGTAGCTCGTACGACGCTGCGATCGAGACAGGTCCGTCCTCTTCGTAGGAACAGGCGTCGGCCAGTTGTCAGCAAGCGGCTGAATCCGACCCAGCGTGTAGTCGTTGCGGTACAGACGCTTGCTGACGACGCTCGTCTTCTGCCGATCAAGCTCCGCCCACAGCTCGTCCATGTCCTTCAGGACCCAAGGGTCCACATTGCCGGCAGCGTACGAACGAGCATCGTGCAGGCGAACGCTGATCCACACGCCGACCCACCCGTCGTCCTCCTTGACCATCTCGACCCGAACGACCTCACCTCGCGTTCCTTCCGGAACAGTGACGGCCTCAACGGTCTGAGGAGGAGGGAAGCCGACGATCCACTCCTGATCTCCCAGCAAGACTGGCGTGCCCGGCGCATAGGTACGCTGAGCCCACGCCAGTAGCTGATTGCGATTGGGATCTCGCGGAGGAGGCGGAATCGGATTCCTGCTCGTCCTTCGCTTCGGCTGTCGACTTGTTCGCCTCATCACCGACTCGCACGAGAACGCATCACACGAGCGGGCGCGCGCTCAAGCTGCTGAGCGAACTCCTCCACCCGGAAGAACGTTTTGCCCTGGTCATCGATCCCGCGGATGACCACCGGGAAAGACGGATCGAAGTTGTCGACGACCCAGTGGTACTCGTGAACCGCCTTCGCACCGATCCGAGCGGAAGTAAGCGCACCTCGCAGCGACGTGCTCTTGAACTTCTGGATGACCTCGCCCTTCTTCGGGCCGTAGCCGTACTTGTAGATCCCCGGAGGGAGCTTCTTGAACTTCGCCGCGACACCAGGAGGAAGAACGTCCGCCTTCTTCGGCGTTGACGACGACCGGACAGTGCCCACCGCCATCACGATGCCGAGTTCGCTGAACTTCGGCTTGGCCGGGCGCGAAGTGCGCCGGGCGTTCTTCAACATCGGCAACACATGTCCCGAGTTGAAGTCCCGCCAGCCCATGCGCCAGGAGTCGATCGCCCTCGGAGCCTTCGCCGCCGGGCTCCTCATGAACTCCACGTCGTTCATCGGGACGTTCTTCATTCCAAGGCGTGCTGCGTACTGTCCCGAGACGTACGCGGGGTCGTGCTGATCGAACAGATTCTTGCGTACGCGACGCGACGCTCGACGCCGATTGCGACGCACCGACCGAGTTGGCTGGGCGTCGAAGTTCGCGACCGCGTAGAAGAGACCGGCCGCCGCTGCAACGACGACACCCCACCCGAGCACCGCGACCCACGGGACGGGGCGCAACGGCGGCGGTTCGACCTGGGCCAGACTCGGCAACCGGTAGCTCATCGATGTTCTCCTACCCGAGCTGGCGCCGACGGATCAAAGCGTTCGCTTCGTCAAGCGTCACGTTGTCCGCTACCGGCACGAAGGATCGTCTGGATTCATCCCACGAGAGAAGGTCTCCGCGGGAGAAAGGACTGCTGCCGTCCCATGCCCAGTGGCCCTGACGGTACATGCCGCCGAAACGATGCCATCCAACCGTTCCAGCGTTCGCCGCCATGCGAGCGCGACGGGCTCCGCCACGCCTCGAACGCCGCGAGCGAGAGCGGCTCGCCTTGGCCTTGGCTGCCTTCGAGCGCTCCCAGGTGAGGTTCTTGCCGTAGATGTCCCAGACGCGCGGATAGCGCGTGCGGACGGCGTTGCGGATCTCGTTGAAGTCACTGGCCGAGCCGACCCGTCCCATCCGCAGGTACTGGATCGCCGCATACGCGCGCCGCGCGTTGTTGAGCGGCCACGCACGACGGCTCGGGAAGATGAACGACTTCTTCGACATGCGAGCGCGCTGTGCCTTCGTAAGCCGGTTTTTCCGCACCGGGTACTTGTCCGGATGCGAGATGTGCTCGTACGCGTAGTTCCCCCTCACGCCGCGTCGACGACTGCTCTTCTTCGCC
This sequence comes from uncultured Clostridia bacterium, assembly GCA_964641945.1. GTDB lineage: Bacteria > Acidobacteriota > Blastocatellia > UBA7656 > JADIYM01 > JADIYM01. Next base: position 5,410 of record CAZXLQ010000293.1, read on the forward strand.
GACGACCTCCGACTGCGACGGCGCTTCCGACGCTTGTTCGCCGACACCGGCCGACGCCGCATCATCACGAAGGCGCCGATTCCGAGCAGCGCCATGCTGCCGATGACGACCGGAAGGACCCACGACGAGTCCGAGGAGGACTGGTACGCCGTCGGGTAGTAAGCTGGCTCGGCGTAGGTCGGCTCCGCCGCTGGAGTTGTCGGAGCGCCTGGGGAAGTCGCAGCGCGGATGATCCCCGAGACGATGTCACCGCCGGCTCGCGCCGCTGCCGTCCAGTCGGAGACCGTTCGGTCCTCGGTGGGAGCGCTGGGCTTCGCTGTCTGACCGAGACCCTTGAACCTGTACGACATCACCGCCTCCGATTCCGGCGCCTGCGGCGCGGGTTGAACGCGAGCCGGCTCATCATCCGGATCTTCGCGTAGTTGCTGGCCAAGTACCCGAGCCCGACGATGCCAGCGATGCCGATCACCGCCCACAGCATGAGGCCTCGATTCACATCCCGAGCGACGCTTGGCTCCTCCGATTCTCGCAGCTCGATGACGGAGGTTGGCGCGCGACCCGTGAGCGTCCGAAAGCGACCTTCGAGCGCGTTGTATCGACGAACGTACGACCTCGACTCGTTGCCAAACGGGTCTCCGGTCACCGCCAAGGCTCGACGAATCGCGTCCGGACCCGCGTACCGGTTGTACCACTGACCCCATTGGGTCTTGAACGTTCGCCAGTCGCCAAGGAACCGAGATCCTTCCGCAGTTCCTTCGAGCGCGGACTGCACTGACGCGATATCCCGCGCGAAGGAGGCGATCTGCGCACTCACGTTCGCCAACCACGCGACTACGTCCGGCGGCGTCCAGATCGACAGATCCGGCTCCACCAGCTCTCCGATCCCGTGGACTCCACATGCACATCCGATCGGATGCCGCGCCATCGCGTAGCTCATCGCGACCTCCGACGGTTCGCGTTGACCTTCTTCGGCCAGA
>CAZXLQ010000294.1:0-6385 GCA_964641945.1 uncultured Clostridia bacterium
TCAGGCTCTGTCCGTGGGACGCTCGCTACCGCTCGCGGCTCGAGGAACGGGGACCAGGTCCGCCTGGCAGTCGATCCGTGTCACTCCTCCTCGGCGCGGAGCCGTTCGAGTACTGCAGAGTCTTCGAGGGTCGACGTGTCGCCGGTCGATGCTTCACCCGCCGCGATCGACCTCAGCAGTCGTCGCATGATCTTTCCGGATCGCGTCTTCGGCAGCTGATCCGTGAACCGGATGTCGTCCGGCTTCGCAAGCGGACCGATCTCTTTCGCCACGTGCTGACGCAGCTCTTCGCGAAGCGTATCGGACGCCTCCTGGCCCGACTCGAGCGTGACGAACGCGGCGATGGCGCTGCCCTTCAAGTCGTCGGGCCTGCCGACGACCGCGGCCTCCGCGACGGTAGGATGGCTCACGAGCGCGCTCTCGATCTCCATCGTTCCTAGCCGGTGGCCCGACACGTTGATGACGTCATCGACGCGTCCCATGATCCAGAAGTAGCCGTCTTCGTCGCGCCGCGCACCATCGCCGGCAAAGTAGACGCCGGGCATTTCGGTCCAGTACTGCTCGACGTACCGGTCCGGATCGCCGTGAATCGTCCGCAGCATCGACGGCCAGGGTTTTCGAATGACCAGGTACCCGCCGGCGTTCGCCGGCACCGGCTTCCCGTCCTTGTCGACGACGTCCACTTCGATTCCGGGCATCGGACGCGTTGCGGATCCGGGCTTCGTGGGCGTGGCGCCCGGAAGCGGCGAGATCATGATCGAGCCGGTCTCGGTCTGCCACCACGTGTCGACGATCGGGCAACGTCCGCCGCCGATTACCTTGGCGTACCACATCCACGCTTCCGGGTTGATGGGCTCACCTACGGTGCCGAGCAGGCGAAGACTCGTGAGGTCGTGTTTTCGGGGCCATCCTTCGCCCCATTTCACGAACGCCCGAATGGCCGTCGGCGCCGTGTAGAAGATCGACACCCGGTACTTTTCGATGATCCGCCAGAAGCGATCCGGCTCGGGCCAGTTCGGAGCGCCTTCGTACATCAAGGTCGTCGCGCCGTTCGCGAGCGGGCCGTAGACGACATACGAGTGCCCGGTGACCCACCCGATGTCGGCGGTGCACCAGTAGGTGTCGTCCTCTTTCAGGTCGAAGACCCACTGCATCGTTGCGGCGGCCGCCACCATGTAGCCGCCGGTCGTGTGCACGATGCCCTTCGGTTTCCCGGTGGTCCCCGACGTGTAGAGGATGTAGAGAGGATGTTCGCTGTCGAGCGGCTCGGCAGGGCAGTCGGACGGGGCCGCCTCCATCAGTTCGTGCCACCAGTGATCGCGTCCGGCTTCCATGTGGATATGGTGCGCGGTTCGGCGATACACGACGACGTCGGTGACGGAAGGACACTGCACGACGGCGGCGTCGACTGCGGCCTTCAGCTCGACGATCGTTCCGCGCCGATGCGCGCCGTCCGCCGTGACGACGACCTTTGCCGCGGCGTCGTTGATACGGTCGCGAAGGGCGTCTGCCGAAAAGCCGCCAAAGACGATACTGTGAGTGGCGCCGATGCGCGCGCAGGCGAGCATCGCGATCGCGAGCTCGGGCACCATGCCCATGTAGATCGCGACGCGGTCACCCGACTTCACGCCGAGACTCTTCAGGACGTTCGCGAAACGGCACGTCTCCCGATGGAGCGTCTGGTAGGTGAGGATCCGTTCGTCACCGGGCTCGCCCTCCCATACGATCGCCGCCTTGTTGCGTCGAGCGGTCCTCACGTGCCGGTCGAGGCAGTTCACGGAGATGTTCGTTCGACCGCCTACGAACCACTTCGCGAATGGGTGGTTCCACTCGAGCACGGATGACCACCTGGTCGACCATTCGAATGTCGCCGCAATCTCGGCCCAGAACTTCTCGGGATCCGCGATCGAGCGGGCATACAGCGCCTCGTAGGCCGCGAGTCCCGAGACGTTCGCGGCCTCGCGGAAGGCCGTCGGAGGCTCGAAAACGCGATGCTCGTTGAGCATTGAAGTGATGTTGAGTGAAGCGTGCTCGTCGGCCATTGGCGGACCTCCGGACGAAGTGATGGTCGAAGGCCGAGTGTAGCAGAGAGGCAATCCGGAGCGGATTTCGCTCGTGAACGAACGACGCGGACCTGAGCCTTTCAGGTCCGCGTCGTTTCGAATTGCGCTGGCTGCTCGGCGTTCTACCCGATGCGGCCGCCCGTCGATCCGCCATCGTCGCTGGAGTCGTCGTCGGAGTCGTCGTCGGAGTCGTCGTCCGAGTCGTCATCCGAGTCGTCGCCGGAGTCGTCGCCGGAATCGTCGTCGGAGTCGTCACCGGAGTCGTCATCCGAGTCGTCTCCGGAGTCGTCATCCGAGTCATCGCCGGAGTCGTCACCGGAGTCGTCACCGGAGTCGTCGCCGGAGTCGTCATCCGAGTCGTCGCCGGAGTCGTCATCCGAGTCGTCGCCGGAGTCGTCATCCGAGTCGTCACCCGAGTCGTCACCGGAGTCGTCGCCGGAGTCGTCGCCGGAGTCGTCATCCGAGTCGTCGTCAGAGTCATCGCCGGAGTCGTCATCGGTGTCATCTGAGTCGTCCGTGCTATCGCCGTCGTCGTCCTCATCCGTGTCGTCGCTGGTGCCGTCACCGTCATCGTCCGAATCCGACCGGTTGTCGTCGCCGTCACCGTCCGTGTCGTCATCGTCGCTGTTGGGAACGTCGTCGCCATCGATGTCGTCGTCGTCGCCATTGTCCATTCCGTCATCGTCGACGTCGCCGTCCTCCCGGTTCGAGGTTCCGTCGCCGTCGACGTCCACGTCCGTCCGGTTCTCGATGCCGTCATTGTCGGCGTCGCTGTCCATTGCGTTCGGCACTCCGTCCTCGTCCGTGTCCGGTGCGCCGGAAGCCGCCGCACGAGCGTTCGCGTTCACACCGGCAAGCGCCGCCACCAGCAGGGCCTGTGCCGCTGCAGCGTCCGCCCCCGAGTCCACGATCACCCTTCCAGCTTTCTCTCCGTTCCCGAGGCGCTCGACTGCCGTCTCGAACGAAATGCCCGCGGCCCGGGCCGTCATCGCGGCCGGTGTCGAAGTCGCAATGCTGTTTCCAGCAAGCAACGTCGCCGTGGGAATTCCACTGTGAACGGAAATCACGTGCGCAAGAATCTCGACCTGCCCTTGTCGTTCGCCGACGCGCACTGCGCGGACAAGTTGTCGAGCCGTCTGATTGATCGCCCGAGCCGGCGACTTCTGCACGGGAGCGGCCAGCGCCGTCGCAGGCGCAACGCCCTGGAGCCCCCAGAAGGGAAGCGCAACCATCGTGGTTACACGAGTCGCGGTCAACAGGGCCTTTGCGAATGCTCTCAGGTTCGCGTTCATCTCGTGGCTCTTGGGTCGATTCGTCATTGTGATTCTCCTGATCGTTTGCTCGTCATTGACTGGGGCAAAGCTAAAGAGCGTCGTTCATTGCCGAAAATACACGCGCCCCGGAAACCTCGTCGGCGACCCGGGTCGGTCCGAGGGCCGTTCCCGCAACTCGCATCAAATCAATCGCTTGACACGCTGTGGGTCCAACTCTAGAATGGCGGTGCTTTCGTAACCACACGTATCTTTCCCATTTCCAGAGCGGAAACGGTCGGTCTCATTCCATTAAAGGAGCGGTGCGCGCCCCTTGCGCGGGCGAGTTCCGGACACGCGGTGATCAAGGTCGATATTGTGAACAATGTTGCCGAGCGCACGGGTGTCTCGAAGGTCAAGGCCGAAGAAGCGGTCGAGGCTCTCTTCGATTCGATGAAGGAAGCCTTGAAACGGGGTGAGCGTATCGAGCTGCGCGGGTTCGGGGTGTTCGTCGTGAAGCCTCGCAAGCGCGGCGTTGGTCGGAACCCGCGAACCGGTGAGGTCACGGACATTCCGCCGGGCAAGACGATCCGCTTCAAGCCGGGTAAAGAGCTGCAGGCGTAACCGAGGACCTTCTACCGTCCGTGTCGAACTCCGAACCCGCTCTGCCGGTCGCCGGTGACGTTCAGGCGTGGACTTACGATCCGCCCGAGCCGGCGCGTATGCGGGGAATCACGTTTGGACAGGTGTGCCTCCACGTGGGCCTTCTCGTGGCGACGTTTTTCACGACGACGCTCATGGGCACGCTGCTCTCGATCGACCTGCCGGTTCCGGAAGATACGGGGCTCGCCGGACTTGCAACGGCGATTGTCGGAGCCGTCACGAATGACGGGACCTACATCGGGAGCGGGCTCGTCTTTTCGATCACGCTGCTCGTCATTCTCGGCGCCCACGAGATGGGACACTACATCGCGTGCCGGTACTACGGCATCGACGCCTCGCTGCCGTATTTTCTTCCGGCACCGCCGCCGATTCTCATCGGTACGTTTGGCGCCTTCATCCGGATCCGATCGCCGTTCCCGAATCGCAAGTCGTTGTTCGACGTGGGCGTAGCGGGACCGATCGCGGGATTCGTTTTCGCACTGCCTGCGAGCGTCGTCGGCCTGATATTCGCGACGCCGGCGACGGCTGACGCGAGCGAGGGCGGCATCGTCTTCCATGACCCGTTGCTCTTCACGCTGCTCGCTCGGATGCTCGATCTGCCGGAGGCGATCAACTGGAATCCGATCTACTTCGCCGCGTGGATAGGGATGTTCGCCACGGGACTGAATCTGATACCGGTCGGACAGCTCGACGGAGGCCACGCAGTTGCTGCGCTCGCCGGTCGACGCGGACACCGCACGGTGTCGCTCGTGTTTTTCGGCATCGTCGCGACCCTGGCGATCGTATCGTTCATCCGCTACAGCAGTCCTGTCTGGTTCCTCTACGTCGCCATCCTCGCATTGCTGGCGTTCAGGCCGCATCCGGCGACGCTAGACGACGGCCCAGGTGTTGGTCGTGCTCGATGGATCGTGGCGGCGATCGTGCTCGTGATCTTCCTGCTCAGTTTCATGCCGTTTCCGGTGACCATCACGTAGAGACTACAGAACCGCGAGCGGTAGAGAGCGTACTGCGGACGGTGCGAAAGACTTGCACCGGCAAAGACCGTCCGCAGGCCGCTCGCGCCGCTCGCGGTTCTGTAGTGTCACGCCTTTCGCGCGACGTAGTACGCGTTGATGATGTCGTGCGGCAGGTTCTGCACGGTCACGTCGTCGAAGCCCGCTTCCGCGAGCATTCGCAGCGCGACCTCACGCCCCCACATCGCGCCAAGTCCCGCTCCGTCGTTCGCAAGCGAGACCGTCATGCAATGCATGCACGAGATCGTGTACATGAACGCCCCGAGAGGATGGGCGAGATTGCCTTCGACGTGACTCGATCCCTCGATGTCCTGCATGAGAAGGACACCGTTCGGCCGCAGCACCCTTGCGATGCCATCCAGCACTGCATGGGGCTGCGCCTGGTCGTGAATGGCGTCGAATGCCGTGACGAGGTCGAAACGAAGCGTCGGATCGATTGCGGCGGCGTCCTGCGCCTCGAAGCGAATGTTCGCGAGCCCTCGTCGGCGAACTTCGGAGTTCGCATTGTCGACGGCGTCGTTAGAGAAATCGAAGCCCGTGAATCGGCTCCGCGGGAATCGCGCCGCCATCGCCATAATCGCGCGGCCGCGGCCGCAACCGACGTCGAGGACGTCGATTCCGGACTCGAGCTGCTCCGTCAGTCCCGGAACGATTGGAAGGATGTGCTCGAAGATCCCCGCAACAACGGTCTGTGCGCTTTCCTCGGCCATGACGTCGTGAAACCTGCCGAACTCGGCGTAGTGGACCCCACCCCCTTCGAAGAAACGCTGGACGATCTGGTCCTCGACGCCGCCGAGCACCGAGAGGAACTGCGTCGTCACTGCGAAGTTGTTCGGGCTTGCTGCGCGCGTGAGCATCGCGGCGTGCTCGGGGGGAAGTGTGTAGGTGCGCGAAGGCGCGTCGTATTCGACGATCCCTCCCGTCACCATTGCGCCGAGCCACTCGCGCACGTAGCGCTCTCGCAGCCCCGCCGCGGAAGCTATCCGGTCGCACGTCGCAGGCTCGAGATTTGCCATGGCGTCGAAAAGGCCGGTGCGATGACCGATACTGATCATCATCCCAATCGCGCCGCCGTTGAGAATCGAAAACATCTTCTCGCCAAAGGCTTCGACCTTGGCCTGGTTGAGTTCTTCCGTCACCAACATGAAGTGAATCCTCCTTGACGTCGGGGCTGCGGCCGGTTTCGCGCCCTCGCGGTGACGGTTACGACTCGATTTCGCATTAAGGTTCTAAAGGATTTCTAGGAACGCAGGACAGCGTGCGGCAGCGAGCGTCCCACGGACGGTCGCATCGATGATGATGCGGTTTCGGGCACTGTCCTTGGGACGCTCGCTACCGCTCGCGGCTCAAGGAACGGGGAAGGCCCGCAACCGGATCCCCGATCCTCGAGCCGCGA
>CAZXLQ010000295.1:0-6377 GCA_964641945.1 uncultured Clostridia bacterium
CGAACGGTTCCGATCACTTCGTTCACTCTGCACCGGCGAATCCGCGATTTCCGTCACCGTCCGCAGGCCGCTCGCTACCGCTCGCGGTTCTGAAACTCGAGGCGGCCGGTGGTGCCTTGCCGGGAGCACGTGACTCGGCAAAGTGAATGCGACGAACCCGCGATCGTCGCCGTAAATACCGGTGCGTGCCGTGCAGCGCCGAGTTGCCGCCCGTTCCATCGTCCCGGTATCATCGCGGCCATCGAATCCGAAGGAAGGGTCCAGCCGATGTCACGTGGTGTTCTCGCCGTTGTCGCTTTTGCGTTTCTCGCGATCTCGCATTCGCTGTCGTGCGCGACGCACGCCCCGATGACAGCTGCGGCCACGGGCGCCACGCACAAGGGGCTCGGGGTCGTCGTGGTCGTCAACGTCGAGAAGAGTCGTGTCAAAATCAACCACGAGAAAATCGAAGGCTTCATGGAAGCGATGACGATGTGGTTCGACGTCAAGGATGCCTCGCTTCTGACCGGAATTGCTCCGGGCGACAAGGTCGAGTTCACGATCACCGAAGAGGCAGCCGCCGACGTCATCACGGAGCTGCGGAAGATACCGTCCTGAGGACCACCAATGGCCCGCGTGCTCGTGATTGACGACGATCCCGGTATTCGTGACGTTTGTCGCGAGATCCTCGAGCAGGCCGGCTACTCGGTCGACGTCGCGCCCGATGGTGCTGTCGGGCTCAAGATGTTCGCGTCGGCGCCGTATCAGGTCGTCCTGTGCGACATTTTCATGCCGAACATGGACGGAATCGAGACTATCTCGGAGCTCGTCAGGACCTATGTTGCGGTGACCGTAGTGGCCATGTCGGGCGGAGCAGTGGGTCTTCCGGACTATCTTTCGTCTGCGAGGAAGTTCGGCGCGGTGAGTGAGCTGCCTAAGCCGTTCACGGCCAGTGAATTGCTCGACGCCGTCGGCTCGGCCATCGAGTCGGGAAGAGATTAGGGCCATCCGCGAAACGGGACCGGGAGCAACGGCGACCGGGTGGACCCGAGCGACGACGTGTGTCATCGAACCGATCGTTCACCCGGTCGCTATCGCTCCCGGTCTCGCGCGGCTCGCGGTCAGCGAGCCGCGCCGTCCAGACGAGCTACTTCAGGAGGTATTCCTGTGCGTATCGGACCGTCGCGAAGAACTGGAAGTCGGCGTTCTTCTTCTTCGAGAATCCGTGGCCCTCGTCCTTGGCCATCAGGTACCAGACCGGAGTGTTGTTCGCTTTGATAGTGGCGACCATCTGCTCGGCCTCGTTGAGCGGGACGCGAGGATCATTCTTGCCCTGAACCACGAACATCGGCTTCGTGATCTTCTTCGCGTTGTTGAGCGGAGCGATCTTCAGCAGGAACTCGCGCATGGCGGGATCACGCTCGTCGCCGTATTCCACCCGCCGCAGGTCCCGCCGATAACTCTCGGTCCGCTCGAGGAACGAGACGAAGTTCGAGATGCCGACGATCGCAAGCGACGCGCGGATTCGGTCGTTGTAATGCGTCGCCACGGCGAACGTCATGTAGCCGCCGTAGCTGCCGCCAGTCACGAGGATGCGACTCGAGTCGAGATCCGGCTGCGTCGCAATCCAGTCGAGCAGGGCCCCGATGTCCTTGACCGAGTCCTCGCGCTTGTAGCCGTTGTCGAGGGTAAGGAACGTCTTGCCGTAACCGGCCGAGCCTCGAACGTTCGGGAAGAGCATGGCTATCCCGAGCTCGCTCATCAGGTAGTTGGAGCGGCCGAGGAAGGTCGGACGGAACTGAGCTTCCGGTCCACCGTGGATGTTGATGATAACCGGCCGCTTGCCCGAGAACTTCCCGGCCGGCGGACGGTAGAGGAAGCCGGAAATCGTCAATCCGTCGAAGCTCTTCCATCGGACGAGCTCCGGTTCGGCGAACGCCGCCGTGTTCAGGCCGCCCGTCTCGCTCTCGGTCCAGCGCTCGACCTTGCCGGTCTTCACGTTCACCGAGTAGACATCCGAGGTCGATCGCGCCGACGAGATGGTAAGGCCGAGGTCCTGGCTGTTCTTGTGGAACTCGCCACCGCCGATGACACCCGACGGGAGTTTCGGGGCCGGACGCTCCTTCTTCGACTTCGTGTCGAGAAGGTGCAGAACGCTGATGCCATCTTCGTTCGTGACGAACGCGATCGTCTTACCGTCGTCGGAGAGAGAAAAGTCCTCGACGTCCCACTTCACGTCCGTCGTCAGGAACGTCAGCGATTTTGTTGCCAGGTCCATGTAGGCGAGGCGCTGGAACTCCGAGTCCTTGTCGGTCGTGACGTAGAGGCCCTTGCCATCCTTCGAGAACACGGCGCCGCCCCACGAGATCTTCGTGCCGTCCTTCGGCGTCAGCAGCGTTTTGGCACCGGACGTCGAGTCGAACATCCAGAGGTAGCTCTCGTTGACCGAGACGTATTCGCCGCCAATGATCCACTTGTCGTCGGGCGACCAGTCCATGGGGCCCCAGCCCCCGCCCTGAACCTCGGCGAGCATTCGGTTCGACGATGGATTGGTCGGATCGATGACATAGAAGTCGACATCGGCACCGTTTCGCCGGGTCGAGGTATAGGCCAGCCGGTCACCCGCGGTAGACCACGGACCCATGCTGTTGCGGGACTTGCCGTCGGTCAGGAGCGTGACTTTTCCCGAGGCGAGGTCGTAGCGGAAGAGCTGGGCGAACTCATTGCCGCCAATGTCCTTGCTGAATATGAAGTACTCGCCGGTCGTAGGCTGGTACGAGGCGCCGCCGATTCGCTCCGGAAAGAACGTCAGTTGCTGCCGATCTCCACCCGGAAACTTGACGCGATGAATCTGCGGCACGTCGCCGAAGCGGGTGCCGATGAGCATCTCGCGGCGGGTCGGATGCCAACTCGAGAGCCCTGCCGATCGGAATTCGTTGTAGGAGCCGACCTGGTCGGCGATGTCCATTGAAATCGACGGGATACCGTCGACGACGAGATTCTCGTTGGGGGCGACCACTCGCTCTTCGGCAAGAGCCGGCAGGACGGAACCCGCGACGAGAACCAGGATCAGGGAAAAGGCGCGAAAATTCACCTCGGTCTTCCTTTTTCGAATTGGGGATTTGTAAGTGAAGTCTCCGATGTCAGCTTGCCGCCGCGTGGGACACGCCATCGCGAATACTACGGAGCAACCGTAGATCTGTCACGGAGGACCGTCAGAGGGCAATCCAGCTTTCTGTCTTTGTCGGCGAAAGAAACGTGAGAGCGGTGGGAAGAGTTTCCCATTTCTCGGCGCCTGCTGGGCGAGTTTGCGAGTCCCTTGCGTCGCAGCGAGAAGCGCCTTCGCACGTTGGTGTTTCTCGCTGAGACGCAAAGGACTCGCAAACTCGCCAGTGAAACAAGGCAACACTCGCGTTCCGCCCTACTGTCCGCCGGAAACAAGAAGGGCGCCGGCTCCAAACCGGCGCCCTAGACCTTTCGGCGAAGGAGTGATGATGAAAACTGACGAATTCAGGGATTCGGCGATCCTGCCGGAGCCGGCACGTCCGAATCGCGCCGCTTGAGCGTGGGCCGGTCCGGGGCCGTCGGTTGAGCACCCGGGTCACCTGGCTGCGCATTCGGGTCCATCGGATCCGGCGCCTGATTGGGATCGTTCGTCGGACGACGCTTGAGTGTCGGCCGTTGCGGGCCGGTGTCGCGAGGAGCTCCCGTGGCCGACGGTGCGTTCGTGATCTGGAGGAGGTGCGCCTTGACCCGGTCGAACTCTGAGGTCGTGAAGAGATACTCTTCCTTCCCGGGGAACCGGGCCACAAGCGAATTGACACGTGTGAGTCGGTCGCCCGAGATCGGATGAGTCGAGAAAAGCCGGGCGAGCGTCCCAGGCTTCTTCTTTTCCTTGCCCTGCAGCTTCTCGAAGAACTCACCCAGGGCACGCGGATCGTATCCGGCTGCCCACATGTACTGAGCGCCGAGCATATCGGCTTCGTATTCGGCGTTGCGGCTGAACTTGAGGAAACTGACCGGAACGAGAATGCTGGCCGCCGAACGCGCCGCGTAACCGATGCCGCCGCCGAGGAAGATCAGCGGAAGTGTGGCGTAGTTGAGCAGCGTCCCCTTCGACGCGTTCTCGACGCCGTGACGTGCCGCGACGTGGGCGATCTCGTGGGCCATGACGCCCGCGAGCTCGGCCTCGTTATCCGCCGCAAGCAGAAGTCCTTTGTTCACAAAGAAATAACCGCCAGGAAGCGCGAAGGCATTCACGTCGTCCGAGTCAATGACCTTGATCTGAAACGGCACCTTTGCGTCGGAATGCAGAACCAGGTTCTGCCCGAGGCGATTCACGTACTCGACAATGATCGGATCGTCAACGAACTTGGCCTGCTGACCGACGTCGGCCGCGAGCTTGGCGCCGAGCGCGGCTTCCTTCTCGAGCGAGTAGAAGTCGATCTGGCGCTTGTTGATGTCGCGCTTGCCGATCATAGCCGGGTTCTCTTTGACCTCGAGCGGCTTCTGCGCGACCGCTTTCTGATCTCCGGCGAATGCGGCCGGCGCAGCGATCGATGCGACGAGGGCCAGGACGAGCGCTCGGACGGCGTACTTCATTGCCATTTTGGAACGTTTGCTGCCGAGCCAGTCTGGTGCAACCGGACTCGACGCGTCTCCTTTCATCGAATTGATACAGCGCCGATCCAACCGATTCGAGTATAGCACCGGGTACAACGGCCGCCGGCTGCTGGCCTGCGCGAAGTGGAACGCAAGGCCGCAAGAAATCTTTCTTGTACCGCCATGACGAGAGGACTATACTCGGCGCTGTCGCACGAAACTTCGTTCTTCCACGCCGAACCGGAGGTCGCTCCAATGCACTGTGAAGCGTGAAGACGGGCAATGCGGCTGAGCGAAGCGGTTGCCCGATGGCGATGACACACCGGAGTACTCCTTGGGAGTCCACACTGCGAGCCTGACAACAAAATATGCGGTCAAGCGCCGGGCTCGAGCCTGGTGAACTCGCGGCTCCTGCTGCGCGACAACGAAATCGATATGTGCTAGGGGGCGACGGACAATCCGCCGCCCCCTTTGCCATGTGAGAACCCGATACCCGCATACCCATTTCCGAATACGTCTGGAAGTCGCTGATGGAAAAGTACTTGACGTTTGCGATCGTGATGGGAGGCTGGATTGTGTCGGTCTGTCTGCACGAGTTCGCGCACGCGATCGTAGCGTACAAAGGCGGAGACACCTCAGTCCGCGAAAAGGGCTACCTGACCTTCAATCCCCTCAAGTACACGGACCCGGTCTTTTCGTTCATTCTCCCGATCGTGTTTCTCGTGTCGGGAGGAATCGGGTTGCCGGGTGCCGCGGTCTACATCCAGCGTGACAGCCTGCGCAGCCGTGGATGGGCGACTGCAGTTTCGCTTGCAGGTCCTGCCGCGAATCTGATCATCGCGGTCTTGATGGGCCTCGTCCTGCTGGTGCCGGGAGTGAGGGAATCCGCTGTCGGTCCGGCACTCGCCTTCCTTGGACTGCTGCAGGTCACTGCACTCGTCTTCAATATGCTGCCGTTGCCACCACTTGACGGATTCGGAGCCATCGAGCCGTATCTCGGGCATGGGGTCAGGCAGGCGATCGCGCCCTATCAGAACTACGTCTTTATCGGGCTGCTCTTTCTGATGTGGACGGTTCCGATCGTGTCTTCGTCATTCTGGCTCACGACATTCGTCATCGCATCGCTGTTCGGAATCCAGCCGGCCGACGTGGTGCAAGGCTACAAGCTGTTCAAGTTCTGGTCCTGGTAGGATCGAACCGGCCAGGTCTTGCGAGAAGGGACACAGCAATGGACAAGGACACCGAACATCTGCGGTTGCTGGTAATCGCGCACTATGTCTATGCGGCGATTGTGGCGCTGTTCGCGTGCATCCCGATCATTCACCTTACGATCGGGCTCGTATTCCTGCTCAACCCACCGCCGCAGAGCCCGGGGGACCCGTTTCCAGCGCAGGCGTTTGGCGCAATTTTCGCCACGATCGGAGCCGTTCTTGTTCTGGCCGGTTGGACGTTCGCCGCGTGTGTATTTGCGGCGGGCCGGTCCCTGGCCGCTCGCAGGCGATACACCTTCTGCATAGTAGTCGCAGCGCTTTCGTGCCTGCTTGTGCCAATAGGAACGGTGCTCGGCGTCCTGACGATCATCGTGCTGCAGCGGCCGTCGGTGCGCGCGATGTTCGGTCGCGCCGGTGCCTAGCTCGGTAGCTACAACGGCGTGAGTGCCAGAACCGTGAGAGGTAGCGAGCGTCCCCCGGACTGTGCCTGACTTCGCGGACTAGTCCACTGTTCGTTGAGTTGGCAGAGGCTCACCGCCGGGGGACGACCGCGGAGCGGTCGAAGAAAATAGCCGTGGGTCGCAC
>CAZXLQ010000296.1:0-6304 GCA_964641945.1 uncultured Clostridia bacterium
GTGTTCGCGTCCCACGGACTGTCGCATGGTTCCGACCCCTTCCGGCCTTTCACGAAGACGCGTCTGCGGATTCAGACACCATCCGCAGGCCGCTACCGCTCGCGGTTCTGATACTGGTGTCGACCGTGTCCACCGCGCTGATAATCAGACCGAAAGCGACCTTCTGCTGTCCAACGGGATGCCTGCCAGCGAACTCTCCGCTCACACGATGAGGAGGCTCGATGGATACCTCGACCCGATTGGACCGACTCGCGCGATATGCGCTCATCCTGACGCTGCTCGCCGCCGGCGCACCACCGCTGGCGCAGCCCGCGGAGGCCTCGAGCCCCGCGACCACGACCGCCGGCGCCGACACCGGCGACTACGTAATGTTCGCCATCAATGTGCAGGACTTCAGCTACCCGGAGCTGAGCGTTGCGACGGTTCGGCGAATCCTCGACATACACGAGACCTACCAGGTTCCAGTAGACATCTACCTGACGAACACCATCGCGGACATCTACGCCGCTGATGCTCCCGACCTGCTCGAGCGGCTTCGCACGTCGAGTATCGCTTCTGTCTCGTATCACGTCCGGCCGCCGAGTCCTTATTACACCGACTACGACTGGGCGGGGCTCGGTAGCCTGTCTCGCGCCGAGCAGGAAGCCAGGATCCTCGAATACGAAACGCACGGGCTCGACCTCGTCACGGGTGAACCCACCGCTCGGTCAGGCGGCTACGCGAAGCTCACCGAGACGATGGGTTATTCGCCGGTCGTGGTCGGCGCCCAGACCAACGGCGGGCTCGGACCTGCGGTCAACGCGGTCTTTCGCGAGCTCGGCGCCGAGCTGCTCGTCGAGCACGGTCGCGCGATCAACCTCGGGGAGATGCGTGACGGCATCGCTCTTCGCCCCGAGCACTATGACCTGTTGCTCTTCCAGCACATTGGCGAGAAGCCGAAGACGCTGCTGAAGAATGCCCTCGCCGAGGCGAAGGCGATGCCCGGCGCCGTCGCACCGTTCTTCGTCGGCGTGAAGATGCACGACAACGACTTCTTCGCGGTCGAGTCCGCGTGGGTGACGAACTACGCACGCGGTCCAAAGCGGCCGCCGTTCGATCCGACGCGCCTGGCGGACCTGCTCTCCGATTCCGACCAACTGGCGGTATGGAAGCAGTACGAGAAGACCGTGAAGTACGTCGGTCGAAAGCGCGAAACGTATCAGCCGGTGAACGCTCCGCTCGTCGTCGAAATGATCGGCGACGGAGGCGGGACCCAGGCGGCGTCTCTGTACCTCTCGGGCACGATGCACATCGAGTCGAACCCGGCGAGCTGGCCCGATGCGGACGCGCTCGTGGCCTTCCTCGAACGCGCAACTCGAGCGGGCCACGTTGGCGACCAGGCGTCCGGCATGCGCTGGTCGATCGGCGCCGACATTGGCTGGCTCCGCGGCGAACCGCGCGCGGGCGAGATCATCCGCAGAACCGAAGCGCTGGGGGTCGAATGGGACGTCCACGCCCACGATCTTGCGGATCGGGCCGACGTGTACGCCGAAATACAGAGGCTGGGCGGACATCCGAACGACGTCGCGTCGGGGCTCGTCTACACCGAAATCGATCCGATGCGGGATCCGTTGACGAATGGCTCGGGGACCACCTGGCAGGCGGGAGTGCTCTGGGGAGTCGTGTGGCAGCCGAGGCACGGACCTGACTCGGACGACTTCGCGGTCGGTGTCTGGCGGCCGAAGAGCACCGCGGAGTGGACGACTCACGATGCGCACGGCAGCCTGGTCGCGGTCGGCGGAGGGTCGCGCGAGTTGTCGGCGATAGGACGGTTTGCAGAGACTGTTGCGGCGGATGCAGGCGCGCTTCCGCCCGTGATCAGCGCGACTGTCATGGTGTCGCCGCGACTGCTGGTGATTCCCGATACGTCGGATGGAATCGAGGCGATCGAGGAGTGGGCGAACCGCGTGGGGGCTCTCAGAGGAGTTCGCTGGGCGACGATTCGCGAGACGGCTGATGCGTGGGTTGCAGCCGGGTCTGTCCCGAGCAGGATGGAAGACTGGGACCGGGGATAGTGCCGGAGGCGTACAAAGAACACAGAGGCTCGGAGAGCACGGAGACGAGGTTTTCACTTGATACTCAGTGATCTTCCTGCCTCTGTGCTCTCAGTACGCCACCGGCAATCCACCGTCGCAGTCATTCCGATTGGACCGATAGCGACGAGAGATATTGCCGTAGGCGTACAAAGAGCACAGAGGCTCAGAGAGCACGGAGACGATGAATTCACTTCATTCTCAGTGATCTTCGTGCCACTGTGCTCTCAGTACGCCACCGGCAGGCTTCCCACAACCGCCGTTCCGATAAGCCGGTCACCCCGCCGCGTGAGGCCTGCGATGCAAGCGTCTTCATCAATCATGTGACACGTCCAAGAACGGCTCTGTAAGATGTGGGCACAGTGAGTGCCCTGGTCATCCTCGCGATCGTTGCGGTCGTCGTAGTCCTCATCTTCGACTT
The DNA here is from genome assembly GCA_964641945.1 of uncultured Clostridia bacterium. Lineage (GTDB taxonomy): Bacteria > Acidobacteriota > Blastocatellia > UBA7656 > JADIYM01 > JADIYM01. The sequence continues at coordinate 2,494 of CAZXLQ010000296.1, forward strand.
CTCGAACGGCTTTCACGACGCCGCGAACGTCGTGGCGACGGTTATTGCGTCGAACGCCATGACTCCTCGGCAGGCCGTGGTCGTAGTCGGGGTCTTCGAGTTCCTCGGCCCGGTTCTCGGAGGAACCGCCGTTGCAAACACTCTCGGAGGCATCGTCAAACTGTCTGACATCGATCGCGAGGCAGCATTGCTGATCGTAGTGTGTGGACTTGCCGGCGCGATTCTCTGGAACCTGTTGACCTGGTGGAAGGGAATACCTTCATCGTCGTCGCACGCGCTCGTAGGAGCACTTGCGGGAGTCGTGACCGTGTCCGTCGGCCGCGATCACGTCGTGTGGGGATTCAGCGACCTCATCCACACAGGTGAAGTCCACGGGGTCACGAAGGTGCTGCTTGCGTTGCTCATTTCTCCGATCGTCGGATTCGGATTCGCATACGTGCTCCACCGGATCGTTCGGAGACAACTGAACCGGGCGTCACCTGGAGTCAACGTCTGGCTTCGGAGAAGCCAGTTCGTTACGGCCGCGGGACTGGCGTTCTCGCACGGAGCCAACGACGCTCAGAAGAGCATGGGAATCCTCACACTCGTCCTGTTGCTTGGCGGGTTCATCGACGCCTTCGTCGTTCCGTTCTGGGTGATGCTGGTCTGTGCCAGCGCCATCACGGTCGGAATCCTCTCAGGCGGATGGCGAATTGTCCGCACGCTCGGGTTCGCGATATTCAAGGTGCGACCGCTTCACGCCCTCGACTCGCAACTCTCTAGCACACTGGTTGTTCTCGGAGCCTCGGTTCTCGGCGCGCCCGTGTCGACGACCCACGTCGTCTCGACGTCGATCATGGGAGTCGGCGCGGCTGAGCGCCCGAAGTACGTTCACTGGGACAAGGCGCGCGAAATCGCGTTGACCTGGGTCGTCACGATTCCAGGCTCGGCACTGATGGCCGTGATAATCCACGCACTCGCTGACGCGGGAATTCGCCTCGCGGTGCGCTGAGGCCGGAGCGCGGGTCTGCGCCAACGGAGAAACCCATGTCCGACACCAAGCCTTCCATCTTCCACCGATTCTTTGACCGCGTGTTTCCGAGCATGCCCGACTTCTTCGGACTCTTGACGGAGCAGGCACTGCAGGTCCGCGACGGCGTCGCGCTGCTGGTTCAATTGATGGAGACCGCTGACCCCGAGATCGGCAACGAGATCCGCCGTGAGGAACACGAAGCCGACAAGACGAAGCTCCGGAACCTCCAGATCCTCAACGAGTCGTTCGCGACGCCAGTGGATCGCGAGGACATTTACAGGGCTGTCGTCAACCTCGACGAGATCCTCAACTACTGCAAGACGACGGTCTACGAGATGTACGAGTTCGAGCTCACGCCGGACGTCCACCTCATCAACATGGCGACCATCCTTCGAGAGGGCTGCGAAGCGCTGGCGGAGGGCTTCGCCAAGTTGAAGACGAGCCCGGCGCAAGCCGCCGAGCTCGGTCGCGTGGCCAGAAAGGCCGAACGGCGCGTCGAGCGCGTGTATCGCGAGGCGCTTGCGGAGCTCTTCAAGGGAACCGACTACAACACGATGTTCAAGCGTCGCGAGGTCTACCGGCACGTCTCGAATGCAGCGGACCGCGTGGCGGCGTGTGGCAACACACTTCAGGACATTGTCGTGAAGATCGGCTGAACGCGTCACCGCACCGATAGGTTGAGCGCACATGCTCGAGCCCGCCCGGTACGATGTGCGTGAGGCACCCCACCGAGTTGCGGTTTCGTCCCCAACGTCGCAAGTCGCGTTTCCCACTCCTGCCCGCATTCGTGGAGTTTTCCCCGAAATCAGGTCCACAAACACTGGATCGAGAATTGCTTGGGGATTGACAGGCGTGGTGTGAATTGTGCTCCCTCGAGAAGAGCACAACAAGTGATGGCCCCCGATGTCGGACTTGCCCCTGACTGATTTTGAGGAAGCTCTCGGCCCCTTCTGCGTGGCGGACGCCCGGATCGGGGACCTTCTCGTGGACGCTGGAATCGTGTCACGAGAGGACGTCGAGCGCGCTGCGTCCGTAGCAGCCTCGACGAATCGACGACTGGGCGAAGTCCTGGTGGATCGGCACCGGCTGCCCGAGCGTGACGTCTTTCGCCAGCTTGCTCGTCAGCGCGGAATGGAGTTCTCGGACCAGGAGGGACTCAGATCCATCGCCGATCCCTCGCTCGCTCGCGCGGTCGCTCGCAAGTTCCTTGAGCATCACTTCGTACTTCCGATCGCGAAACGCGCCGGTACCCTCGTAGTTGCAACGTGCAATCCGGAAGTCGACGTGCCCGAGCTCACGCAGGCACTCGATGCGGACGACGTGGAGTACCACCTCGTCACGCCAACGGACTATCGCCGATTGTTGATGGCCATCGACCTCGGGCTGACCGGCCACTCGGGATCGGCTCCGCAGGGACCCGACGACGTTCCGGACCTGCTCTCGCCTCCGGGGCACAGGGAAACCCAGTACACATCGGTGTTCGACGCGCTCCTGCTCGAAGCGATAGCCGAACGCGCCAGCGACATTCACGTCGAGCGGTACGGTGACCGATGTCGAGTCCGAATCCGGATCGACGGAGATCTGCATGAAGCGCCCCGCTTCAACCTGCGGCCGGGCCAGTATGTTGGCCTCATCAACGTCATCAAGATCAAGGCGAACCTCGACATCGCCGAGCACCGCGTGCCGCAGGGCGGAAGGTTCTCGGCTGCGGCGGGCGGCAAGTCCTTCGACCTGCGAGTCCAGACACAGCCGTCCCTTCACGGTGAACACGTCGTCATCCGCCTGCTGCCGAAGAAGGTCGACCTGATCGACATCGACCAGCTCGGCCTGCCGGTCGAGATCGCCAAAACCTATCGGCGACTGCTCGACAGCCCGTCCGGTCTGATTCTCGTTGTCGGTCCCACCGGTAGCGGAAAGTCGACGACGCTTTATGCCGGTATCAGCGCGCTGGCCAAGGACACCACGCGGAAGGTCATTACGGTAGAAGATCCGATCGAGTCGTCGATCGAGAACATTCAGCAGACGCAGGTCCGGCCGGATCTGGGATTCGGATTCGCCAATGCGGTACGCGCCTTCGTACGCCAGGACCCGGACGTCATCCTCGTCGGCGAGATTCGAGACAGTGAAACGGCCCAGGAGGCGCTGCGTGCTTCGCAGACGGGACACGTCGTCCTATCGACACTGCATTGCAACGACTCGGTCGACGCGGTGCAGCGGCTGCTGGACCTCGGTATGCACGAGAACTCGATTGCGGGGGAGCTGCTCGCCGTCTTTGCCCAGCGTCTCGCGCGAAGGAACTGTCCGTCGTGCCGGCGCCTGGTGAAGCCGGAGCCCGGGCTTCTCGCTGAGGTCTTTCCGAATGGATCCCCGGAGGATTTCCGCTGCTTCGCCGGTGCGGGATGCTCGCATTGCAGCGGCCACGGAGCCTACGGACGCATCGCGGTCGTCGAACATCTGCCGGCGAGTCCGGTGCTGCGCAAGGCAATCTCGCGAAGGATGCCGCTCGACGAACTGCGCGAGCTGGCGAGAAAGACCAATCTCGTGCCGATGCGTCGGCACGCGTTGTCGCTGGTCGACGAGGGAACGATCGCGCTCGACGAGTTGCCGGCGATGTTCTCTCAGGAGCAACTGGCCGGGACATAGCGGGTGGAGTGATGGTGTTCCCGTGTCCCCGTTTTTCGAGCTGCGAGCGGTAGCGAGCGTCCCACGGACTGTCGCACGGTTCCGACCCCTTCCGTCTTTCCGCAACGATCGAGTCCGTGGTTTCGGGCACCGTCCGTGGGACGCTCCATGCTCTTT
>CAZXLQ010000297.1:0-6302 GCA_964641945.1 uncultured Clostridia bacterium
GTCACCTTCACCGCTCCGGTGCCGAACTCGGCCTCTACGGCCTCGTCCTCGACGACCGGAATCTCGCGGCCGAGCAGCGGGAGCACGAGCTTCTTCCCGAGCAGATGGCTGTAGCGTTCGTCTTTCGGATGCACCGCCACGGCCGTGTCACCGAGCATCGTCTCGGGCCGAGTCGTCGCCACCGTGATGAACTCGTCCGGGTGGTCCTTCACCGGGTACCGGATCTCCGTCAGCGCGCCCTTCACTTCGTCCTTTGGCGATTCGAGGTCCGAAAGCGCTCCGTGCTCGATGCACCAGTTGACCATCCGAACGCCGCGATAGATCAGTCCCTCCTCGAAGAGCGTGACGAAGACTTCACGAACCGCGTGCGACAGGCCTTCGTCGAGCGTGAACCGCTCGCGCGTCCAGTCGACCGAGGCGCCTTCGCGGCGAATCTGCCGCTGGATCGTGCCGCCGGAGTGCTCGCGCCAGTCCCAGACCTTTTTCTCGAAATCCTCGCGACCGAGTTCCTGGCGCGTTTGACCGGTCTCGGCCTTGAGCTGCTTCTCGACAACGACCTGAGTGGCGATGCCAGCGTGATCGGTGCCCGGCAGCCACAGCGCCTTGAAGTGCTGCATGCGGCGACGCCGGGTGAGGATGTCCATGAGCGTGTGCTGGAGCGCATGACCCATGTGAAGGTAGCCCGTGACATTCGGCGGCGGAATGACGATCGAATACGGCTCGCTCGGAGAATCAGCCGAGGGAGTGAAGTCGCCGCGCGACTCCCAGACCGCGTACCATCGCTCCTCGGCCGCGCGCGGGTCGTATTGGGAAGGAATGTCGGTGGTGGCGGCCGCTGGTTTCGGCTCTGTCGAATCGGTCACTGTGGAAACACCTCTCGATGATGAAAACGCTGATGATAACGCAGGGATGGAGAGAGTTGACAGGATTGTCGCGATTTCCCGAGGATTGACAGGATTCTTCCGAACCAGGATGGAATTCTGTCAATCCTCTTGAAATCCTGACAATCCTGTCCACTCTCCCTCCCTTTAGAACTCGCTTATCTAATTCCAAGGAAGCGCTAAGGACCTAATAGCGTCCTTCGACCTACCGTGGGTCCATTCCAGCAGCAGGAGGACCCCGTCGTGAAGTCTCAGCTCTCCCGAATCGCTCTCAGCGCCGCTCTCGTCATCTCCTCGTTGCCGACTGTCGGCCTTTCAAGTGCGAGGACCGCACCGCCATCGAACCCGCCTCCGGTAGGCGAGACGAAACACGTCACACCCGATGCGGCATCGGTCTCGGCCGCATTCGGCGCGTTGCCGCTCGCTTTCGAGCCCAATCGCGGCCAGGTGCGGCCCGAGGCCCGCTACGTCGCGCGCGGCGCCGGTTACACGCTTTTCGTCACAGACCGAGAAATCGTGACGACGGCAGGCGACGCGGTCGTTCGAATGGACTTCCCCGCGGCTCGGTGCATCACGGCGTCTTCCGAGCTGCCCGGCCGCTCGAACTACTTCCTCGGCAACGATCCGGCGAAGTGGATCTCCGACGTTCCGATGTTCGAGCGCACGACGCTGGAGGCAGTCTTTCCCGGTATCGACCTCGTCGTTTACGGCTCGAACGAGGCGACGGAGTACGACTTCGTCGTAGCGCCCGGCGCCGACCCGTCGTCGATTTCGGTCACGCTCGAAGGCGCGTCCTCGATGCACATCGATGAATCGGGCGACCTCGTGCTTGTGACCCGAGCAGGCGAAATTCGACACAACCGCCCGGTGCTCTACCAGCTCGGAGCTGATGGACGGCGCGAGCCCGTATCGGGGGCGTTCAGGCTCGGGCGCGGACGCGTAAGCTTCAACGTCGGCGCGTACGACCGAACTCGGCCACTCGTCATCGATCCGGTGCTCAAGTTCTCGACCTATCTCGGAGGAAAGAAGGACGACGAGGTCAAGGACGTTGCCGTCGATGCGGCAGGAAATGTCTACGTGACCGGCGCAACGAATTCGAGGGACTTTCCGGTGCGAAACGCCTATGAAGAGAGTGCCCTGCTCACGGATGTCTTCGTCTCGAAGTTCAACCCGACGGGCACCTCTCTTGTCTTCTCGACCCTCATCGGAGGTGCGCAGACCGACGAAGGCGCCGGCATCGATGTCGATCCTGCAGGCCGAATCTTTGTAGCCGGCTCGTCAACTTCGCAGTTCTACCCAATGAAGAACGCTTATCAGATTCCGACTCCGATCACGAACTATCCGTTCGAGGTCGTCTTTACGGTGCTCACCCCTCCGGGCAATGAGATCTATTACTCGACGGCGCTTGGCGGGTTCCGTGACGACTTCGGATTCGACGTCGCGGTCGACATCCACGGCAACGCGTTTGTTTGCGGATCGACAAACTCGGAGCGCTTTCCCGTGAAGAGTCCGTCGGAACTGCCGCCGTTCCAGTCGGAGCCGGGCGGCGGCGAGGTCCTCAACGAACCCGACGGTTTCGTGGCGAAGTTCGATCCGGATGAGGAGGGCAATACGTCGCTCGTGTATTCGACCCTGCTGGGTGGCTCCGATTGCGACACCGTCGAATCCGTTCGCGTCGACCGCTTCGAGCGCGCGTACGTGACCGGATTGACGCTGTCCAGTGATTTTCCAGTGACCAACGCCGTTCAGCCGGAGTTCGCGGGCGATACAGATGCCTTCGTGACGAAGTTCAATGCCGACGGTACGACGGTGTTCTACTCGACCTACCTTGGTGGCCGGGCGTGCGACGACGGCTTCAGCATCGCCATCGACGAATCGGTCAGTGGCGATCCCGAGGCCAGCATCGCAGGCCTCACGGAATCGGACGACTTTCCGGTCGCCAACGCGTTCCAGGATACCCTCGGCGGCGGCATTGACGCCTTCGTGACGCGTCTCTCGGGGGATGGGCGCTCGATCCTCTACTCGACCTTTCTCGGCGGCACGGCCAGGGACGAGGGCCACGGGATCGATACGGACCGCAATGGCGATGCAATCGTCACCGGGATTGCCGGGGAAGAATTCCCGCTGCTCGACCCGGCCCTGGTCAACGGCCAGGTGGTAAGAAAGGGACTCTTCGTCGCGAAGTTCGACGGGAAAGACGGCTCACTCGTCTTCTCGACCTGCATTGGTGACGCAGACGGTATCAGCGTTGCCGTCGACGTCAACGGCGACGCATATGCCGTAGGGCAAACCGTGAGCAACGTGTTTCCGGTGACGCCAGGGGCGTTCCAGACGACGAGAAAGGGCGACATCGAAACGGTCGTGCTGAAGCTCGACATCGTCAACGACGACACGGTCGGCGTCTGGAACCCCACTTCGCGTACTTTCCTCGCCAGAAACAACAACCTGCCTGGCGCCGCGGAGCTGACGGTCCAGTTCGGCGTCACCGGAGACCGGCCACTATCGGGCGACTGGAACGGAGACGGCGTCGACACGATCGGCGTCTACACGCCATCGCAGGGCCGGTTCTCGCTGCGGAACACCAACACGCCCGGAGCCGCCGACCTCACCTTCGTATTCGGCGCGCCGAACCTGCAGCCTCTCGAGGGCGACTGGGACGGCGACGGCGACGACACGATCGGCGTGTTCGATCCGGCGACGAACTCCTACTTCCTTCGCAACTCGAACGACGCCGGCGCCGCCGACATCCAGTTCACGTTCGGCGCCGGCGGTCAGGGAGCAATCGCGATTGCCGGCGACTGGAATGGCGATGGCATCGACACGGTCGGATTCTACGTACCGGCTACGCGCGAGTTCTTCCTGATCAACGTGAACGCCGGGGGTAACGCCGACCTGCAGTTCGTCTTCGGACCGAACGACGCGACGCCGGTGGCAGGCGACTGGAATGCCGATACGTTCGACACGGTCGGGGTTGTCGCAGTCGATCCGGTGGACGGCCGGAAGACGCGCTTCTCGCTTGCGGACGCGAACGTGACGGACTCGACATCGCTCGACGTGACGTTCGGTCTCGTCGGCGAACTGCCCGTAGTGGGCAACTGGGACGGTCAGTAGAGACAGGGAGAGTGGACAGGATTGCGGGACTTTCCCGAAATCCTGTCTACTCTCCTCCCAGTCGCTTGAGGATCATTTTCTCCGCAAGGTCCGGTACGACCTCCCAGGCGATCTCGCGAATGAAATCGTCGTCGAAGCGCTCCATTGCCCGCCGGACGACCTCGTCGATGACCGACTGCGGAACGCCCGCGGTTTCCGCTCCAGAACCGTTGACGGGCGCAACCTCGGCGACCGATGCGGCAACGGCAACGGCTTCGCCTTCTTCCGTGATCGCCGCCGCTTCGGGCTCAACCTCAGTCTCGACAGCCGGAGCTGGCTCGACGTCCGCAGCCGCCTCTTGCACTTCGGCGGGGGCCTCGGCCGACGCCTCGACCTCCTCGACGGGCACCTCGTACGCCTCGGCAACACCACCTGCGTGGTCGTCCGGCGGAGGTTCAATCTCTGGTGTCCAATCGGTCGGCGCAGGTTCGAGCGCCTGTATGGCGTCATCGTCGCCGAACGTGGGCGTTTCGTCCGCGGCGGAAAGCTGATCGAGCTCCTCGGCCGTGAATCGCTGTGTTGCCGAGCCAACGCCTGGCGTGAAGGCCTTCGTCCTGCCGCCAGCCTTAAGCGTTTCACCCGAGAGCGGCGCCCTCGCCTCTTCCTCCGAGATTCCGGCCGGCATGCTGAACGGCGGCTCGAGATCGACCGGCATCTCGAATGGCGTGCCGCTCGACGTGGGAATCTCGTCCGAAAGCGCAAAGGGAGTCGCGCCGACGTCGTACGAGCTCGTGCCCCACGCGCCTGCCGGAGGAGGCTCGGGTTCCGGCTCGAATGCCTTGGGCGGCTGCGCCTGAGGATCCCACGCCGACGTGACGTCCTCCGACGGCTTTACGGTGAGCGACGGCGTCCCGGCGGGCTGCGCGTTCTCTTCGAGGTCCGGATCGGCACTCGGCGACACGCTCGCAGTCGACTCAGCCACGTCGGCAAAAGTCTCGAGCAACGGATCGCGCCGCTCCTCGATGACTGCCGGTTCGTGGACATGCTGATCGATCACGCCGGCTCCCGAAAGATCCAGCGGCGAATCCGTGTGCGGCAGTTCCTTGCGGCTCACGACCGCATCGGCCTCGTCAGGCGGAGCCTCGAAGGAAGGCAGCGGACCGCTCGTCGTCGCGAACGAAAATCCCGGCAGCGAATCCGGGGGACCCTTGATCGCCGACGGTGAATCGATCGGCATCGCTTCAGGTGCATTCAACGTAAAAGGCTCGTGCTTTTCGACAGGTGCTGAATCGGCCGGAAGCGACGGCGGCGAGAAGAGTGCGCCCGTTGGTATCGGAGAGCCGATGGCCATGGTTTGATCCGAGAACGACGACGCGGGTTCCGGCTCGGGCTCGCTCCCGGTCATAGCCGCCGGCAAGGGTGGCAGCTTGGCCGTCGAAACGTAGGGGTCGTACGGAGGCGGGCCTGGTTCTTCGTCGTCGATGTCCTGCCGCGGAACCGGCGTCGTCGGCACGTCCCAACCCACGACCTGACCGCGGTAAGCCGGCTGCGGTTCCGGCGCAGCCGGAGGACTGGCCGCAGCCTTTCGCGCCGCAGATTCGGCGAGCAGCCGCTTGACCGTCTCGACCAGGATGCGCGACTCGAACGGCTTGGTGAGGTGGCCGTCAGCGCGAACGCGCGCGGCTTCCGACTTGTCGAATGGCTCGAAGGCTCCGACGAGCAGCACGACGGGAATGTCGGCATGCTGCGGATTCGTCTTCACATACTCGCAGACCTCGTACCCGTTCCGGCCAGGCATGAAAATGTCCGCGAGAACGAGATCGAACACGTCTTCGCTCAGCTTGCGGAGCGCGAGCTCGCCGTTGCCGACGGTGACGACATTGATTCCTTCGTCGGTAAACGTCAGATTGACGACCTTCTGAATCGTGATGCTGTCGTCGGCCAGCAAGATCTTGTTCGCCATTCGGAACCCCCGCGCCGAGCGGACTGCCGCCAGAGATTTTGGACGTTCGGACCGCTCTGATTTGAAGATGGAACCTTTCCGGCAGTCTAGACCAGGTGCTGTTTAAAGGCAACGATTTCCGCAGTTGCGGGGAGATTGGCACGAACGGCTCGGTCCTGTGGCACGTCCGAACGGCTACCGTTTTGCCCAGAACCGCGAGCGCAGCGAGGGGCCGACCGTGGCACTCGGTCAGAAGTCCAGCAAGCGGCCAAGCGTGCGCGGCCGGCCGTGCATCTCCCGCCAGGTGGTTGTCCCGCACGCCCGATCCGATTGTGTCGGCACCTCTCTGCTGTCCAGCACGAACTGTGGGACACGCTCAGAGCGCAGCG
>CAZXLQ010000298.1:0-6279 GCA_964641945.1 uncultured Clostridia bacterium
GAGCGGCCGGCCTTGCATCTCCCACCCAGTGGTCGTACCGCACACCCGATCCGTCCTACCGAAAGGCAGTGCCTGGCGAACATCCGAAGCGCTTGAGAATCAGCGCGAGCGGACAGAACCCCGTAAACGCCGCCTGGAGCATGTTCAACCCCACGAATCCCGTCAGCACCAGCCAATACGGACTGTGGACCTGCGAAAGCGCAAGACTCGCAAGGATCATCGTGCCGGCAACGGCAAATACAGTGCGATCTATGTTCATGACTGCGACCTCCCCTCTTGTTCATCGGCCTCGTCGGGCAAATCCCCTGGCACGTCGCCAACACGCTCCGGATAATTGCGCCGCTCCCCGATGTAGTAGAGCACCGGCACCGTCACCCTCGACAGCAGCAGCGATGCGATCTCACCCGCCATCAGCGAGATCGCCAACCCCTGGAAAATCGGGTCGAAGAGAATGACCGAAGCGCCAACGACGACCGCTGCTGCCGTCAGCAGCATCGGCCGGAATCGCACCGCTCCGGCATCGACGACGGCCTCTGCGAGCGGCATGCCCTCACGCAGGCGCAGCTCGACGAAATCCACCAGGATTATCGAGTTTCGAACGACGATGCCCGCGCCTGCGATGAACCCGATCATCGACGTCGCCGTGAAGAACGCCCCCATCGCCCAATGAGCCGGCAGGATACCAACGAGCGAAAACGGGATCGCGGCCATGATGACCAGCGGCGTCTTCAGCGACTGGAACCAGCCCACCACCAGCACGTAGATCAGGATCAGCACCGCGGCGAACGCAATCCCAAGGTCCCGAAACACCTCGTAGGTGATGTGCCACTCGCCGTCCCACTTCATCGCAAGTCGATCGTCCGAGAACGGCTGCGTCGCCACGTATTTCTCGATGACGTAACCGGCCGGTGAGCGCAACTTGTCGATCTCGGCGTTGAGATTGAGGATCGCGTACACCGGACTTTCGACCGCCCCGGCCACGTCACCGGTGACGTAGGTCACCGGCATCAGGTTCTTGTGATAGATGCTGCGGTCCTCGGTCGTCTCTTCCACTCGCACGAGCTCGCCGAGGGGCACCAGTGTGCCGCCAGTTCCCTGAACCTTGAGACCCTTCAGGTCCGCAATACTTGATCGCTCTCCCCTGCCGAGCCGGACGAAGATCGCGACGTCCTCTTTTTCACGCTCCTGGTGCAGCAGGCCCGCTCCCTGTCCTCCGAGCGCGATCCGCAACGTCGCGGCAATCTGCTCGGGCGTCACTCCATTCAGGGCAGCCTTCTCGCGATCGACGTCGAACCGGTACTTCGTCTGATCGTCCTCGACGTACCAGTCGACGTCGACTACTCCTGGCGTCTTCTCGAAGATCTCGAGCATCTGCCGCGCGAGTTGCTCGCGCTCGGCCGCGTTCGGGCCGTAGATCTCCGCGACGAGCGTCTGCAGAACCGGCGGGCCGGGCGGCACTTCGGCCACCTTCACCCTCGCGCCGAACCGGCGTCCGATCTCGTCGACGGCGGGCCGCACGCGCTTCGCGATGTCGTGACTCTGGGCGTCGCGCTCGTCCTTCGACGCGAGGTTGACCTGGATGTCGGCGACGTTCGATCCCCGGCGCATGAAGTAATGGCGTACGAGACCGTTGAAGTTGTACGGCGACGACGTGCCGACGTACGCCTGGTAGTCGGTCACCTCGGGCACCGTTCCGATGTAGTCGGCGATCGCTCGCGTAGCGGCGTTCGTCTGCTCGAGCGAAGCGCCCTCCGGCATGTCGACGATGATCTGGAACTCGCTCTTGTTGTCGAAGGGCAGCATCTTCACCTTGACGAGCTTCAGGGCAACCATCGAACACGCGGCCAGCAGAAGGAACACCACCCCGGCCAGGAAGGTGTGCCGCCAGGTCGGCTTCGTGATGAGCGGCATCATCCAGCGGCGATAGAGGCGGGTCGTCCAGTCCTCCTTCTCGTGAGCGTCGTGGGCCTTCTGCTCGCGCTTCAGGAGCTTCGCCGACGCCCAGGGCGTCACGACGAACGCCACGATGAGCGAGAAGATCATCGCCGCGGAGGCTCCAATCGGGATCGGCCGCATGTACGGGCCCATCAGACCGCGCACGAAGGCCATCGGGAGGATCGCGGCGACAACGGCGAACGTCGCGAGGATAGTCGGATTGCCGACCTCGTCGACCGCTTCGATCGCGACGTCGATCAGGGACCGCCCGGAATTCTCGGGAAGGCGGTAGTGACGCACGATGTTCTCGACGACCACGATGGCGTCGTCGACGAGGATGCCGATCGAGAAGATCAGTGCAAAGAGCGTTACCCGATTGAGCGTGTAGCCGTACAGATAGAAAACGAGCAGCGTCAGCGCAAGCGTGACCGGAATGGCGATCGCCACGATGCCTGACTCGCGCCGGCCGAGCGTGAGCCAGATCAGCGCGGTCACCGAAATGATCGCGAGCAGCATGTGATAGAGCAGCTCGTCTGACTTCTCTTTCGCGGTTTCGCCATAGTCACGGCTCACGTTGACGTGGATGTCCGACGGAATCAGGGATCCCTGGAGTCCCCGGACCTTCTCGATTACCTGCTCGGCGACGAGAGTCGCGTTCGTCCCCTTTCGCTTGGCGACCGAGATCGTCACGGCCGGAAATGGACCCGCGCCCTCCTTCGCCGTGCCGGCCGAGTCGCCTCCGAGACGGTGCCCGAATTCAGCCGACGGTCCGGCGCCGTGCGTCACATAGTTCGCAGGCTCCTCGCTGCCGTCCGCAATCTCCGCCACGTCGCGAAGGAAAACCGGGCGGCCTCCCGCCACCGCCACGACGACGCTTCCGACTTCGTCCGCCGATTCGAGCAGGTTCCCCGTCTCCACGAGGAACTCCCGATTCCCCGACGCATAGCTGCCGGACCTGGACCGCCGGTTCGCCTGTTCGAGGATCTGCACGACGCCCGCCGGACCGACTCCGAGCGACGCCATCTTCGCGTCGTCGAGGATGACGCGGAGCTGTCGCCTTTGTCCTCCGATCAGGGTGACTTCCGCCACGTCGGGGACTTCCTTGATGGCATCGTGAGCTTCGGCAGCCATCCGACGTAGCGTCGCGGCGTCGTAGCGGTCGCTCCAGAGCGTCAGCGCCAGAATCGGAACATCGTCGATCGAGCGCGGTTTCACGAGCGGCTGGCTCGCGCCCGCCGGAATGAGGTCGAAGTTCGCGAAGAGCTTCTGGTTGAGCCGGACGATCGCCCCTTCTTCATCCTCCCCGACGCGGAAGCGGACGATGACCATCGACGAACCGGTCATCGACGTGGAGTACACGTATTCGACGCCGGGGATCTCCCAGAGGAGCTTCTCCATCGGACGGGTGACGCGTTCCTCGACTTCGCGCGCGCTCGCTCCCGGCATTTCGACGAGCACGTCGATCATCGGAACGATGATCTGGGGCTCCTCCTCGCGAGGCAGGAGCTGGACTGCGCCCGCGCCGAGTAGTATCGAAGCGCCGATTACCAGCGGCGTGAGTTTCGACGTTATGAACGCGGCGGCGAGCCGTCCGGCAAAACCTCTCTCGTAAGCCATGGCCTCACCCTTCCCGCATCATCGGGGGGTCTCGAACACCGTGCGTCCGTCCGTGAGCTGGTCGGCGCCGACAACGACGACCCGGTCGCCCTCGGCAACTCCGGAAAGCACGTCAACGCGATCCGCCGTCGACTTTCCCGTGGTGACGACTCGAAGACGCGCCTTACCTTCACCGTCGATGACGTAGACGCTCACTATCTGGCCGCGCTCGACGAGAGCACTCTTCGGAACCGTGAGCGCGGTCCGGTCGCCGCGATGAAAGTCCGCGCGGCCGAAGATGCCGGTTCTGAGACCTGAAGTGGCGGGCAGGTCGATTTTCACCATCAGCGAACGGCTCGCCGGGTCCGAGGCCGGCGAGATCTCGCCGACCCGTCCCTCGATTCGAAGGTCTCCGAGCGACGCGATAAAGACGGGCACGACGTCGCCGACGTTGACGAGGCCGGCGAAGGCTTCTTCGACCGAAGCTTCGAGCCGGTAGGCGCGATCGTCGTCGATCGTCAGCAGTGGCGTTCCCGGCGTTGCCATCGCGCCTTTCTCGACGGTCTTATTCGTGACGATACCGGCGAACGGTGCGGTCACTTTCTGGTGCGTAAGCGCGATCGCGGCGGACTGTACGTCCGCCCCCGCCTGATCCATCCGGGCTTCGACGGCCCGGCGACGAGACCTCATCGCTGCGATGGATGACTTCGCACTCTCGACCTGTGCCGCGGCGACGCGGTGTCGCGCCTCCACTTCGTCGAATTCCTGCCGGCTGACGGAGCGTCGCTCCAGGAGCTTCGCGTACCGGTCGCGGGTAACCCTGGCGAGGCTCGCCTGAGCCTCGGCTGCGGCGAGCGACTGCTCGGCCGCCGCGATCGAGCGATCGACCTCTTCGAGCGACTGTTCCGCTTCGCGACGTCCGGCGCCGGCCTTCGAAACCTGCGCCGTGGCCGCGCGCGCGTCAATCTCGACGAGAACCTGGCCTGCACGCACGCGATCGCCCTCGCGCACGTGCACAGCCGTCACCTGTCCCATTGTTTCGCTTGCGAGCATCGCCGTGACTTTCGGATTGACGGTGCCTACCGCTTCGTACCGATCGGCGACCGACGACGCGCTTATCACTTCCGTTGTCACAGGCACGGCCTCTCCAGCCGCCTGAGCTGTATGTTCGTCGGTTCCCTTGCACGCGGTGACCGATGTCGCGATCGCGATCGCGGCAGCTAGCACCGCTCCCGATTTCATGCTGTTCATACGGCGCCTCATCGGGTGAATCCCGTGACGTCGGTCAGGCGTCCCGTTGCCAGGAGGACGTGGCCATATCCGACCGAATGAAGGTAACGAGCGTTGACGAGGTTCATTCGGGCGCGCAAAAGGGCCGTCTGCGCCCGAAGCACCTCGGTGATCGTTGTGAGACCGGTCTCGTGACGATCGCGCACGATGCGCAGGGTTTCTTCCGCCTGCGAGATGGCCGACGCCGCGACGGTGAGGCGCCCTCGAGCGGCAACGAACTCGCGATAGGCGCGGACTACGTCGAGCCGAATGGCGTCGGTAAGCTCGCGCAGTTCGGCGTCAGCGATTTCGCGAGCGGCGCGCGCCTGGTCGACGCGCGCCGAACGGCCGGCGTCGAAGAGATTGAAGGTGACGCTGACGCCTACGGCATAGTCCCCGCTGCCGTTGACGAGCTTGTCGGCGCTCGCCCCGACGCTCGCGAAGGCGTCGACGCGGGGAAGGTACTCGCCCTTCGCACCGCGCACGGCCTCGTCACGCGATCGCAGTTCGAGCTTGCGCTGCAGGTAGTCTGGCCGTGTAGCGAGCGCGTCGGCCGTCAGCGCGTCGATTGCCGCGACCGTGAACTCCCGGTCGGGCATCGTCGACGTCAGGCGCAGCGTCGACTGGGCCGGAGCCCCTAGCGCCGTGGCGAGCGTTGCGTATGCGATGGCGATGTCGCCTTCGGACTGAATCAGCTGCTGCCGGTATTCGGCGAGCTGCACGTCGACGGCCATCATGTCAGAGGCGACCACGAGGCCGCCGTCGAACATGTCCCTGAGGCGGACCGAGTCTGCCTCGGCGGACTTCACCGCCTCGTCGACGACGCTCTTGCCGGCCTCGGCGACGAGCACGCCGAAGTATGCCCTCAACACCTCGAAGCGCAGTCGCTGTTCCACGACGAGGCGCTCGGCGTCCGCGCTTTCGAGTCCGATCCGCGCCTGTTCGGTTCGCGTTCGCGATTGGAACTGATCGAAGACCGGAACGGTCGCATCGAGAGACGAACGGAAGTTGGTAACCGGCTCAGGCGCGTTGAGAGCGTCGAGGGCAAAGTCGTCGACTCCGAAGCGGCCCTGCTCGAGGAGAGTGCCGAAGACGTAGACCGGATTGTTGCCGTTCGTCAGACGCTCCGAGGCAGAAACGATGGGCCAACGGCCCGCTCGCGCCTCTCGAAGTCGCGCCTCGGCGCCGTCACGGCCAGCGCCGGCGCGCTGGATGGCCGGGTTGCCCTGAAGCGCAACATTGACGGCTTCGGAGAGCGTGAGGGCCTGTGCGACCTGGTTGGGTTCCTGGGCTCTTGCACTGGTCGCTGCGAATGCGGCGGCCACGGCAGCAATGGTGATTCCTGCGGCGTACCGCTGAAGTCGACGGAACATCGTTCTGGCGCCTCCCCCGCGCCTTGTGCGCCTGCAGACCCAGAACCCCGAGCGCAGCGAGGGGCAGAGGTGACCATTAAGGTCGGTTGATGTCACCGGCCGTCAG
>CAZXLQ010000299.1:0-6237 GCA_964641945.1 uncultured Clostridia bacterium
CCGCGGGTCACGCGGGGGCTCGCTGCACTCGCCCGCGCGCGACCCACGGCTATTTCATCGACCGCTCCGCGGTCGGAACCGCACCGCTCCGGCTCCAGTAACTTCGCTACCGCTCCCAGTTCTGAAATCGAGGCGGCCGACGGCACATTGCCGGGCGCGGGTGACTCGCGGAATGGAATGTGACGAGCCCATAATCGTCTCTGTAACTGTGGCCGTTTTCTCCGCTCTGGTGCACACTTCGAGGTTCGAAATCCGCTTCCGAGAGTCAACTTCATGAACCGCACGCCGCTCGCCGTCACCGCAGTCACCGTCGTCATCGTCACCCTGCTCGCCCCGCTCGCGCAGGCCCAGCAGCCGGCCCCTTCGGCGCCCGAGCTCGCCGCCTACACGGCACTTCGCACCGTGGCGCTGTCGGGTGAATCGTGTTCCGTCGCGAACGTCGTTCTCCGGCGCGACGCAGGCGTCTTCACCCTGAAGTCTGGCGAGCTGCACTTCGTGGCTCCGGTGGAGGGGCGGGTGACGGCCGCAGTGTTCCTTGGCGACGGCGAGTTCACGATGACGCCGCCACTCGAATGCGAAAAGAAGTCGCTCGCGATCTACACCAAAATGCCATCGATCGCCGAGCCCTTCACCGAGGCGGTCTTCCGCTTCAGCGACGAGACCTGGGCCGAGCTCAAGGAATCCGAGCAGGCGACATTCTCGACCAACGGTCAGCAGGCTGCGCGCGCAGGTGACGTCCTCCGCGACCACGTGAAGTACCTTCGCGAAACGCTCGGGCTCAACTTCGAGCTACGCACGTTCTCCGATCTCTACTCGAAGGAAAAAGAGCGCCACGGCTACTTTGCCGCATTCATCAAGGGAAAGACGTTCCCGAAACTCGTTTACCTGATGGATCCGCGCGGCATCGACCAGTTTGCTCCAGAGCAGGTCATGCTCGCGAGCTTCGACAACGCAACGTTCGGATTCTGGTCGAGCTTCCCGATGCAGACGCCGGCGGGCGCTACGGCGCTCAAGGACTCTCGAACATTCGACATCAGGCAACACGACATCAGCGCTGCGATCGACGGCACGATACTGACGGCGACCGACAAGGTGACACTGCGAGGTGTTCGCTCAGGCGTCCGCGTGCTGCCGTTCCAGCTCTTCTCGCGGTTGCGTCTCTCGAAGGTCACGGATGCGGCGGGCGCCTCGATTCCTTTCATTCAGCAATCGAAGGAAGAAGGCAACGACATCGGTGTCGTCCTGCCGGCGATCCTGCCGACCGATGCCGACACGGTGCTGACGTTCGAATACGCGGGCCCAGATGCCGTGATCGACGCGGGCAACAACAACTTCATCCTGAATCCGGGTGCGCGAAGCACCTGGTACCCGAACAACGGCAGCACGGCCTTCGGCGACCGGGCGCTGTTTCGAATGGCGTTTCGCGTTTCGGACAAGCTGACGATCGTCGGCACCGGCGCTCTCTCCGAGCCCGAAACCGCCGAGGCCGGACAGCGCATCTCGAAGTGGACGAGCGGCACGCTCGAACTGGCCGTCTCGGGATTCAATCTCGGCAAGTTCAAGCGACAGGACCAGGCCGACGCCGAAGCGGGCTACACGATCGAGTTCTACGCGAACACCACGCTTCCCGACGAACTGCGGCGCGTGCAGATTGCCATCGAGGCGGCCGAGGCTCGCGGCGAGCAAACCGGGACCACGCTCGGCGCGATCTCGACGACGGCAATGGCTAACACGGCACTCGCCGATACCCAGAACGCCACCCGCATCTACAACGCCTACTTCGGCAAGCTCCCGTACTCGCGCATCGCGATCACTCAGCAGCCGGCCGGCAACTTCGGCCAGGCGTGGCCGACGCTCGTCTACATGCCGTACACGGCATTCCTCGACACGACGATCCGTACACAGTTGCTCGGTACCAGCGGCGTGAACACGTTCTTCCAATACGTCGGACCGCACGAGGTTGCGCACCAGTGGTGGGGTCACGTCGTCGGTTGGGAGAGCTATCGCGATCAGTGGATGAGCGAAGGCTTTGCCGAGTTCTCGGCATCGCTCTGGGTCGAGCGCCTCAAGGGCCCACAGAAGTTCGCTGAGTTCTGGGAGGCCCACCGCAAGCAGGTCGTACAGCCGTCGCGAGCGACAGAGGGCAAGGCTCCGTACACGATCGGACCGGTGACGCAGGGTTTCCGGCTGAGCTCGGGCAAGACCGGTGGCGCCTACCAGTACCTCGTATATCCGAAAGGCGCGTACATCCTTCACATGCTGCGAATGCTCATGTTCGATCCGAAAACGGGCGACGCGGCGTTTCAGGCGATGATGAAGGACTTCATCCAGACGCACTACAACACGGACGTCTCGACGGATGACTTCCACCGGATCGTGGCGAAGCACATTACCCCTTCGATGAACCTCGATGGTACGGGCCGCATGGACTGGTTCTTCAATCAGTGGATCTACGGCACCGACGTCCCGACTTACACCTTCGAGTATTCGTTGCGTGACGAGGGAGGAAAAACCGTCATCGCCGGCAAGGTGACGCAGTCGGGAGTTTCCGACACGTTCCGGATGCAGGTGCCGATCTATCTCGACTTTGGAAAGGGCTGGATGCGCCTCGGGACACTTCCCATGACCGGCAACTCCAGCAAGGACTTCACGGTGCCGCTCCCGCAAAAGCCGAAGCGTGCGACGATCAATGCGCTGAGCGACGTCCTCTACGTGAACCAGACCGTGACCGCCAAGTGAGCGCAAGAGCATCCATTCGAATTCCGGCAGTCGGATGACCTCAGCCCCGAGACAACCCCGAGCCGCGGCGTTTCTCGTCGCGGCAGGCATCATGCTGAGTCGCGTCGCCGGACTCATCCGGCAGCGCGTCTTCGCACACTACTTCGGCAACTCGGACGTCGCCGACGCTTTCAGCGCGGCGTTCCGAATCCCGAACTTCCTTCAGAACCTGTTCGGCGAGGGCGTGCTCTCGGCCTCGTTCATCCCGGTCTACGCCCGGCTCATCGCCGAGGACAACGAGGAAGAAGCCGGGCGTGTCGCGGGCGCCATCGCGTCGATCCTCTTCGTCGTCGCATCGATCCTGGTCCTCGGAGGCGTTCTCGCGACTCCGTGGCTGATCGACGTTATCGCGCCGGGATTTTCGGGCGACAAGCGCGAGTTGACGATCCGGCTCGTCGAGATCCTGTTCCCCGGTGCGGGACTGCTCGTGATGTCGGCCTGGTGCCTGGGTGTTCTCAACAGTCATCGGCACTTCTTCCTCTCCTACATCTCGCCCGTGATCTGGAACGCGGCCATGATCGCGACGCTCGTCGCATTTGGTCAGAGCCTCGAACGCGCGTCGCTCGCCGAAGCGCTCGCGTGGGGATCCGTAGTCGGCAGCGGCCTTCAGTTCGGGATTCAGCTGCCGGTCGTTCTGCGGCTGGCGAAGCGCCTTCGGCCCTCGCTCGACGCCCGCGCGGCGAACGTCTCGACGGTGCTGCGCAACTTCGTTCCGGTCTTCATCGGTCGAGGCGTCGTGCAGATCAGCGGCTACGTCGACACGCTGTACGCAAGCCTCCTGCAAACGGGCGCCGTCGCCGGACTCCTCTACGCGCAGACGCTCTACATGTTGCCCGTGAGCCTGTTCGGCATGTCGGTGTCGGCCGCGGAGCTACCGGCCATGTCGAGCGCAACGGGCGACGAGGAAGAAGTCGCCGCGTTTCTCCGCAAGCGGCTCGATACCGGGCTGCGCCAGATCGCGTTCTTCATCGTACCGTCGGCGATGGCGTTTTTCGCGCTCGGCGACGTGATCTCGGGAGCGCTCTACCAGTCGGGCGAGTTCGGTCGCGCCGACGCCGTCTACGTCTGGGCGATCCTCGCGGGTGGAACCGTCGGTCTGCTCGCGATCACGCAGGCGCGGCTCTACTCGTCGACTTTCTATGCGCTGCGCGACACACGAACGCCGCTCAATTACGCGATCGTGCACGTGACGGTGTCTGCGGCGCTCGGGTGGCTGTTCGCGTTCCCGGTCACGGCGGCGCTCGGCGTCGAGCCGAAGTGGGGCGCGGCGGGACTCACGGCGGCGGCCCGGCTCGGCGGCGTCGTCGAGTTTCTGCTGCTGCGGCGAGCGCTGAATCGGAGAATCGGCAGGACGGGCCTGGCGCGATCGTATCTCGCCAAACTTTGGGCCTCGGCGGCGTTTGGCGCCGCGCTTGGATGGACGGTGAAACTCGTCGTGAGAACGGAACGGCCGGTCCTGACTGCCATCGCCGTGCTCGTGCCTTACGGACTCGGGTACTTCGGCGCCGCCACGCTCCTCGGCGTCCCCGAGGTGCGCAGTGCGCTCGGTCGCCTGAGACGCCTGCGAGGCGGCCGGTGAAGGGTGTTACGGTGGCGGAGACGCGCAACGACGCGACCGCCAATCACCGGAGCGCTGCAACTCGCGGATGACCGACGCGCCGCACAGTCCATCGAAGAACGGCGAAGACCCACACGCCGGGCCGAGCCCGCACGAGGCGAAAGCGCGCCTGACGCGATCCGCAGGTGTCGTTTCGGCGGCCGTCATGGCGTCGCGCGTGCTCGGACTTGCCCGGGAAGTTGTACTCGCGTCGCTCTTCCCGACAGGACTTGCGCTGGATGCGTTCAACGCGGCATTCCGGATCCCCAACATGCTGCGCGACCTCTTCGGCGAAGGCGCGCTTTCGAAGGCGTTCATCACGACGTTCACCGAGACCCGGATTCGCGACGGTGAAGCGGCGACCTGGAAGCTCGCGAACCGGTTCGTCAACCTGCTCGTGATTGCGACATCGATCGTCGCTCTGCTCGGAATCGTCTTCGCACCGGCCATTGTCGCCGTGATGCTGCCGGGAGAGGGTTTCGACGTTCCGCTGCCGCCAGACGAGAGTTATGGGTTCGCGACCAAACGCGAGCTCACGGTCTTCCTGACACGGATCATGTTCCCTTTCCTGCCGCTGGTGTCGCTCGCCGCCGTGTCGATGGGAATCCTGAACAGCCGGCATCGCTTCGGCATTCCGGCGCTCTCGTCAGCGTTTTTCAACGTTGGCTCGATTGTGGTGGGTGTCGCCGGGTATTTTGCGGCGCCTTCGCTCGGAGTTCATCCGGTCGTCGCGATGGCCGTCGGAGTGCTCGCCGGAGGGCTGCTGCAGTGGCTGGTGCAGGTGCCGTCGCTCCGTTCGGCCGGCTATCGCTGGAAGCCCGAGCTGAGCGTGTCGGATCCGGGCGTGCGCAAGATCGGAAGGCTCATCGGTCCAGCGACGATCGGAATCGCGGCCGTGCAGGTGAACGTGTTCGTGAACACGCTTTTTGCGAGTCTCGGGACCGGCTGGCTCTCGTGGATGAACGTCGCATTCCGTCTGATGTACCTGCCCATCGGCATCTTCGGTGTCGCGATCTCGACGGCGAACCTGCCCGCGCTCGCCGGACACGCGGCGGCCGGAAACCGAGCTGCTTTTCGTGCGACGTTCGCGCATTCGCTGCGCCTGATGTTCGTACTGACGATTCCGTCGAGTGTGGGTCTCATCGTCCTGAGCCGCCCGATCATCGGGCTGATATACGAGCACGGCGTCTTCACGTCGCACGACGCTGAAATGGCGGCCGGGGCACTGGCCTACTACGCCGCCGGGCTCTGCGGATATTCGGCCATCAAGATCGTGACCGACGCGTTCTACGCTCTCGGCGACACGACCACGCCGCTTCGGGTGTCGGTGGTATCCATCGCGCTCAACGTCGCGGTCAGCGCGGGGCTCGTCCTCGGACTCGGCTGGGATCATCGAGGCCTCGCGCTCGCAACCTCTGTCGCGGTGTCGGTGAACTTCGTGGTCGCGTGCGCTGCGCTTCGACTGCGGACCGGCCGCCTCGAGCTCCGCGGTGTGGCCATTTCGTCGCTCAAGTCGCTCGTCGCCGCCGCGGCGATGGCACCGGCTGCCTGGTACGCGGCCGACGTGGCGGGACGCGCGTTTCACGCGACGTCGACGACGATGCGCGCGGCGCAGGTCGCGGCGGGAATCGGCGCAGGCGTCGTGGTCTACGCGGCGGCCGGCTTCGCGCTCCGCGTCGAGGAACTCCGTGACCTCACTTCCATCGGCCGGAGGCGGTGAAGCAGGTCACGATCCTATGGTGGCGCGTGGCGGGTCCGTCGAGTAGACGGTGCGAGGCATCAGAACCGCGAGCGGTAGCGAGCGGCCTGCGGACAGGCGCAAGTTTCGAAACGTCCAAATGCTACGGAAGAGCTGGCCGAGG
>CAZXLQ010000300.1:0-6232 GCA_964641945.1 uncultured Clostridia bacterium
GTTCCGCGGGTCACGCGAGGGCTCGTTGCACTCGCCCGCGCGCGACCCACGGCTAATTCATCGACTGCTCCGCGGTCGCGGAATTGTCCACTCCGCGGTCGCGACATCATCAAGAGTCCAGACTGCCAACTCCTCCCGTTTCATCAAAGGGGGCGCGGCAACGCCGCACGGCGAACTCTGTGAGCGAAGGTCTTCAGGACGCTTCGGACGCAGAGTCACACAGAGACACGGAGGCGCAGAGGCACGGAGCGCCCTGTTATACTCCGACGGCGCGGCTGCGGGAGGCTACGTTTGTCCGTCCTACTTGTCGACGACGTCCGCAAGACGTTTGCCGGTGGCGAGGCCCCGGTCGAAGCCGTGCGAGGCGTCTCGCTCACGCTCGAGCGCGGCGATTTCGTGGCGCTCATGGGTCCGTCGGGCTGCGGCAAGTCCACGCTCCTGCACCTCGGCGGCGCGATGGACCGCCCGACATCGGGCCGCATTCTCGTCGACGGCACCGACGTCGCGTCGCTCGACGACGACGCCCTCACGCGGCTGCGCCGCGAGCGCATCGGCTTCGTCTTCCAGTTCTTCAACCTGCTGCCCACGCTGACGGTGCTCGAGAACGCAGCGCTGCCTCTCCTGCTGGCGGGCCACGCGACACGTGACGCCGAATCGCGCGCCCGGGCGCTCATCGATCGCGTCGGGCTCGGCCATCGCGCCGGCCACTACCCGCAGCAGATCTCGGGCGGAGAGATGCAACGCGCCGCCATCGCGCGCGCCGTCGTTCACGAACCCGCGCTGCTCGTTGCCGACGAACCAACCGGGAATCTCGACTCCGAGAACGGCGGACGCATCCTCGAACTGCTCTCGGAGATCAACCGCGACCTCGGCGTCACCATCCTGCTTGCGACCCACGCGCTCGAGACGGCTTCGATCACCAGGCGCATCGTCCGAATGCGCGATGGGCAGCTCGTCGCCGAAGCCGCCGGATGAGCGCCACGCCGTCGCCGTTCCGGTCCATCGCCGCTTGGATCGGACTCTTTCGCCGGTTCATTCTGCGTCGCGTCCTCGAGGAGCGGCTCCGGACGGCCGTAACCGTCCTCGGCATCGCGCTCGGCATCGCCGTCGTCATCGCGATCCAGCTGACGAATGCAAGCTCGGTTCGCGGCTTCGAGGCGGCGATCGAAACCGTCGCCGGCAAGACTTCGCTCGAAGTGCATGGGCCCGGGCCAGGTTTCGACGAGCTCCTGCTCAACGAGGTCGGCTGGCTGCGGGCGTACGGCGACGTCAGTCCGGTCATCGAGGGCGACGCACTAGCCGTGACGCCGGACGGCGCGCGCGAGTCCATCCGCGTGCTCGGCGTCGACATCCTCAAGGACCGGTCCATCCGGGACTACAGCCTGCTGGCTTTCGCCGACGACAATCGCGAGCCGCGCGTTCAGGAATTCCTGGGCCTGCTCATCGACCCCCGCTCGATCGTGCTGACCGAGAAGTACGCGCGGCGGCACGGCCTCGCCGTCGACTCGGAGTTCGAGCTCACGACCGGCGACGTGGTCGAGCGTTTTCGCGTCCGGGCGCTGCTCAAGGACGAAGGGCCCGCGCGCACGCTCGACGGCAACTTCGCCCTCATGGACATAGCCGCGGCGCAGCGCGCGTTTCAGCGGTTCGGCCGGCTCAACCGAGTCGACGTGCGTCTGGCGGAGGGTGTCGACATCGACCGTGCCGAGGCCGAGATCCGCGAGCGGCTCCCCGAGGGCCTGCTCGTGCGACGGCCCGAACGCCGGGGCCAGCAGGTCGAGAAGATGCTCGCCGCGTTTCACTTCAACCTGACGGCGCTCTCCTACATAGCGCTGTTCGTCGGACTGTTCCTCGTCTACAACACCGTGTCGATCTCGGTCATCGCCCGGCGCGAGGAAATCGGCACGCTCCGCGCGCTCGGCACGTCTCGCGGCACGGTGCTCTCGATGTTCCTCGCCGAAGCGGCGTCGCTCGCGATCGCGGGATGCGCGATAGGCATCGGGCTCGGGCGCGTGCTTGCCGAAGGCGCCGTGCGGATTACGTCGACGACGGTCGACGCGCTCTACATCGCCGCCGCCGCCGAACCAGTACCACTCGGCATCCGGCACGTCATGCTGGCGTTCGGCATCGGCGTTCCGCTGGCACTGCTCGCGGCGGCGATCCCTGCACTGGAAGCCGCTCGCGTCGCCCCTACGGCGGCAATGCGGGGCAGCGATCGGCTCGAGACTCGATTCAGGTTGAATCCCCGTCTGCTCGTGGTCCCGCTCGCGCTTTTCGCGCTCGGGTGGTGGCTCTCGACGCTTCGCCCGATCGAAGGCAGGCCGATCGGCGGCTACGCATCGGCCCTCGCGATCGTCTTCGGCGCGGCATTTCTCGTTCCCGCCGTTCTCTTCGTGGCGTGCCGAATCGGTGAGCGAGTGCTGGCGCAGCTTTTTGGCATCGAGGGGCGGCTCGCCACCGCGAATCTCGCCGCGGCGATTCCGCGAATCTCGATCTCCGTCGCGGCGCTCGCCGTGAGCCTGTCGATGATGGTCGCCATTGCGGTGATGATCGGCAGCTTCCGCGAGACGGTCATCCGCTGGATCGACCAGACGCTCCAGGCGGACCTGTACGTGCGACCCGTGACGCGCACGAACATCGCGACCGAGTCGGCCATCTCGCCCGAAGTCGTGGCCGCGGCGCGAGCGATCCCGGGCGTTACGGCCGTCGATACCTTCCGGAGTTTCGACATTCCATACGGCGACGCCACAATCATCCTCGGCTCGTCGGACTTCGAGCAGGAGATCGTCCGGCGCAAGCTCGCCTTCAAGGAACCCGCCGACGGCCCGGCCGCACTTGCCGCGGCGCACGTCGGCAACGGCGCGATCGTGTCCGAGAGCTTCGAGATCCGGTACGAGCGCTCCATCGGCGACTCGATCACCATTCCGACGCCGAAGGGCGATCGCGAGTTCCGGATCGAGGGCATCTTCTACGACTACTCGTCGGACCGCGGCGCGATGATCATCGACCGCGTCGTGTTCACGGAACTGTTCGGCGAGGCCCCGCCCACGAATCTCGCCATCTACCTCGAGGCGGGACGCGACCCGGACACGGCCAGACAGCAACTGCTCGATGCCAAGGGTGACAGCCATCGCATCTTCGTCTTCACGAACGCGAAGATCCGCTCCGAGGTCCTGCGGATCTTCGACAGCACCTTCGCGATCACGACCGCGCTCGAGATCATCGCGATCTTCGTGGCGATAATGGGTGTCGCCAGCACGCTGCTGACGCTGGTCATCGAGCGACGCAGGGAGCTTGCGGTCCTGCGGCTCGTCGGCGCCGACCGCCGCCAGGTCCGGAAGATGATCGTCATCGAGGCGATGGTCATCGGCGGCGTCAGCCAGGCGATCGGCATTGGCGTCGGACTGCTGCTCTCGCTGGTGCTCATCTACGTCATCAACGTGCAGAGCTTCGGATGGACGATCCAGTTCCGTCTCCCCGTGGCGTTTCTGCTGCAGTCGACGGTGCTCATCGTGGTAGCGACGGCGCTGTCGGGAATTTATCCTGCGCGCCGGGCGTGTGCACTGAACGCGCCGGAACAGACGGCGGAGGAGTAATGGCAGGTTTGCCTACAATCGCTGCACGCTCGATTCGAATGCGCGCCGTCGCGAGTGCGATCGTGCTCGTGGCGCTCGTCGGCGCGATGACTGCGCAGACGGCCGACGGCTGGCGCCAGGCGGCGCCGGGGCGCGCGTTCGCGTTTCCACAGGATCACGCGAGCCACCCGGAGTACAAGGTCGAGTGGTGGTACTACACGGGCAACGTCGCCGACGCGGACGGCCGGCGTTACGGGTACCAGCTCACATTCTTCCGCATCGGGGTAGATCCTAAGCCGGAGAATCCGTCCCGATGGGCAGTGCGTGACCTGTTCATGACGCACCTGGCGGTGACCGACATAGACGAACGCGTGTTTCGGTTTGCGGAACGGGTGAACCGGGCGGGAGTGGGCTGGGCAGGCGCGTCGGTGGATGCCTATCGGGTGTGGAACGAGGACTGGGAGGGACGGCTCGACCCGTCGACGGGCCGGCACGTGTTGCGGGCCGCGGAGGGCGGACTCGGAGTGGAGCTCGAGCTCGAGCCTGGAAAACAGCCGGTCCGGCACGGGCGAGACGGGTACAGCCAGAAGGGCACCGATGCCGGCAATGCATCGCACTACTACTCGCTGACGCGAATGCCGACGAGGGGCACGCTCACGATCGACGGTCGAACGGTCGCTGTCGAGGGACTGAGCTGGATGGACCACGAGTTCGGGACGTCGTTCCTCGAGTCGGGACAACGCGGGTGGGACTGGTTCTCGATCCAGTTCGACGACGGCACGGAGCTGATGATCTTCCAGCTGCGGCGCGAGGACGGCAGCCTGGATCCGCGGTCGAGCGGGACGTGGATCGGGGCTTCCGGTGAAGCGAGTGCAATCGCGGCGGAGACGTTTTCACTCGTGCCGGGCGAGAAGTGGCGATCCGAGGTCAGCGGAGCGGAGTATCCGACGAGTTGGAGGATCGAGGTGCCTGAACGGAGGATGTCGCTCACGGTGCGGGCCGCGTTCGAGGGGCAGGAGCTGGTCACGGACCGGTCGACGGGGGTGACGTACTGGGAGGGCGCGGTCCTGGTGGAGGGGATGAGGGACGGGGCGCCGACCTCTGGGCGGGGGTATCTCGAGATGACGGGGTATTCGGGGCAGGCGATGGGGAGGTTGTTGCAGTAGGTTTGCAGTCTGTCGGTCCCGTCGAAAGGGACTTGGCCAAACGTGGAGTTTCTCGCAAAGGCGCGAAGTGAAGACGCAGAGACGCAAAGGCGAAGGCTCGTTCCAAACCCGGCGGCATTCATTCCCTGATGGTCTTCTCTGCGGCTCTGCGTCTGCCCTCTGCGGCTCTGCGAGAAACTCTTCCTGTCTTCCCTGCGGACTCTCCCTGCTAGAATCCGCCCCCATATGAAGATCAACATCGTTGGCGGCGGTCCCGCCGGTCTCTACTTCGCGATCCTGATGAAGAAGACGGATCCGACTCGCGAGATCAACGTCTTCGAACGCAATGCCCCCGACGCGACCTTCGGCTGGGGCGTGGTCTTCTCCGACCGAACGCTCAGCTACCTCCACGACAGCGACGAGCCGACTTACCACGGCATCGTCGAGAACTTCCAGACCTGGGACAACGTCGACGTGGTGCATCGCGGCGAGAAAATCACGATCCGGGGCAACAAGTTCACCGGTATCGCGCGTCTCCGGCTCCTGAACATCCTCCAGGCAAGATGCGCCGAGCTCGGCATCCACCCGCAATACGGCTTCGACATCGCCGATCCCGCGAGCCTCGCCGACGCCGACCTCCTGGTTGGCGCCGACGGAATAAACAGTCTCGTGCGAGCCCGCTACGCCGAGCACTTCCGCCCGGACGTCGACGCCCGCCCGAACCGCTACATCTGGTTCGGCACCGAGCGGCTGTTTCACGGGCTGACCCTCACGTTCCGCGAGAGCGATGCGGGCGTCTTCGCCGCACATTCCTACAAGTTCAGCCGCGACTACAGCACGTTCATCGTCGAATGCGATCCCGAGACCTGGCAGCGCGCGGGATTCGCCGACCGCACCGACGACGACGCCCGCGCCTACCTCGAACGTGTGTTCGCCGACGACCTGGGCGGGCATCCCCTGCTTTCGAACAACTCGAAGTGGATCCGATTCCAGCTCGTGAAAAACGGCCACTGGCATCACGACAACATCGTCCTGCTGGGCGACGCCCTCCACACCGCCCACTTCTCGATCGGGTCGGGCACGAAGCTCGCTCTCGAAGACGCGATTGCGCTCGCGAAGAGCTTCGATGGCGCGCCAACCGTTCGCGAGGCGCTCGTGCGGTTCGAGACTGACCGGCGACCGATCGTCGAGGCACTTCAGGACGCGGCGCAGGTCAGCATGGAGTGGTTCGAGCACGCTCGCGACAGCATGCATCAGACGCCGCTCGAGCTGGCTTACGCCCTCATGACGCGCAGCGGCCGCATCGACCACGAGAAGCTGCGACGGCGCGATCCGGACTTCATCGCCGCCTACGAGCTTGCGGCCGCAGCCGGGAACTCCTGAGACGGTTGAGGACCTGATTCGTGGACCTCAGGAGCGACCCGCTCGCTACGGCTCGCGGTACTGATCCTGCCGAGGCACGCATGGCTGCATGCCGGACGCGATCTGAAGGAGACATTCATGCCGGACGCG
>CAZXLQ010000301.1:0-6173 GCA_964641945.1 uncultured Clostridia bacterium
GCGGTCGCACCTATTCCCCAAGGGAAACAACTCCGTCTCTTGCGGATCACGATCATGGGCCATTGCGCTAGGCCCTGGCACGAACATTGATCGGGGTTTTCCTGCACATAGTGCGACCGCTCCGCGGTCGGCGCGTTACGACCAACAGTTCCGCGGGTCGCGCGGGGGCTCGTTGCACTCGCACGCACGCGACCCACGGCTATCTCATCGGCTGCTCCGCGGTCGCGGTATCGACCGCTCCACGAGTCAGCCTCACCCGAAGAAGCCCGTGCGCCAAGGGCCCAGACGACCCTGATCAGGAGGTTCCTGCCCGGTACGCGACCACGGCAACTATCACGAGCGCGATGACGATTGCGACCAATCCCCAGAGTATTGCCGAGAGCCAGCCTGGCGGATCGGACCAAATGCTGCGCCTCCGTGCCTGAGAC
Source organism: uncultured Clostridia bacterium (assembly GCA_964641945.1). Taxonomy (GTDB): domain Bacteria; phylum Acidobacteriota; class Blastocatellia; order UBA7656; family JADIYM01; genus JADIYM01. Next base: position 429 of record CAZXLQ010000301.1, read on the forward strand.
GGGTCCTTCAGCTTCATGAAGCGCTTCTTGCAGGCGCTGCAGCGGTACGGATAGATGCCGATGGAACCCAGCAATACCAATTCGATCGGGCCCTTTCGCCGTGACCGATGAACTCGAGTTTCTCCGCAAGCAGGGCAAATCATGGTGGTTCGATAAAGGCCGGAGCCGCGGCCCTTGCCGCGCGATGACCGGCTGACGGCGGAGTGTACAATACCGCCGCCATGACCGACACCAACGAAGCGCTTTATCTGGTCGACGGGATGTCGCACATCTTCCGGGCCTATTACGCCATCCGGGGACTCTCGACCTCGGCCGGGCTCGCAACTAACTCCGTTTACGGCTTCACGATGATGTTGCGAAAGCTGATCGCGCAGGAGCGGCCGAAGTATCTCGGCATAGTGCTCGACAGCGCCGAACCTACCTTTCGCCACGAGTCGTATGCCGATTACAAGGCTACGCGCGGACTGATGCCGGATGACCTCGCCGCGCAGATTCCATACATTCTGAGGGTCTGTGAGGTATTTCGACTTCCTGTGATCAGGGTCCCCGGTTTCGAGGCCGACGACCTGATCGGCACTCTTGCCCGCATGGCCGAAGCGGCAGGCATTCCGTCAGTCATCGTTTCGCAGGACAAGGATCTCTGTCAGCTCGTCACCGACCGAATCACGATAATGCGCGAGGAGCGGGATCGGACGGTCACCAGGGTTGACCGCAACGGCGTCATCCAGCGAATGGGTGTTCCGCCTGAGCAGATCGTCGACCTGCTCGGCCTGCAGGGCGACGCGTCCGACAATATTCCGGGCGCCCCCGGCATCGGCGAGAAAGGTGCGCTTCAACTACTCGAGCAGTTCGGTTCGATCGAAGCCGCGCTGGCCGGTTGGGAGTCCGTCACTCGAAAGTCCTATCGCGAGTCATTGCGCGACAATGCCGACATCATCCGGCTCTCCCGTGAGCTTGCGACGATCAAGGTCGATTGCCCGATCGATCTCGATCTCGAGGCGCTCGAGCTCTCGGAACCCGACGCGGCCGCCGCACACGCGCTGTTTGCGGAGCTCGAGATCAACTCTCTCGCCAAGGAGTTCGAGAAGCTTGCTGGCGGAGCGACAGCGAAAGCGGCTCCGGCCGCGCCGTCGCCGTCGCGCGCCTACTCCGTAGCCCGTGATGCCGAATCGATCGAGCGCGCAATAGCCGCCGCCACCGCCGCGGGCCGGTTCGGGTTTTCGGTGGCTGCGCCGATCCCAGGTCGTGGACCAGGTATCGCAATCAGTTTCGCTGCCGGCTCGGGGGTCTTTCTCGACTTTCGTGCCGTTGCCGATATCGCTGCATCACTCGCTGCATTCGCGGACGCCCTCGACAACGATGCTGTCGAGAAAGTCGTCCACGATGCAAAGGTTGCGCTCCACAACCTCAATCGAGCTCACGAGGAGCTGAATCCCGATCGAAGGGCCGAGGTGATAAAGGCCGTCACGACGTGCGGCACACGGTATCCCTGGAACGGGGGCGTTCGAATTCGCCCGATTGCGGAGGACACGATGCTTGCCGCATACCTGCTCGACCCGAACCGGGGCAAATACCCGATCGCGGACATTGCCCGCGAAGTTCTTGGCATCGAGACGACGGCTCCTGCCGACGGGATCGATGCCGACCTCGCGCAGACGCTCGCTGAAGCGGACGCGACGCTGCAGCTTGCGGCAGAACTCCGCGAGCGCATCAAGGCGAAGGAGCTCGTCGACGTCTACGAGAAACTCGAATTGCCGCTCGTTGAGTTGCTCTACGAGATCGAGCGCATCGGGCTGCGCCTCGACCCTGCGGCGCTCGAAGATACCGGCAAGCTGATGGACGTCGAAATGGCCCGGTTGGAGGAAAAGATCTATGGGCTTGCCGGCGAAACGTTCAACATCAACAGTCCTTCCCAACTCGGAGAGGTTCTCGAGCGACTGAATTTTCCGATGAAGCGGCGGACGGCGACCGGGAAGATCTCGACGAGCAAGGACATCCTCGAAGAGCTTGCTAGCGAGTTCGAACTGCCCCGCCTGGTCATCGAGTACCGGGAACTGGCAAAGCTCAAGGGCACGTACGTCGATTCGCTGCCGCTCTCCATTGATGCGGCGACGGGCCGGGTACACACCTCGCTCAACCAGGCCGGAGCGGCGACCGGGCGGCTTTCATCGTCGAACCCGAATCTCCAGAACATCCCGGTTCGATCCGAGGCAGGAAGAGCCATTCGCCGCGCATTCGTCGCGCCCGACGGCTGCGAGTTCGTGTCGGTCGACTATTCGCAGATCGAACTGCGCGTCCTGGCGCACATCGCGGATGACGAGCGGATGCGGGAAGCGTTCCGGGAGGGCGAGGATATCCACGCCGCAACCGCACGCGAGGTTTTTGGGGCTACCACCCTCGCCGACGAAAAAGAAAAGCGCCGTCTTGCAAAGATCGTGAACTTCGCAATTGCCTATGGCGTCGGAGCATTCGGCCTCGCGCAGCGGACGGGCCTCTCGCGCAAGCAGGCGAAGGAGGCCATCGAGCGGTACTTCGCATCGTTCACCGGCGTACGGAAGTACATGGACGAGACCCCCGAGCGAGCACGCTCTACCGGTGACGTGCGGACGTTGTTCGGGAGACTTCGGCAGATACCCGATATCGACAACAAGAATCACAACCTTCGCGCGCGCGCCGAACGCGAGGCCATCAACATGCCGATTCAGGGAACCGCGGCGGACCTGATGAAACTGGCGATGATCGCCGCCAGGGAGACGCTGGCGTCATCCGATCTCAAGGCCCGCGTCGTCATGCAGGTTCACGACGAACTGCTCGTCGAGGCGGCACGGGAAGACGTCGAGTCGGCGAAGGTGTTGCTCCGCAAGGCAATGGAGGGCGCGTACGACGACCTGACGGTCCCCCTCGTCGTGGATGTAGGCTCCGGACCGAACTGGATGGAAGCGAAGTAGAGCTGCCGCTCGCGGCAACCGTCAGAATTCGGTGCGGAACCGGTGCGCGAGCTGCGATAGACGGTAATCGTCCCACGATCCGGTCAGGCTGTACCGGTCTCCGGAGAGGACGTACGCGTCGACCTGTTTCGATCCACATTTCGGACAGGCGGAGAGAACTCCGTTAGCGGGAGCATCGCACGAATTGCAGAACGTGAACTCGGGCGCAAAGACGACGGCGCCGACGCCTGTTTGATAGAAGCCCTGCGAGACGAGCAACGCCACCTGCTCGGCGGTCGGCGGCGTCGAGTCGAACCAGACTTCGGAACTGGCATTCAGAAGGCCTGGAACGTGCAGTGACCCTTCGGCCTTCAGTCGATCGAGCGGCGCAAGCGGCGCGGACGCCGCGAGCTTGCAACCCGGCGTGTAACTCGTGTCCGACGTTTCGTCACCGCTTCGCATGGCATCGGCGGCCGAGTTGCCGAAGAACCGGAGGTCCAGACGCGCGAGTCGACTCGACGCGGCCAGGTCCGCTGTCTCGCTCAGAAGGAATCGAACACGATGCTTGTCGGACAGCCGCTCGATTTCACGGCTCAGGTGCCCCATCACTCGCCGGCCCAATTCGAGTGCTGCGGTGCTCTCGTGAAGCTGCGAGCCGACGACCGCGCGAGCCAGTTCGTTGAGTCCTACCGGAGCGATCGGGTGAGACGTCCATCCGAGCCTCAGAAAAGGCTTGCCGCCAACGGTCATGGCGAGCAGCGACAGAGGCCCGTGCTCGCCGCGTGCGAGGAGCTTCTCGAGGAACACCCGTTTCTCGAGGTGCGCCTGGGCAGCGGCCTCCATGACGCGAGTCAACTCCTCGAAGACGCGGACCTGGTCGCCCCCGGCAAGGTAGCCAACTCGAGGCAGGTTGATCGCCACGGTGGCGAGCGCCGCCGAACGCCAGTTGTCCGTCTCGGTCTTCGCGATCGCGTTGACGTCAGCGACGCCGAATCGCTCGAAGAAAGCGGATTCTCCGTCGCGGTCGAAGGCGATCGTCAGCCCGCCGCGCTCAGTCGCCACGCGGCTTGCGAGATCGAGGACGGCACGATATCCGGCCCGCTCCGTAAACCTGGACGTGACGTGCAGGATGGCTCGCGGCGAAACGAACGGCCTGCGTCGCGCATCGCCAGCCAGGCACGCCTCGAAATATGCGCGAAGGAATCGGTGCGCCGTCTCGGTGTATTCGCTATAGGTACGGTTGAGCTTCTCGCCTCCTGGTCCGATCGCCGGACGGGACGCCAGCTCTTCAGGAGCGCGCCAGTCGAGATGCACGTCGCACGAGATCGCCTGACCGCCACGCGCGACAGCCGGCGAAGAGAGCTCGTGAAGCAGCATCTCGGCGAGCTGGAGCAGGTCCCGATGCGACAGGTCTTCGATAAAGGGCGCGAGCCCGAAGTTCAGGCTGTCCCACACGATCGGCCCCGACACGTAGCCCTGAAGCGCGGCCGTGAACTTGACGATGTGCGAGACGAGGACCTCCGGTCGCCGAGCCGGCGCCGCGCTCGCAAAACCCTTCGGAAGCAGCACGCCGTGCCGCTTGACGTGATCGACCGAACACGTCAGCGAGTATGGCCGGTCGATCGAGCCCAGGTGCAGAATGTGTATGTCTCCGACAAGGTGTGCATTGGCCGAGGCCTCGGAGAGTACCGACACGATTGCGAATTCGCGCTTGATCGCCTCGGCGAGATGAAGGCTCGTTCCCTCGGGACCGTGTGGTCGTCCGACGTCATCGCGCCGCGACCCGTGCATGAGGCGATCCACGTCGTATAGCGGTACGCCCAGCCTCGAGTGTGCGCGATAGGCATCCTCCATCCCGTACTCGAGGAGCTTGGCGTCGACCAGACCTCGGATCACCGACGAGCTCAGCGTCCGCAGGCCCACCCTCTCGATGAAACTCCTGATCTCGACACTGAGCTGCTGGGCGCGATCGCGATCGAGGTGCGCCTCGCGAATGAGCGTTTCGATGATGCGGCTCGAGTCGAAAAGGGCGACGTCCTCGTCGCTCCGCCGAACGAGGAGTTCAAGTTCGACCGAATCGCCGGCGGATAGGGCCTGATCGGTCGTGGAGGGCCGCTCGGAATCCATCCGGCAGACAATACCGATGCGGGAAATCGGGCGCAAGGAGCCGTCGGATCGGGTTCCTTGACGGTCCATGGGGCGTGTGCTACGCTGGCGGGCTTTTTTGGGTTGCCCATAGCTTTCTGTTGTTACGGGAAGCCTCTGCGCATAGGGATATCCAGCACGAATGGAGGCCATTTGGAAGTGAGTAACCGAAGATTCCTTTTTACCTCGGAGTCGGTCACCGAGGGACACCCCGACAAGATCGCCGATCAGATCTCCGATGCGATTCTTGACGCTGTTCTCACCGACGACCCGGACGGACGTGTCGCCTGCGAGACGCTTGTAACGACCGGACTTATTTTTGTCGCCGGCGAAATCACGACCAACACGTATGTCGATTTCCCGCGCGTTGCGCGCGAGACGGTTCGTGAGATCGGATACACCCGTGCGAAGTACGGCTTCGACTGCGATACCTGCGCGGTCGTTTCTTCAATCGATTCACAGTCACCCGACATTGCGATGGGCGTAGACGTCGGCGGCGCCGGCGACCAGGGTCTGATGTTCGGGTACGCGTGCAACGAGACGCCGAGCCTGATGCCGATGCCGATCGACCTTGCACACCGCCTCTCGCGCCGTCTGGCCGAGGTTCGCAAGGAAGGCACGGTCGACTATCTCCGTCCGGACGGCAAGTCGCAGGTGACGGTGGAGTATGACG
>CAZXLQ010000302.1:0-6154 GCA_964641945.1 uncultured Clostridia bacterium
TGCTCCCGCTTCCTACCGCGCAGCGGTTTCGTTCAGCGAGCGTCCCACGGACGGTCGAACGGTTCCGGTCACCTCTGTCCTTCCGCAACGACGAGTCCGCGGTTTCGAGCACCGTCCGCAGGCCGCCTCGCTACCGCTCGCGGCTCTGTAACTCGAGCGACGTTGCTGTCTTCCGTGACGAACGAATGGACTGAACAGCATGATCAGACCAGCGCGCCCTCGCCGTACACGTCTATCCAGGCACGCGCCATACGGCTCGTCGTATGGGCGTGGCCGGCTCGACCGGTGGCATCGAGCGTGATCAGGCCTCCAGCCCCGTTGATTCGCGGTTGCCGCAGCGCCTCAACGGCCGCAGCGGCAGCCTGCGACGCCGATTGTCCGTTGCGCATATGGTCGACCGCGAGTCGCGTCAAGCCCACGGTGAGAATCGGTTCCCCGTGTCCAGTTGCCGACGCGCCCCCGGCTCCGGCTTCGGCGAAGAACCCCGCGCCGACGATCGGCGAATCGCCGACTCTCCCGCGGCGCTTTCCCGGAAGTCCTCCCGTCGACGTAGCCGCGGCAATGCCTCCGTAAGTGTCGAGCGCCACTGCACCGACCGTTCCCTTCGGATGCGGCTCGAAGATCTGCCTGAGGTTCTCCGATCGATGCGTCCTGTAGAACTCGATAGCCGCCTCGGTGGCCAGTTCGTCGGGAGGAACCGTTTCTGCGCCGATCTCCAGCGCAAACTCCTCGGCGCCTATTCCGACGAGAAGTTGCGCTGCGTGCTGCTCGAGCAGTCGCCTCGCAAGCGTCACCGGGTTCGGGATACCTCGGACCGACGCCACAGCGCCGGACCGCATCGTCTGGCCATCCATGACACCGGCATCGAGCGCGACAAACCCGTCCCTATTGAGAAACGAGCCCCTGCCCGCGTCGAACGTCTCGTCGTTCTCGAGCTCTCGAACGGACGCTTCAACGGCGTCGAGCGCAGACCCGCCGTTTCGCAGCACAGCGTGCCCGATTGCGGCGGCGCGGACGCAACCGCGTTCGTGCCGGTCGACGAGTCTATCTGGGATCTCCCACGCTCCGCCGTGGACTACGATTGCAATGGCCATTTCGTTACCGCCCGATCGATTGAAACGAGCAATTCCTCTCTTGTGAAACTTCCCTGCTGAAGAACCACGGTGGATGGACCGAGGGCACGCTTGTCGGCCTTCGTGAGGTCCTTTGCCGTGACCAGCACGAACCCAAGGCTGGCGAGTGCCGGTTGGGTGGCAAGAAAACGAACCACCGCGACGCCGTCCGTACCGGGGATTCCCAGGTTGATTACCAGCGCGTCCGGCAATCGCGGTCGCAGCCCGGCCTCGGCCTCGGACCACGTCGACGCCACGACGACGTCGAGCCCCGGGTGTCGAAGCATCGTTGCGAGAATCTCGCGCGACGCCGGGTCGTCGTCGACGACAAGGATGCGCGAACGTTCTGCTCCGAGGCACTTCGCGATCGCCGCGTCGATCTGCGGCCTCGTCAATGGACGAGGAGCATAGGACCACGCGCCGCGTGCAAGAGCGCGCCCCCATTCCGCCATCGTGCCGACGGCGACCGTACGGGGCCCGTCGTCCGTTCGGGCCAGACGGTCCAGCAGGGACCATGCGCCCGCGTCGCCCAACTCGACGATGGCAACGGCCGACGGTGCAACCCCGAGGATGGCGTCGGCTCTTTCGAGAGTGTCGACTCTGGCAGCATCTCGCCCCAATGCGCGGAGTGCCTCAGTCGCCATTCGACCCGTGTCGTCGGACGTTGCGTAGACGACGTCTATCGGCCGCAGCAGTCCGCTAGCGCCGACAACCGATCCGGGCCCGACATTCGGCAGGCGCAGCGTGAAGGCCGGGCCGCGCGCAGCATCGTTCTCAACCGTCAACTCGCCTCCGAGCATCTCCGCGAGCATTCTCGACACTGACAGTCCGAGATCCAGGCCGTTGTTACCGTCGAGTCCGGCCCCACCGCGCTCACGACCCTCGAGCATTGCCTGAACGCGGTCCGCAGACAGTCCCGGTCCGGAGTGCGAAATCGAGACGGTGACCCCATCCGTTCGGGGCCGCGCTTCGATGCGAATCTGACCTTCGCGAGAATTCCGCACGGAGAAGGTCAACAGATTGACGAGGATCTGCCTGACCTTGAGCCGGTCGGCGACCACCATTGGCAGACCCGGTTCCAGATCCTCGACGATCGGCATCCGTCTGGCATGCGCCAGAGGCTCGACCGCGGTGCGCGCACTGCCGACGACCTCGGCCAGATCGACACGATCCGTCGTGAGGTCCATCTCTCCGGTCTCGATGCGCGCACGGTCCAGCATGTTGTTGACCAGCGTGAGCATTTCTCGAGCCGAGTTCCCGATCCGTTCGATGGCGTCCTGCTCTCGAGGATCCATTCGACGTGCACCATCGAGCACCAGACCGCTCAGGCCGACGATCGACGAAAGCGGCGAGCGCAATTCCTGCGACAGGTCCGCGAGCACTCTGAACCCGGCGTTTCCCTGGTTGTCAGCCGCTGAAGTCGTAAGCTCGGCCGAAGCGTTCTGACGCACCAGACCGGCTACGAGTGCGTCGCGTTCAGTCGTCGCGTCGAGAAGCTGGGACTGCAACTCAGCCACCCGGCTCTTCAATTCGCGGATCGTCTCGATGCGTATTGCCGTCACTTCATCGGCGTCGAACGCGTGCGACGCGCGCGCCGCGAAGTCGGCGCTCTGGCGCCTGAGCGCATCGACGTCACGCTCGAGCAGGGCGTTCGCTGACTTGAGGGCGACGACAGTATCCTCGAGCTGTGCAACCTGTCGGGCCGACGACTCCCCAAGCCTGGCCGTATCGCGTTCCTTCGAGAGATCGCGCTCGACGATGACGAATCCGGCCGGATCCCCGTCGGGATCCCGGCGCACCGTGATGGTCGCTCGCGATGGAAAGCGTTCGCCGTTCTTCCGAATCCTTGTGATCACGGATTCACATCGGCCGGTGTGCATCACCTCGTTCAATATCTCGACGATCTTTCCGGACTCGACTTCTTCCGGGGCAAACAGTACGTCGGACTTGGCCCGTCCGATGACCTCATCGGGCTCGTAACCGTAGAGTACCCTCGCTCCTTCACCAAAGACCGTGATGTTGCCCTGCAGATCCTCGGCAACGACGGCGTGCTCCGGAGACCCGAAAAGGATCGCGTGCAGCAGACTCTCGACCTCGGCACGCGTCTCCGCCGTCTCGCCAATCTGGTAGGAAGCGCGCTGCAGTCTCGATGTCAGGTCGGCGACGCGAACCGCGAGCACGGCCACATCCGCAAAGGATCGCAACTCTTCCGTCTCTTCGTGCGAGAACGGTGTCGAGCGCATGACGGCGAGCAGTCCGAGCACTCCTGCCGGACCCTTGAGCGGGAAGGCCGCGAACGCTGCCGATGCCGAGACGTCGCTCGACGGGAATAACATACGCCCGACGCCAGACGGCTCGCCGATGCGCGCGACGCCACCGCGGGCTGCGACGCGGTCGCGAAAAACCGTCAGCGGCACCCGCGCCGGTTCTTCGATTCCGAAGGGCGCCGAGGCCTTGAAATGAAGACACATCGACCGATCGGCGCAACGATCCACGAGCGCGCACATATCGCAGACATCGCCCGGCTTGACGAGCCAGATCTTGCAGCTCGAGGCGAGCGTCCGGTCCCTGATGGCCGACGTGACCGCTTCCAGCGCACTGTCGAGCGACGCGCCAGACGCGATCGACCCGAGCGCCGTGCGCAGACTGCGGTCGATGTCATTGATGGTCGACAAAGCCCAGTTATTCTAAACCATGCAAAGCAGATAGGCTGCCACGCTCTCGGACTTGCCCACATCCGCGGATGCGTCGTATACCTCGTCAACCCATGGCACGATCCCGAAGAATCCTCATCCTCGTCCGAGTTCTGGTCGCGGTGACCATCGTTGCGGCTCTCGCGCTCACTGCCGGAGGCGCCTGGTACTGGCGTGTGTCGCGATCGTGTCTCCCGCAAACAACGGGCACGATCCGGCTGCCCGGGTTGCGGGCCGCGGTGGACGTGCGTCGCGATGCGCGCGGCATCCCGCACCTCTCGGCGGATTCGCCCGAAGACCTCTACTTCGCGCAGGGCTTCGTTTCCGCGCAGGATCGCCTATTCCAGATGGATCTGCTGCGGCGCGATGCACTGGGAGAGTTGTCGGAGATCGTCGGCGTTGATGCAGTGGGCCGCGATGTACGGCACCGGCGCCTCGGCTACCGCCAGGTTTGCGAGCGCGCCTACGAGAAGCTTACGGGTGAACCCAGGCTCGCTGTCGACCGCTTCTCGGAAGGAGTCTCGGCCTTCATCGCAGCGCAGGATGGCGTCTTGCCGTTCGAGTTCAAGTTGTTGCGGTACGAGCCCCGTCCGTGGACGCCGATCGACTCGATGGCGATCGGCAAGCTAATGGCCGAGCAGCTCAACACGACTTACGAAACGGACCTTCTGCGAGCGGAGTTCTCGGACCTGGGCCCGGAGTTGCATCGCGACCTGTTTCCGGATCATTCGCCCTACGATGTTCCGCTCGTTGGTGAAGATCCGACGCCGCAGCCCGCCGAACCGGATGAGGCTGACACGCCTTCAGGAAAACCGAACTCGATGACGGACCCGGTTTCGACCGGCAGCCCGTTCAAACCGGCGTCCTTCACTCCGGACCGGGACGATGCGTCGCGTGAAGCATCGTTCGAGCCATTCGTCGTCGGCTCGAACAACTGGGTTGTCGACGGCACGAGGTCGACGAGCCGAAAACCGATCCTCGCAAACGATCCGCATCTGCCACTTGCACTCCCGCCCATCTGGTACGCGATGCACCTGGCCGTCCGAGACGGATCATTCGACGTCGCCGGCGTGACGTTTCCCGGTGCACCCGGCATCGTGATCGGTCACAACCGACGGGTCGCATGGGGCGTAACGAACTTCGGGCCGGACGTTCAGGATCTCTTCGTCGAGGAGTTTGACGATACGGGAACCCGTTACCGGGTCGGCGACGCGTGGGAGAACGCGACGATCAGGCAGGACGTCGTTCGAGTCCGCAGGCCAGGCTTCACGACCGAATACGACGAGTGGCCTATCGAGCTCGTGTCTACGCGACATGGTCCGATCGTAAAGGACAGCGGCGCGACCAAATATGCGTTGCGCTGGACAGCGCTCGACGATGCGAGCGAAATGCCGGCCTTCCTCTATCTCAATAGAGCTGGTACCTGGGACGAATTCACTGCGGGCCTGAGGCACTATCCGGGTCCAATGCAGTCCTTCGTATACGCCGACGTCGACGGCAACATCGGCTATTACGGAGCCGGGAACGTGCCGGTCCGGCCGGCCGGCAAGGGCGACGTTCCCGTGTCAGGCGCGTCGGGCGGCGCGGACTGGACCGGATACGTGCCCTTCGAACGTCTTCCCCACGCGAAGAATCCGCCGACCGGATTTCTCGTGTCCGCCAACAACAGGATCGTCGGCGACTCGGTGACCGAGTTCTACACGAAGATGTGGATGTCGCCGTTCCGTGCCCGCCGGATAGGCGATCTGCTGCGACCGGCGACGCGCCTGACCGTCGACGACATGAATCGATTCCAGAACGACACGTATTCCTATCCGGATGCCATTTTCGCAGCCGAGGCTGTGCGTCTGGCCGAGGCGCGGATTGCCGCCGGAGACCCGGAAGCTGGCACGTGGACTTCGATGGTCAGTTACCTTGGTGGATGGGACGGCCACCTCAACGTCGACAGCGTGTCCGCCACCATAGCGGTGCGTATGCGCCGGCAGTTCGTCGATCGCATCCTGAAGGCGAAACTCGGCGAACGCGCCGCGCGATATGCCTACTACGGACGGGATACGTTCGTTGTGAACCTCGTCGAGACACGCCCGGCGCGCTGGCTTCCCGAAGGCGCGGCTGATTGGGAGTCGGTCTTTCTCGAGTCGTTCGTCGCCACGCGCGAGGCACTGCTCAAGGAGTTCGGGCCCAATCCCTCGTCCTGGAAATACGGGCGGATAAACACGTTGACGCTAGCCCATCCCCTCGGCCGGATTCCCCGCCTCGCGGGACTCCTGAACCTGCCCACCATGGAACTCGACGGCGGTCCCGCCACGGTCAAGGCAATGGGAGTGGTGAGCGGCGCCGGCCCATCGA
>CAZXLQ010000303.1:0-6119 GCA_964641945.1 uncultured Clostridia bacterium
ACATCGCCTTTTCCGAATGCGGTCCTGCCTTTACGATTGCGACGCGGCGGCCTGATCATGGGGGCTCCCCGTCAGGAGAACGTCTGCTGTCTGGCCGTCTCCGAGATGGCCACGACGGCCGGATGTTTCAGACGCCGGTCGACCGAGATCGCGTAGAACCGTTCCCGGACCTCATCGGTTCTTCCGATCACGCGGACGCCGTACTGGCGCTTGATCGTGGCCTCGGTGACCGAGGCCGCCGCGAATACGCCGACGCCGGCCTGGCCAAACGCCTTGATGAGCGCCGAATCGTCGAACTCGCCGACGATTTCGGGACGGATCTCCTTCTCGTCGAACCACTGTTCGAGGCTGCGCCGCACCGCGGCCTCACGTGACGGCAACAGGATCGGCGCTCCGTCGAGCGACTTCGGAAACCTGCCCTTCAGCTTCCCCGCTCGATCCGCCGATGCAAAGAATGCGATTCCGCACTCACCGAGCAGGTGACTGTATGCCCGGATCTTTACCGCCGGACTGGCGGGGGCATCGGTCAACACGATATCGAGGTCGTGGACGGCGAGATCCGAAAGCAGACGCTCGATCTTGTCTTCGCGACACACGATTCGCATCGGCTCGGGCAGTCGCAGCGCCGGCTCGAGGAGCTGATACGCCACCAGCTTCGGCACGACCTGGCTGATGCCGACGGCAAAGCGGACCGGACGTCCGGTCGGCCGTCCCTTCACGGCTTCGGTCAGCTCCTTCCCGATCGCGAAGATTTCGTCGGCGTAACGAAAAACAAGCCGGCCGAACTCGGTCAACGCGAGCCCGCGCCCATCCCGCTGGAAGAGCTTGTGGCCGAGCGACTCCTCGAGCGCGCGAAGCTGGCCGCTGATCGTCGGCTGTGCCAGGCGCAGTTTTTCTCCGGCCTTCGCAATGCTGCCTTCGCGCGCAACGGTCCAGAAATACAGAAGGTGGTGGTAGTTCAGCCAGTCCATGCCATCCACTCTACATCGCCTTTCTCGATCTTCTGCGCCCTTGCATGAACTTCTTCGACGGCTTGAAGAGTATCTCGGGACGAAGTCGGATGCACCCACCGCCTTCCCGCCCGCACGGTTGCCGTCAGTGGTACGATCTGCGACCTCGTCCGACAATCGAGTCCATCATGCCGCCGCTCACGAAACGGAATTCAGGTGAAGACGCGACCACGCGCGAGCTCATGGCTCGCTTCGAGGCGCTGCGGAAGCGGCGGCCGCGGTTTCACCTGACGCTTCCCGAGTTGCTCGAGGTCGCGAGGTGGAAGCTCGAGGGCCAGTACGGGCGAGCCGCGCGGCACTTCGAGCGACTGACGCCGCCGGTCGTTCGCACCGTGACGGCGGCCGCCTTTGCCATCGATGGGCCCGACGATGACTTCGAGACCGAGTTGAGGGCGGGAATGCTGACGACGCTGCCCGGGGTGGGCCTGCCGATCGCCTCGGCCGTACTGACGCTCGTCGAGCCCGATCGTTACGCTGTGATCGACTTTCGCGCCTGGCGGGCGCTGTTCGGCTCGGACCGCACGTCTTTCGGTGTTGCAGACTACCGCGCCTTCATGGCGGCGCTGCGCGAGCGATCCGTTCGAGAACGGACCACGCCGCGGGTCGTCGAACTGCGGCTCTGGCACGAGGACAAGGAAGCGCGGGGACGCGCCGCGGCGAGTCGCTGAAATGCAAATCGAGACTGAACGGCTCCTGATCAGGCAGTTCGAGACGACAGACGCCGACGGTCTGTTCGCGTTGTGCTCGGATCCCGAAGTCGTGCGCTACGTCGATGTTGGAGAATCGCTGCCGCGAGACAAATGCGAATTGTGGATCGCGCGCTCGCTCGCGAACTACGCGTCGAGGGGCTATGGCGCGGCCGCGGTCATCGAACGCTCGTCTGGTCGATTCATCGGCTACGCGGGCATCGTCTTTGCCCCCGACCGCGACGAGCCCGAGATCATCTACGCGTTCGAGAAGGCCGCGTGGGGCTGCGGTTTTGCGTCCGAGCTCGTGCCGCCGCTGGTGCGATTCGGTCTGATCGAACGCGAACTGCCGCTCCTGCTAGCGACCATCGCCGCCGAGAACGCGCCGTCGCGCCGGGTCGCGGAAAAAAGCGGCTTTCGTCTCCGTGAGCTGGAGCAGAACCCGGACGGAAGCAGTACTGCGGTCTACGAAATTACCGCGGCTGATCTCCAGCGGAAGTGATCGGAACCGGTCGACTGTCCGTGGGACGTTCGCTCCCCGTTTTTCGAGCCGCGAGCGGTAGCGAGCGTCCCACGGACGGTGCCTGAATCCGCAACTTCATTGTCAGGAGAGAAGTTGAGGACGGTGCGGCCCTCACATCTGTCCGCCGGCCGGCTCGCTACCGCTCGCGGTTCTGATGCGCCGGCATTCCGGGTTCAGTTCCGGAACGACATGTTCGTTTCCATGCCGCCGACTTTCCACTGCAGGGCGTCCCGGACGAGCAGGAATTTCAGCGTCCCCGATCGCTTGTCCCGGTTCGTTTCGATCGTGTAGGTCGCCGCCTGAACCACGAGGCCATTCACTTCTTCCTCGGCGAGCGAGGTCCGTTCGAACTTCGTGATGTACCCGTCCCCGAGCAACGTATTCCGAAACGACTCAACGCGCTCGCGGTCGTCGATCCCGGGGATGAGCGACTCGATCGTCGCGTAGTCGCTCTGCTGAAACGCAAAGAGCACCCGTCGCGCCAGTGCGTCAGCGCCATCGGGCGTGGCCTCGAACGGTGGATCGGCGAACTCGGGCCTGACGGCCGCATCGAACTCCGCCAGTCGCCACTCGCCCACGAATCCGACGTCCACGTAGCGGCAGATGAACGAGACGTTTCCGAAGACGTACTTCGCGTCGCTGTTCACCGTGGCGGTCCGGCCGAACCCTGGAATGCGGTCGATGCGCGCCGGGCCCTGCTGCGTGACCTCCAGCATCTTGCCGAGCGACTCGGGCCGCTTCACCCGGGCACCGAATTCAGGCCATTTTTCACGACGCAGGAACGCCGAGCCGTTGTCGTAGATCTTCGAGAACTCGCGCGACCGAAGCTGTTCGAGCGTCGCCTGGGACGCGCGCTCCGCATCGCGTGCCGACGGTCGAAACACCGTGAAATAGAGAACTCCGACGGTTCCGGCGACCAGAACGAGCACGGCAGCGACGACCAGCGCCGGAATGAGAAAGCGTTGCGGCCTCGGTTCGTCGAGTGTCGAAAAACCTACCGCCGGCGCCGGTCTCTTCGAAGGACTCGCGCCGCCGGTCTCGCCAGACGGACCGACCGTCGACGACTGTTTTCGAAACGTCGCCGGCAGTCCGGTGGATTCCGGAACGCCATATGGCCGATCAGGAGCAATCTCCGGCGAACCGAACGGCAGCGTACCGAGCTTTGCCGCGAGAACGACCAGGCGACCGTAGAGCGCCCGAACGGGATCGTCGAGCGCCTGCGCGGCCTCACGGCCTTCGTGGCCGTCCGGGCAGGACGCCATCGTCGCCGCAAGCTGCGTTCGCCAGTTGGCGGCCTCCGGGGGCCACGGCCCGCCCCACGCCGCGCCCCGCAGGAACGCCACGAATCCGTGCGCGAAGACCTCGTCCATCGGCCGTGTCCACGTGCCGCGCTCGTCGTACTCGCGCACGCCGTCGTTTCCTAGCGTCCGGCGCGCAACACGCGCGGCCCACGCGGCGGCGATCGCATCGTCATCGCGCGAGAGCGACGGACGCAGCTTTGCGGCAAAGGCGAATGCCGAGGAGGACGCATCGGCCGACGGCAGAAACTCGGGCTCTCGACCGTAGCCGTTCTCGATGACACAGAGGACCGTGCCGTCGCGTCGCTGTCTTATCGACTCGTCGGTCATGGATTCGCCACTCCGGTCTGAGGTGGTACCGACAGCGCGATTCGCATTCCGCAGATCGCGTACCGCACCATCGGATCGAAACCGAACCGCTTTCTAGCCGACGCGTCGGTCCAGTGCACGTCGAACGCACCGCCGCGCAGCACGCGCTTCGTGTCGCTCGAGCCGGTTGTCCAGGCGCTTCCGTCCGCGGGTGCACCGACGTAATTGACGTGGAAAGTGTCGGCGCACCACTCAGCGACGTTCCCGTCCATGTCGTAGAGACCGAACCGATTCGTCACGCCAAGACTGCCCACCGGAATCGGCTTGCCACGGAATGGTCCCTTCGCCGACTCGGGGTCCTCGGGATCCACGCGCACGTTCGAGTAGGTCGAGTCGATCGCGGCACCGGTCGCATACGGCCCGGCGCCTCCGGCGAGGCACGCGTACTCCCACTCCGCCTCCGTCGGCAATCGGTACGGTCGACCCGTCGCCTTCTCGAGTCGCAGGCAGAACTCGTTTGCATCGGCCCACGAAACGGACGTGACCGGGAGCAGACCGTCAGACGGGCCCGGAGGCTCGACCGGCAGGTCGCGAGAGATGCGCGGAAGGGCGGCGACGGCGCGCCACAGATCGCGGGTCACCTCCGTTCGCGCGAGGTAGAACGCCGGTACCGCCACCTCGTGCCCGGGACGACAGAACTCGTCGAAAGTAACGTCGTCGTCCGCGAGCCCCATGCGATACGAACCGGCGGGCACCGCGACCATTTCGAACGACAGTCCACCGGGCAGCGATTCCCGGAAGACGCGCGCCTTTCCGCTCGGACGCTCGGTCACTCGGCCTTCGCTATCGAGCACGACGCTCCGGAACGCCGCGTCCGACAGCTCGCCCTCGAGAACGGGGCGCCCCGGATCGCCAGTGGATCCGGCAACGGCAATCGAGTCGCCGTCGGCGTCGAAGATCGGCAGCGACTGAACGTAATCCACGACGGCAGAAATGGGCCGGGGCCCGTATTCGCCTTCGCGCTCGCTCGCCGAGCGCGCCACGGTCTCGGGCGGTGACTCGCCGCGAATCGTCTTGATTCCGACGCGTTTCCCGGTGGTCGCATCGACGATCTCCAGGTGTGCGTTCGTGACATACGCACCGGCAAGCGCCTGACCACGAGCCGAGAAGTAGGCGTATTGATACTCCGGCACCCACTGGACGATGACGATAGTACCGACGTCGGCGGGCGATTCAGCCCGTACCGCCGGCGCCAGCAGGTGCGTGATCGGATCGACCTGTCGCGACCCGAGGTCGAGGACGACGACCCTGCCGCGCCGGTAAGGTCGCGTCGGGGCGGGCTCAGCGTTCGCCAGCGCGAGGTACGACTCCAGCGAATCGCGGAACCGCTCGACTCTGGCGACGTCTGGCGGCGTTCGGAACACGGCCATCAGGAGCACGACGAAGAGGACGACGGTCGTGAGCCCGGCAACGACGACGAGGATTCGCGCCGTCGTTGACTCGAGACGGCCGACGAATCTCGATAGCAATCCGTCGCCCGATCCGGGTCCGTCGTCGTCGAACGTCGCGAACGTCGGCGTCCGAATCGGTCCCGTCGCATTCGGCGCGTTCCCGGCGGGACTGGCTGGCGCCGCGAGGCGCAGTCGATAACGCGTCGCGGCATCACGAGCAGCCGCCGTGTCCTCACGTGGCGACCACGACCGCGCCGACGCCGCGCTCTCGGCAAGCGCGAGCGCCTCGGCCGTACGACCGTCGGTGTCGCGAAGCGCAGCAAGCCTGAGCAACAACTGCGGATGATCGGGCTCGAGGGCGAGCCCGCGCTCGACTAGGTCCGTCGCCTCGCCGGTGCGGCCGGATTGCGCCGCGATGCCGGCGGCAAGGAAACAGGCCTTTGGATAAGAAGGGCCTACCCAGGTGACCTGCAGGCCGGTTGCGAGCCTCGGGCCGAAGTAGGCGCGGTAGGCTTCGTACTCCGCCTCACTCCAGAATGCGATTTCGCGCTCGACGCCGCGATCGACGAGCCAGGACCAGGACGAAGGAATCGCGACCAGACGTTCGTCGAGAAGCGCCTTGGCTTCGTCGACGCGGCCCTCGGCGATGAGTGACTCGGCGGTCTCGGTGAAATCGGCGTTCGAGGTCAAGGTGGCGTCCAGACTAGCAGAAGTTCGGGCTCGCACGATGCTCTTCTCGATAGGCGTGAGCCTCGAGCATCAGAGCCGCGAGCGGTAGCGAGCGTCCCAGTTAAGGTGCCGGAAACCGCAGAATCGTCATGGCGGCCTGAGGCAAGTGATCG
>CAZXLQ010000304.1:0-6020 GCA_964641945.1 uncultured Clostridia bacterium
CGACCCCCGCACTGGCACCGCCCCGGCGCCCTTGCTAACAACGGGGCTCCAATCCTCAGTCCGTCCGTGGGACGCTCGCTACCGCTCGCGGCTCAAAAAACGAAGCCGCGACTCTAGCTGAGCAACGCCGCGCCGATTGCATCCGCCGCCGCGAGGCAGTCCGCCCGCGAAACGTCGTTGTGGGTAACGAGACGGATCTTTCGGCCTCCAAAGGCAATCGCGAGAATTCCCTCTTCCCGGATCGCCGCCACGAGCGACGGCGCGTCACGTACGCCTTCCTCGAGCTCGAAAATCACGATGTTCGTCTGGACCGATTCCGGGTCGAGCACGATGCCCGGAATTCCGGCGAGCGCGGTCGCAAGCGCTCGCGCGTTCGCGTGGTCGTCCGCGAGCCGAGACGACATCTTTTCGAGCGCCACGATTCCAGCTGCGGCGAGCACCCCGACCTGGCGCATGCCGCCTCCGAACGTCTTCCGCACTAGCCACGCCTTCTCGACGAACTCGCGAGTTCCCGCAACCATCGATCCGACCGGGGCCGCGAGCCCCTTCGACAGACAGAACATCACCGAATCGACCGGTGCCACGACTTCCGCGACGTCACATCCGAGAGCCGCGGCCGCGTTGAAGACCCTGGCGCCGTCGAGATGGACCGGAAGACCCAGGCCTTGCGCGCCGTCTGCAATCTCGCGCATCGTCTCGAGGGGCAGGACCGTGCCGCCGGCGAGGTTGTGGGTGTTCTCGAGCGCGACCAGACCGGTGCGAGCGTTGTATGTCGTTTGCGGTCGAATGGCGGCACGAACGTCTTCCCACGCGAGGCGTCCGCCGTCGCGGCCGGGCACGGCTCGAGGCATCACCCCCGACAGCAGCGACATCCCGGCCATTTCGTAATCGAGAATGTGCGACCGCGATTCGCACACGACCTCGTCACCGCGCTTCGTGTGACAGGCAATCGCGATCTGGTTTCCCATCGTGCCCGTCGGCACGAACAGAGCCGCCTCCTTGCCGAGACGTTCGGCAGCCCGTCGCTGCAGCTCGTTGACCGTCGGATCCTCGCCAAAGACGTCATCGCCGACGTCGGCGGCAGCCATGGCCTCGCGCATCTCGGCGGTTGGTTTCGTGACGGTGTCAGAGCGTAGGTCGATCATAGGGAGAGAGTTGACAGCACGATTCCTGTGAATCCTCAGAGAATCCTGAAATCCTGTCAACTCTGCTACACGAAGGCCTGGAAGACTTCGTTGGAGAGGAGCAACCCCGAGCGTGTCAGGCGCAGTCGTCCGGCCGAGGCGTCGAGAAGGCCTGCCGCCAGCAACGGCTCGAGGCCCTCGGCGAACGCGTGCATCAGGTTGATCCCGTAGCGTTCCTCGAACCTCTCCAGATCGATCCCCTCCAGCCGTCGCAGCCCGAGAAACGCCGCCTCGGCCGCCCTGTCGCGGGCGTCCAGACAAATGCTTTCGTGGGTCGCATCTCCCGCTGCTTCGATCGCGTCCGCATACCCGGCGATCGATCGGACATTCGACCGGCGTTCTCCGTTCACATATCCGTGTGCACTTACGCCAAAGCCGAAGTACTCCGCGTCGAGCCAGTATTTCTCGTTGTGCCGCGACCGTCGATCGCCGCCACCCGGCATCGTCCGGGCAAAGTTCGAGATCTCGTACTGAACGAAACCGGCATCGGTGAGACGGTCGACCATCTCGTCGTACATCGTCGCGGCGACATCGTCGTCGGGACGGACAACCCGCCCGGCTTCAACGTCTCTCGCAAGCCTGGTCCCGGGGTGCAGCTCGAGCAGGTAGAGCGACAGGTGATCCGGAGCGAGAGCGATCGCCGATTCCAGGTTCCGCCGCCAGGTCTCGATCCGCTGAAGCGGCAGCCCGGCGATCAGGTCGAGACTCAAGTTGTCAAACCCCGCATCGCGCAGCATCCGCACCGCTGCCCGCGCGTCGTCGGCGTCGTGGACGCGGCCGATCGCCTCGAGCTCGGCGTTGTCGAAGCTCTGCACGCCGACGCTCGCCCGATTCACTCCTCCCTCGCGATATGCCGCGAGCTTCTCGGGCGTGAGCGTGCCAGGGTTCATCTCGACGGTGACTTCGGCGTCCCGCGCGACGTCGAACGACTCTCGAACGACCTCGACGAGGTGAACGAGCTCGCCGGCCGGCAACAGCGACGGGGTACCGCCGCCGAAGAAGACTGAATCGACGCGAGGACGTCCCGCGGCCTTACCTGCGGAACGTATCTCGAGCTCGAGCGCCGGCAGATACCGCGCAGCCAGGCTCTCGTCGAAATCTCCGGACACGAATGCGCAGTACGTGCACTTCGTTCGACAGAACGGAATGTGGACGTAGACGCCCGGCAGCACGTGCGACTGTGGAGCGGGCCCGTCGGACTGACAGAGAGTGGACAGGATGGGCGGAATTTCAAGAGGATTGACAGGACTCTTCATTTTCCAGAGATCCTGCCAATCCTCTTCAAATCCCGTCGATCCTGTCCACTCTCGTCAATCCTCACGGCATCTGCAGCGATATGAACCGCCGCTCGATCTTCGCCCCGACTCGCCGAGCCACCTGCAGGATCAGTTCGTCGCCGGAACGCAGCGCCGAAATTCGGTCGCTGAACTCCGGCTGCCCCTGAATCCGGCGCTGGTTGACCGAGATGACGACGTCGCCAGCCTGCAGACCGCGTTCTGCCGCAAGCGAGCCCGGATCCACGCTCATCACGTAGGCCCCGGTCAGTCCATCGAGCGACCGGTCGCGTGCGAGGTCAGGCGTCAACGTGCGCAGCGTGATCCCGAGACTTGGCCGTACAGGCGGATCGATGTCGGGATGTCCCGGCGGCAGTTCGAGTCCCTCGTCCTGTTCGCCGTCGGGATCCTCGCCGTCGAAATCCTCGCTTCGGCCACCGGCAGCAGCGATCATCTCTTCCCGGTCACCGAGTTTCGCGGTCGCGGTTCCGGGATTTCCCTCGCGGACGTACGTCAACTTGACGAGCGACCCAGCCGGGAACGACCCGATCCGGCGAATGAGGTCACGGCGGTTGCGAACGCGCTCGCCGTTGATCTCGGTGATGATATCGCCGCTTGCGAGCCCGGCCGCCGCCGCGGGGCTGTCGCCCCGAAGCACGCCTATGACCACACCGTCGGTGCCATCCAGACCGTTGATCTTCGCCACGTCAGGCGAGAGGTCCGCGACCTCGACGCCGAGGAATCCGCGGTTCACGCGCCCCTTGGCCACGAGCTCGTTGTAGATCTCGGACGCCGTCGACGAAGGAAGAGCGAAGCCGATGCCACTGAATGCGCCAGTGCGCGTCGCGATCTGCGTGTTGATGCCTACGACCTCGCCCGAGAGGTTCACGAGCGGACCGCCCGAGTTCCCCGGATTGATGGCGGCGTCGGTCTGGAGGAACTGCTGGAAGGCACTCGATCCACCTTCGGTCTCCCGGCCTTTCGCACTGATGATTCCGGCCGTGACGGTCTGTTCGAGGCCGAACGGACTGCCAATCGCGAGAACCCAATCGCCGACGCGAAGCCGGTTAGAGTCGCCGAAACGGGCGAACGGCAGCGGCTTGTCCGTGACGATGCGAATTACGGCGAGGTCCGTGTCGCGATCAGAACCGATCAGTTCGGCGTCGAACTCGCGATGATCGTAGAGACGAACGCGCATTTTCTTCGCGCCTTCCACGACGTGAAAATTCGTGAGGATGTAACCGCTCGCGGTCACAAGCACACCCGAGCCCTTCGCTTCGCGGCCGGCGAGGCGGCCCTCACCCTCCTGAACGTCGATGTGCACGACGGCCGGCTCGACTATCGAGGCGGCGTTGGCAAAGCTCGCCGAGAGATTGTCGGCGACGGGTCCCGTCGAACTGATGACGATCCGGTTGTCTGGATCGGCGAACGCGCCTCGCGTGACGACCGCTCCGATGAGGACCCCGAGGAACAACGTTGCGACCAGCATCGACACGATGACGAGTCTTTGCTGCCTGGCGATTCGTTCGAGAGTTCCGCTCGTCGATTGCCCGGCGATGGAATCCTGAGCACCGGCGGCCTGGTCGAGCGCTTCGTTCATCGGGAGTGCCTCCGTCGTGTGTGAGAACCGACTTTGCGCAGTATAGCAGGGGCCGAGCCCGAGACTCCGGGCGGTCAATAGGAATCCGACGAGCCTCCCCCTCCGAAGTCGCCACCGGACGAAGAGTCGGAGGACGAGCTCCAGCTCGAGTCGGAGTCGCTCGAACCGTAATCCGACGACGATTCGTACGACGTGTTGTCGTACGAGGGAGCGTCGTACGTCGACGACGAGCTGGTGTCCTGTGACGATGCTGAATCGTACGGAGTCGAGTCCTGTGACGGCGCTGAGTCGTACCGAGTCGAATTGTCAAAAGCGCTCGACGATGGCCACGCCGTCGACGAGTCTGACGTGTCGCGGTCGCGGCGTCGCCTGATTCGAGTTTCGCCCACAAGCCCGGCGCGTTTCCGGTTCGCCTCGTGCTCGGCCGGAGGCACCGGGTGGAACGCGTACGAGTCGCGCTTCTGCTTCTTGCGTTTGGATTTTCTGGCCGACGTCGTCCCGGCCGTCGGTTCGTAGTGATCCACGGGCGGTTTGCGGCTGCCATCCGCCGCGGCGATGGCTTCGCCCCGCCGCTTGCGCACCCGGTACTCGACGAGGACCACGACGCCCAGTATGGCGACGAAAACTACGCTGAGTGCGACGAGGTAGATCATGGCTTTTCGAGTGTCGCACGGCGCCGTACGCGTGAACAACGCGCCGGGCCACAGCATCGGTTCGAGTTGCCGATCAGCCCGAAGCTTTCAGTCCGACGACGCCGGATATCGAGGACCGGCAGTTGGGGCAGAGAAGTTCGGATTCACGATCCACCTCGGCGATCGTCCCCTCGGCATCGCGCATGACGCAGCCCTCGGTCGGGCAATGTGGGAGTCCGAAGGTGTGTCCCAGTTCGTGAATCGCGACTTTTCGGAGACGCTCGTTTCGAAGCGCCGGCCTGGCCTTGCCGTGACCGAGGCGGAAGGACGAAACGACGCACGGTCGGCCGCCGACCGAGCCGAGGCCGAAAATCCCCCAGTCGTGGATCTCGCCTTTGGTGACTGAAATGTCGGAAGCAGTCACGCCGATGACCTTGGCGTAACGTCCATCCGTCACGTTCTCGAGATCCTCGAGAAGCACGGTTGCGCGATAGCGCTGCCTCGGTTCGTAGAAGGCGGCGCCAGGCAGCGGACGCGCCGGAAGGGCGACGATCTCGACCTCGTATTGGCTGGCAAGGCCCAGCCGGACCTCCTCGAGCAGTTTCGCATCGAACGTCCCATAGGGTTGAATCGCGACGACGATCGGACGCGCAGGCGACGAATCGACCATCGGCAGCACGGTCGCGCACGCAAGACTGAGCGACAGAGTCGCGGCACACACGGCTGCGAGCGAGCGAATTCGGCGATCCATGAAATTCACGCCCCGTCGGGCACGGCCACGCCGGCACCCCGGAGAATTGCGACGGCCTCCGCGTCGGTCGCGACGACGAGGTCCGGGTCACGTCCGGCGGATACGAGAACGCTGCGAAGAAGGTCCCGCATCTGCGTGTTGTCGCCCACGACCCAGGCGGCCGCCAGCAGACGTTCGTCCGTGTAACTCCTCTCGATAACCGCCTTGAGCACCGGAATGGCGGCGTCGGCAAAGTCCACGACGCCCCGGTAGTCGCTGATGACCGCGAACGGCAGATCGGTCTCGTACATGGAAAAGTACCGCCAGACGGCAATCGAGAGCCGGTCCTCCGATACGATTGGCGGTGTGACCGTGCGGATCAACCTGAAGTCGGCGTAATCCGTGTACGAAAATCCGTAACCTCGATCCGGCATGCCAACAGTGTACGTCTACCGGACGCGGCGTGAGAACAGGCTACGTTCGACCCAGAACCCGGAGCGTAGCGACGGGTTCCTGGCCAACGAGAGCGCGTCCAGGCGGTAGTGGGTCAGTTTGACTTCTCTCGCATCGACTCGGTTATTCACATTCCAGTTGCTGCTT
>CAZXLQ010000305.1:0-6006 GCA_964641945.1 uncultured Clostridia bacterium
TTTCAGGCACCGTCCGTGGGACGCTCGCTACCGCTCGCGGCTCGAGGAACGGGGAACGGGCGCCTATAGACGGGCGTTCGACCGCTCCGCGGTCGCGGAACCGACCGCACAACCGTCACGAAATCGACGAGCTCCGCTGACACGGAGTCCTTCCGTTTCATCGCAGGCTGCACAGACTGCAAGCACCACGGGTTGACTCGCGCGTAGGCTCGCTGCGCTCGCCCGCGCGCGACCCACGGCTATTTTATCGACCGCTCCGCGGTCGCGGAACGGACCGTCCGGCGGTCGCGGAACGGACCGCCCTACGGTCGTCGCGGAACGGACCGTCCGGCGGTCGCGGAACGGATCGTCCGGCGGTTGCGGAACGGACCGTCCGGCGGTCCCGGAACGGACCGCCCTGCGGTCGTCGCGGAACGGACCGTCCGGCGGTCCCGGAACGGACCGCCCTGCCGTCGTCGCGGAACGGACCGCCCTGCGGTCGCGGAACGGACCGCCCTGCGGTCGTCGCGGAACGGACTGCTCTGCGGGGCTTTCAGTTCATCATTCGCAGTTCCCACGGCTTGCTCTGGTATCTACCGGCTCGCCGAGACGGCCGCTGAAACCGAGCCGTCGCCCCCCGATGGCGATCCTTCGGGATATGCAGAAATCGCCGTCGATGCGACGGCGATGACACAGGAAGCCTTGAGCCAACGAATGAGACGCTGGCCGTGAGCGCATGCGCTCGACATTGTACTGCCCTCCTGGCTTGCTCGTTCTTCGAGCGTCGGGCAGTTCCAGGAGGCTTGTCCGGACGATCCGGCGGAGTGCACCACGCGTCGTGACAGCAGAGGTGCGTGCCCGCCGGAAGATAACGTGGTCACTGCGGGCGCGCGTAGGAAAATCCACTGGACATCTCGCCGTCTGGATTGCGGACCGTGATCATCACCGTCTCTCCGCGTTCGATCATCTTTCGCGCCTTCCTGCTTCTAAGTGTCGTGGCAGGAGACATCGGATCGTTCGACGTCTTCTGGTCCGCGCCGTCGACGAGAATGACCGCGCCGTCGGCAAAGCGAACTCCGGTCACATACAGCCTCCGGTCCCGGATCTCGGCACCCGTGACTTCGGGCGCGGTCGGCGGCGGAGGCTCCGGCGCGCGAAGCACACGGTCGAAAAACGCATCGACCTCGGCCGCGACGGCGGGGCTTGCGAACTCCGGACCGCCGTGGCCGGCTCCTTCGATGAACGTCAGCGACACGTCGACGCCCGAGCCGACGAGCGCGTCGTGCAGTACCTGACTCTGCAGAGGCGGCACCGTGCAGTCGTTCGTCCCGTGGTGAATCAGAAACGGCGGTTCGTCGGACGTGACGTAGTGGATCGGGCTCGCCTCGATCGCGCGGTCGGGACACGATGCGATCGTGCAGCCGACCATCAGCGACTCGGGCGAATCGGCGCAGGTGTGGCAGAAGCCACTGCACGGCAATGCCTGCTCGTCCATCGTCAGCAGCTCGGCCGGCCCGTACCAGTCGACGACGGCCTGCACGCGGCTCGAGAACTGCAGGTTGCCGCCCACATCGCCCTCGAGCTCCGCAACGTCACCCGAGGTGCCCAGAAACGCCGCGAGATGGCCTCCGGCGGACGATCCCCAGGCCCCGATGCGCTCCGGGTTCAGGTTGTATTCGTCTGCGTGAGCGCGCAACCACCGGACTGCCGCCTTGCAGTCGTTGATCTGAGCCGGATGCGTCGCGACGTCGCTAAGCCGGTAGTTGATGCTGGCCACCGCGTAACCGCGGAGCGACTGCCGCGCCGCCGGTCCTCCCGCCTTGGTCCCCGCCCGCCAGCCGCCGCCGTGAATCCACACGATGACGGGCGCCGGTCCGTTGTCGGTCGCGGGAAGATAGAGATCGAGCAGCAGGGGAACGCCGTCGACGTTCGCATATTCGACGTCGCGAAACGTTGGGGTGATTCCGGTCTGGGCGGAAGCGCCTCCGGCCGCGAAGGGAACCGCACACAAGGCGAAGAGAAGGCAGGTCCAGCGAAGAAGGGAAGTAGCCACGATTCGGATTCTCCGGAAACGGGAGTGAGAGAGCCGGGGGCAACCCGGTCGCTGGTTTGAGCGGCGCGAGTCCGGAAAGGACGAGCTTTTTCGAGTAGCGGAAACGCGAGCAGGCGACAGTCGCTTTGGCACCCGCCGGATTGTGGTGTAATCGCAGGGCTCACCACTCCGCTCACGAGGACGGAACTTCACGATGATTCCATCTCCCTCCGAAGTCGGCGTCGAAGAGGTCGTCGTCAACGCCGTGCTCTGGCTCAAGCTCGGGGTCGAAACGATGGGAGCCGCTGTCATTGGTGTCGGCGTCGTCATGGCGGCGTGGAAATACGTGCAGACGTTCTTCCCGCCGGTGACGCGAGACTACAACGACATCCGGCTGACGCTGGCGCGCTTCCTCGCGCTCGCACTCGAATTCGAGCTCGGCGCCGACATCCTGTCGACGGCCGTTGCGCCGACGTGGGACCAGATCGGCAAACTTGGCGCGATCGCCGTGATCAGGACCGCACTCAACTACTTCCTGACCCGGGAGATGCGTGAAGTGCACGTGAAGGGAGGGGTCGTGACGACGGATGCCCAGGTCACGCCAGCCGATGCGGCGTAGCTCGAGCTTTCGGGGAGTCGCGTGAGCGAGTAGACTGCTCGAGCTTTCGCGCGAATCGTCAAGCGGCGCTCTTCCTCGCGCGAGCTCGCCATTGCAGTTCATTCCGAAACAGTGAGAGCCCCCATGGTCCAGATCCAGGTCCTCGATGTCCTGCCGAGAGTTCGTCTTTCGCGAGTCGCTCGTATGCGCCTCGTCGCGATGGTCTCGGCGATTGCAGTTCTCCTTGCGCCGTCACCGGCTCTAGCCTTCACCCCGTCCGCCGCGGCGAAGCCGTCCGCGACGCGCCTGCAGCCGAAGACGTCCGACATCCATGTTGCGCCTGCGGCGAGCAAGTCCGGCACCGTTATCGCCCTGCCCGCGGCTGTTGGCGGACCTCGCGGCGGCCCGCGAGCCGAAGATCCGCTTTCGGCCGATCAACGCGCCGCGATCGACGCGCTCGTGAAGCGGCGCGATGCCGGCAAGGTGTTTTCCCGGGAGGAGCAGCACCTGCTCCGCCGCTACGAGAAGGGCCGCAGGCTTTCTCGACTCGACGCCGACACCCTGATTTCCCGCGTGCTCTACTACACGTACATCGATGCAGAGCCGATGGAGTCGTCGAGCGACCTGGCGGCGGCAAAGGACCTGCTCGAGCGTTACCGCGCGCACGTCGCCCGAAAGGGTCGGACGATCGAGGACGAGCGAATCGCTGGCGTGAATGCTCCGGAGACTACCGGGGGACCGGACGCGTTCGGATACACGTTCATCGATTCGACCGAACCCGGTGGCCCGACGTTCAGCTATGTCGACATCGTCTCGTCACCGAACTACATAGGTACCGGCGACGACTCGGCATTCACGATCAACCTCGGTGGCCCGGGATTCTGTTTCTACACGCCCGAGGGGAGCGGACCGTACACGCAATTGCGTGTCTCGACGAACGGCTACATATCGACTGATTTAAGCGATTCAGGCGGCGACCTCTCGAACGACTGCCCGATTCCCGCAACGCCGTCCACCGGTGGCGGCGGACGCATCTACGTGGACCACGACGATCTCGTGACGGACGTCTTCCACATGTATGACGCGGGCCTTCAGGCGAACATCGTGCAGTGGCAGGGATTCCATTTCGGTTCCCAGGAAGGCAGAGGCGACGGCTTCCCGATCGACGTCCAGGTCCTGCTCTTCGACAACGGCAACATCCTGATGCAGTACGCGAACGACGTCGAAGGCGGTTCCGGGTCGACGCGCGGCATCCAGGACGCCGATCCGCCGACGACCGGGTTGCTGCACAGCTGCAACACTCCCGGATCCGTCTTTGGCGGTCTGGCCATTCTCTTCCAGCCGCCGGTGCCGTGCGGCGGCGGTCAGGCGTGCGAGCTCACATGTCCTGCGAACGTCACGGTGTCAAACGACGCGAACCAGTGCGGTGCGGTCGTGACTTACCCCGCGCCGACGACCACGGGCGACTGCGGGCCGGTCACGTGCGTACCTCCGTCCGGATCGTTCTTCCCGGTCGGAACGACGACCGTCAACTGCGCAGAGACTTTTGTGGACAATCGTGGAGGCGCGACGTGTTCGTTCACCGTGACGGTCAACGACACCCAGTTGCCGACGCTGACGTGTCCGGCAAACATCACCACGGCCGGCTCGGGAGTGAACGGATGTGTGGTCACGGCCGTCGTCAACTTCGCGGCGCCGACCGTTGCCGACAACTGCCCGGGCGCCGGCGCGGTTGTGTGCGTTCCACCGTCCGGCTCGACGTTCAACGAAGGCACGACGACGGTGACGTGCACGGCGACAGACGCGGCCGGCAACGCCGGAAACTGTACGTTCACGGTGACGGTCGGCGGAACCGGGACGTTCGGGGCGTGCGTCATCGACGACTTCAGCGGCGATTCGTGGTCGATCGTGACCGACCCTGCCAGCCCGATCTATCGTTACTGGCGGTACCGGGTGGCGGCGACGGGTGAGACGTTCTGCGGTGTCGCCGAGAGCCTCGCAATTCGTCCGGGCCGGTCGCTTACGGCCGCGGATACCATCGACCCGAGGTTCCACATGAACGCGAACCTCAATTACGGTGCGAACTCGGGAACCGTCCAGGTGACGGACGTGTTGACGGGACGCCAGTTCCGTATTCGCGACCGCAACCTCGCGAACACACCGGCCTGTCCGTAGGGCTGTCGGATTGAGTGGGCGGGATTCACGGGATTGAACGGTTTCCAGCCGGTCTATCCCGAGATCCCGTCCACTCGGCTTTTCTTGCGGTCTCCCGTCACCAGGTATTCCCGGCGAAGAAACTCGAGCTGGATTTCGGTTCGAGGGCCGGGCCGGGCGCGTATTGCCTTGCGCAGGAGGGTTCGGGCCTTGTCGACCTCGCCGTGGGGCGACCGCATGAGCTCGAGCCGGTCGAATCGGCCGATCGCTTCGTCGATACTGCCTTCGGCGACCAGCAGCTGAATCGCGCTCAGGTCGACGTGGTACGAGAACGGATCCAGTCGTTCGGCTCGATCAAGCGAGGCACGCGCCTCGCCGAACCGGCCGGCGGATGTCGCAAGCGCCGACGCAAATGCCACGTAGGGCACGGGCGGCAACGGTTGTTCGACGGCTCGTGCCGACTGTTCGGCCGCCGCTTCGAAGAAGCGCTGGCGGGCGGAGGCGTCCGCACTCGATCGCGCCAGCCGTTCGAGCGACATAGCGAAGTAGAAGCGGTAATCCGGCTGCGGTAATCCGTGGGCGACGGCCCGCTCGCCCGCCGCCACTGCCGTCCGGGCATCGCCGGCGTTCGAGGCGCGCAGGCTTTGCGCGACCTGCACGTCGGCGGCACCGACGCGCCAGGCGTGAACTGCGGCGACGGGGATTATCAGGGCGACCGCGGAGACGGCCGTCCACCGGACGAACGCCGGAGGTCGAGACCGAGTGGCCGGTGTTGATTCCGCCGGTGACGCATTCCGATCCGGCATGTTTCCCCACGCGTGCGCGAGCGCGAGGACGACGAAGAACGAAAGCCCGTTGACGGCAAGATGGTGCAGAAAGAAATCGTGCGTGAGGATGCCAGTGACTGCCGCCGCGAGGCCGATTCCGATGGCCGATTCCTCCCGCGACGTTGCCGACCGAATAGCGCGCGGCAGTCGACGGACTGCGAGGAGAATCACCGCGACATAGGCTCCAAGCGCAAGCACCCCGCCGTTCACGAGCATGCTCAGGAAGGCGTTGTGCGGATCCTCGACGTTGACGCCGCTCGTCGCCTGCACGTAGTCGAGCGTCTTGAACGGTGTCTGGGCGAGCTTGAAGAGGTCCGGCCCGCAGCCGATCGTCCAGAACTCGGGCACGAGGCCGAGCGTGAACTGCCAGACGACGGTTCGCCCGGCGCCCGTGAAGCCTTCGTTCGCGAATGCGG
>CAZXLQ010000306.1:0-5983 GCA_964641945.1 uncultured Clostridia bacterium
GGCACAGAACCGCAGAGCGAAGAGGAACGGCGCTCCCGCCCTTGAGATTGTCTCCCGCTCCTCCTACAGTCCGCTCTCGACATGCCCCTCACCTGTCCGTCGTGCTCCACCGTCAATCCCGACTCGGCCGTCTTCTGCGGCTCGTGCGCCCAGAAGCTCGTCGCCGGCGAAACCTGGGTCACCGGCTCGCAACCGATCTCCGTCCGGACCTGGCTCATCGGCAGCAGCCCGGACTGCGACGTCGTCATCCCGCGACCGACGGTCTCGCGCCGCCACTGCCGCCTGGTCCGCACTGACGGCCGCTACTCCCTCGAAGACCTCGACTCGCGCAACGGCACGTTCGTCAACGGCACGTTGATCCGCGGCGCCACGGCCGTGTCACACACCGACAAGATCACCGTCGGCCAGACCGAGCCCTTTCCGTGGGGCGCGATCCTCGAACCCGACCCCGCCGCCGACATTCCGCCGACGACGGCCGGCCGCAGCAGCGTGCCTGTCATCGACGTCCAGTCCGAACGACCACGAACGCTCGACTCGGACCTCGTCGCTTCCGGCGCCGTACGCGTGCTCACGATCGGCCGCGCCACCGGCAACGACATCGTGCTCGACTACCCGATGGTTTCGACGCGCCACGCTCGCGTGGTCGTTCGAAGCGATGGCGCCGTCATCGAGGACCTCGGATCGACGAACGGCACCGCAGTCGGGACTCGCGAGAACCGCATCACGTCAGCACCCATTGGCCCCGACGACGCCGTGTTCTTCGGGTCGTTCCGCATTGCGGCGTCGCGACTGCTGTCGGGCCCGGTCGAGCTGGGAGCGGGCTCTGGAACGCTGCTGCCGTTCCGCGGGGCTGAGATCGTCTTCGGCCGGGACCCGTCCGCCGGCGAAGTGCTCGACTCGCCGATGGTCTCGTGGCGCCATGCGCGAATGCTGCGCGCCGCCGAGGGCGCGACGATCGAGGACCTCGGGTCGACGAACGGCACCTACGTCAACGGGCAACGCATTTCCGGCGTTACCGCGATCAAGGCCGGCGACGTCATTTCTATCGGTAGCTTCGCGTTCAAGGTGCGGCCCGATGGCGGGCTGGATCGGCGTGACTTCCGCGGCGACGTCTCGATCGAGGTTCGCGGGCTCGACCTCGCTGTTCGCGGCAAGCCGCTGCTGCAGGACGTCTCGCTGACGATTTATCCGTCGGAGTTCGTTGGCCTGATGGGACCGAGCGGCGCGGGCAAGACGACGCTCATGAACGCTATGAACGGCTACACGCCGCCATCGCGGGGTGCGGTCGTGCTCAACGGCATCGACCTGTACGCGAACTACGGCCAGTTCTGCGGCCACCTAGGGTACGTGCCGCAGAACGACATCATGCATGGCGACCTGACGGTCGGGCAGGCTCTGACCTACACCGCCAGACTGCGACTTCCAAAGGACTTCTCGCGAGCGGACATCCGCGAGCGTGTGCGGACGGTCCTCGCCGAGCTCGGCCTCGAAGCGGTCGAGAACGTGCTCATCGGATCTGCCGAGAAGAAGGGAATCAGCGGCGGCCAGCGCAAGCGCGTGAACCTCGCGATGGAATTGCTGACGGATCCGTCGGTGCTGTTCCTGGACGAGCCGACCTCGGGGCTTTCGTCCGAAGACACGCTGATGGTCATGCGGCTGCTGCGAAAGCTCGCCGACGCCGGCAAGACCATCCTGTTGACGATCCATCAACCTAGCCTCGAGGCATTCAGGTTGATGGACGACGTCGTCATCGTCTCGAAGGATCGCGGATCGTCGGCGCCGGGACGGCTTGCGTACTTCGGCCCGGCGTATCCGGACTCGGTGAACTTCTTCAATCCGGACGGGGTGCCGGGGCTTAAACCCGGTGCAGAGCCGCTGCCCGACGAGGTGCTGCGCGGGCTCTCGGCCCGGCCAACCGACGAGTGGGCGGCACGCTTCAATGCCTCGAAGTACCGTCGAGAGTTCGTCGACGAGCGGGCAGGCCGGTCGCCGACTGGCCGCGCCGTTGCTGTCGCGCCGAAGATCCCGCGCAAGTTCGGCATCCGGCAGTGGGGAACGCTCGTGCGGCGCGCGCTGTCGATCAAGCGGCGCGACACCTGGAACACCGCGATCCTGCTCGCCCAGGCGCCGATCATCGCGCTGATGATCGTCTTCGTGTTCGGCGACAAGGTTGCGGAGGGAATTGCGACCGACGCGTCGCCGACCGACTGGATGTCTTTCTCGGGCGCGACGGCGACGAGCGTGTTCCTGATGGCAATCTCGGCGATCTGGTTCGGGTGCTCGAATGCGGCGCGGGAAATCGTCGGGGAGTGGGCGATCTACCATCGCGAGCGGATGGTGAACCTGAAGATACCGTCGTACGTCGCGTCGAAGCTCACGGTGCTGGGAGGGCTGTGTTTCATCCAGTGCCTCGTGCTGCTCGGGATCGTGTGGGCCGGGTGCGAGTTGAAGGGGTCGTTCGGGTGGATGCTCGGGGTGCTGGTGCTGTCGTCACTGGCGGGACTGGGGCTCGGGCTGACGGTGTCGGCGCTCGCACGGACGTCGGAAGTGGCGATCGCGTTGATCCCGCTGATCCTGATTCCGATGGTGATTGCGGGCGGGATGATGAAGCCGGTGCACGAGATGAGCACGCCGATGCAGGTGTTCGCGGGGGCGATGGCGTCGCGGTGGGCGTTCGAGGGGATGCTGCTGCTGGAGTCGGAGGCGCGGCCGGAGTGGGCGCCGGCGGTGCCACCGGGTGCAGCGGCCGTGCGGGAGGATCTGGCGGAGCGGTACTTCCCGAAGGACGACGAGCGGCTGGGAGTGGAGCCCGCGGCGGGGGTGCTCGGCGGGATGATCGCGATGCTGATACTGGCGATTGGAGCGATCCTGCGGTGGAGGGATGTGCACTAGCGGGACCGGTCCGTCAGCGTTTTTGTCTTTGCGCCTTTGCGTCTTCACTTTGCGCCTTTGCGAGAAACAGTTTCCCGCAAAGGCGCAAAGTGAAGACGCAGAGGCGCAGAGTCAGAATGGTGGACGCTGGACCTGTGTTCCGCTTTCGACCCTTCTGATTCGCGTCTTGATCAACGGCCGCAGCCAGCGCGCGCGCAGGCCACGCGGGTCGAGGTACTCCGTCATCGCCAGGCCCGAGAGCTCGCGGTCTCCGATCTTCGCCGTCACATCGCAGATGAACCGCATGTAGAACGGTCCCCAATCGACGACGTGCCGTCGCCGCGCGCTGAACGTCACGCGTTCGTTTCCGCGCCGGCCATCGATCGACACCGCATTCGGGAACCGCGGGCACAACACCCGCCGCCGCCAGTCCGACGCCGTGAACTTCACATCCGAGCAGTCCGCGGGAAACTCCGAACCATCGACTATCGCGAGCACGCTTTCGCCGGGCCCCGACGTCGGCTCGTTTTGGTAATACACGATCGTCGTGTCCCCGAGATGCGCCCGTCCCCAGTGCCAGCGACGGATGCCCTCCGTCAGCGGCCGGCGCCCGTAGTTGTGGTCCAGGTATCCCCGTCCATCGAAGTCCGTCGACCACTTCGTCGATCCATCCGAACCGGTCAGTCGAAGCGCTCCCGCCACACCGCACGCCGGAACCAGCGGATTCCACACATGATCCGCATCTCCCGCGACTTCACGGATTCCCCCGCCATCCTCACCCGTCGGTGAAACACGCAGGTCACCCGACAGTCGCCCTCCCCCGAACAGCATCGGCGCATCGACGACCGCCACGAGCTCACCGCCGTCGTGCCGCTCCAGCGAGTTCGGTCCCACCGCCACGCTCAATAAATCCCGCGACGCCGCAAATTCCGTCTCCGGATGCCGGTTGAGCGCATAAGCAATCTGCTTTCCGTCCACGTAGACCGCCGTGAACATCGCGACGTGGTCGCGCGCGCTCGCCGGCCGCCCCCGCTCGTGATTCGTCAGCGCATCCGGCGAAAACGGCAGCCCCGCGAACCAGATGAGCACGAACGCCGTGCGGCCATCCGTCGAGATCGCGTCGAGGTACCACCACTCGTACGCGGCCGACTCTTCGAGGTCGTGCCAGCCCGCGTCGGCAAATCCCGGAATGATGCGCACCCGTTCCCCCCGCGTCTTGCGACGCACACGACCGGCTAGTAAGCTCGCTCCGCCCGGCGGAACGGGCGAAGGACGCCGGATTTAAGCACGACGGAACCGTGGCGCATAGGCGAACCGCAACGACGACAGCCCAGCCTTCCGGCGCGCGCCAGCAGCTCGCCGAGGCGTACGCCTACTGCCGCGACGTTACGCGCGATCACGCAAAGAGCTTCTACTTCTGCGCCCAGTTCCTGCCGGTCGCGAAGCGCCAGGCGATCTACGCCGTCTACGCACTGTGCCGCCACCTCGACGACGTCGTCGACAAGGCCAACGGGCGCTCGCCCGACGACACCAGGTCCCTGCTCGAGTCCTGGCGCGGACGGCTCGTAGAATCCGGTCCCGGGGACCACCCGGCTCTTCGCGCCTTTCGAGACGCCTCCACGGCGTTCGATGTTCCGGTCGAGCTTGCCGAAGAGCTGATGCAGGGCGTCCTGATGGACCTCGCGCAGTCGCGTTACGCGACGTACGAGGAACTGGAGGTCTACTGCTACCGCGTCGCGTCGGTCGTCGGCCTCATGACGAGCCGGATCTTCGGGTACAGCGACGACCGCGCTCTCGACCGCGCCGTCGATCTCGGCATCGCGATGCAGTTGACGAACATCTGCCGCGACGTCGGCGAGGACGCGCGACTCGGCCGGATCTACATTCCGCTCGAGGATCTCGAGCGATTCGGCGTCACGGAAGCGGATCTCCTCGAGAACCGGTACAGCCCGGCGTTCGTGCGGCTCATGCAGTTCCAGATCGAGCGCGCGCGTTGGCTGTACAGAAAGGCGGAGCCGGGCATTGCGTGGCTCAGTGCCGACTCGCGAATGACCGTTCGCCTGAGCAGCCGGGTCTATGGCCAGATACTCGGCCGGATCGAGCGCAACGGCTATGATGTGCTCTCTCAACGGGCGTACGTCCCGTTTCACCGAAAACTCGCCACACTCCCGAGAGTGTGGCTGGAGACGAAACTGCAGTGACCAAGAAGCACGAACCGGCCCTCGCGAGCCCTACGATCTGGAAGCCGATCTTCATCGGCCTCGGAGTCCTCGGCGTCCTCATCGTCGTCGCGATCGGGTCGATGTACTACGTTGCCGGAACTCCGGCCTATTCGCTCTACAAGCTCCGCGCGGCGATTCGGGATGGCGACATCGTGACCTTCGACGAGCACTTCGACACGCGCAAGGTCATCTCGAATGCGATCCAGCGTGAAGTGGGCGGACTGCCGGCAGGACCGCGCATCGTGTCGCAGAAGGCGATCGACATGCTGATTCCGGCGAGCGAGAAAATCATCAAGACGCGCCTGCAGGAGCGGCTCGCCGAGAAAGGCTCGCCGATGCTCGGGATGAGCTACCAGGGAGCGACGTACGTGAACAACGCCGCCATCGTCACGCTGCGCGACCCGGCCGACGGCTCGGAGACGACGATCACGCTCGAGCGGCTCAAGAACCGGCAGTGGAAGGTCGTCGACCTCGACCTCAACAAGGCTGGAGTGATGTATTCGCTGAAGGAAGCGCGCGAGCAGGCCGAATCGCTGCCGCCGATCATGCCGACGCCGGTGAAGCCGGGCACGCTGACGCCGGAGGGTGTACCGCCGGTCGTCGCTCCGCCCGCTCCCTAGTGTGGGAGAGTGGACAGGATTAACGGGATTTCCCGAGGATTTACAGGATCGGAAAGGCTGGACTATTGAGACAACAGTCCAATCGTCGCTCCTGTGAATCCTTCGAGAATCCCGTGAATCCTGTCCACTCTCCTACAGCTTCGGCAGCGTGAGGCCGGCCTGGCCCTGGTATTTTCCGGCACGGTCCGCGTATGACGTCCGGCACTCCTCGTCGCTCTCGAAGAAGAGGATCTGGACGAAGCCCTCTTCGGCATAGAGCCGAACCGGCAG
>CAZXLQ010000307.1:0-5895 GCA_964641945.1 uncultured Clostridia bacterium
GGAAAAGGCGATGTATTGTCACGAAAGTGTCTCATTGTCGAAGTATCGACGACCGTGGTGAACTCCCGGCTCTGCGAAATCGACAGGAGAAGGAACGTTACGAACCGTGACCGAGATCAGCACAAGGACGAGCTGGCATACGACGGGCGTTGACGAAGTACTGCGGGCAGTAGGCGTCGATGCGGAGACGGGACTCACACCCGAGGAAGTTCTCGCGCGGGCCGAGCGATACGGCCCCAATGAGATCGCCGAGACTGGAGCGAAGAGTCCCTGGCGGATTCTCTGGGAGCAGTTCACGGCGACCATGGTGCTGATTCTGCTCGCGGCGGCGGGCGTTTCGGCCGTCGTTGGCAGCCTGAAGGATACAGTCGTGATCCTCGCCATCGTCGTCCTGTTTGCGGTTCTCGGATTCGTGCAGGAATACCGTGCCGAGCGTGCGATGGCGGCGCTCAAGCGGCTGTCCTCGCCGATCGTCCGCGTACGTCGCGGCGGGCTCATCGAAGAGGTTCCGTCGGGGGAGCTCGTCCCTGGCGACATCGTCCTGCTCGAGGCTGGCAATCTGGTTCCCGCGGATTGCCGCCTCGTCGACGGGGCGAACCTTCGCGTCCAGGAATCAGCCCTTACGGGCGAGTCGGAGGCCGTGGAGAAGGATCCCGCTGCACTCGTGGCCGATGACGCGCCGCTCGGGGATCGTCGCGGCATGGTTTACACGGGAACGGTCGTGACCTATGGCCGGGGAACAGCCGCCGTCGTGGCAACCGGCATGCGAACCGAGCTCGGGCGCATTGCGACGATGATGCAGCGCGTGAGCGACGAGTTGACGCCGCTACAGAAACGACTCGATCAGCTCGGAAAGACGATAGGTCTCATTGCCGTCGCTGTCGCCATCGTGATTCTCGTCGTCGGGCTTGCGCAGGGCGAAGCACTGTCGCTGATGCTGATGACGGCAGTGAGCGTCGCAGTCGCGGCGGTCCCGGAAGGATTGCCGGCCGTCGTGACCATCACGCTGGCGCTCGGCGCGCAGCGGATGCTCCGGCGCCACGCGCTCATCAGGAAGCTGCCGGCGGTCGAGACGCTCGGTTCCGTCACCGTCATCTGTTCGGACAAGACCGGCACGCTGACGCAGAATCGGATGACGGTGACGATGCTTGCCGTCGCCGCGCGACGGACGCTCCTGCTCGAGCACGCCGAGCCCGGTGTCGGACCAGACGAGGCGTTGCTCCTCGCTGCCGGCGCGCTCTGCAACGATGCGACCCTTCAATGGGACGAAGCCGCGGGAGAACACCGCTCGCTGGGTGATCCGACCGAAGTGTCGCTCATCGAGGCGGCGGCCCGGGCCGACCTGCGGAAAGACGACCTCGAGGCGGCGCTGCCCCGAGTGGCCGAGCTGCCGTTCGATTCGGTCCGAAAGCGCATGACGACCGTCCATCGGCTAGCGGTTTCGCCATCGGCGCTTCCCGCCGGCGTCAGGGCGCTCGTCGAGAGCTCGGTCTTCGTCGGAGGCCTTCCGTCGGTCTCGAACGCAGCCGGCGACGGACTCCGGATCGCGTTCGTCAAGGGCGCGGTAGACGGCCTCATCGCGGTTTCGACACACGCGTGGGACGGCGGCTCGGTGGCTCCGCTCGACGAAACGCGGCGGCGCCGAATTGCCGACGCAAACGACGCGATGGCCGCCGATGGCATTCGAGTTCTCGGAGTGGCACTCCGCGTGGTCGACGTCGGCCAGCTTTCGGCTAGCGCTGACGTGCTCGAGCGGGACCTCGTGTTCGTCGGACTTGCCGGAATGATCGACCCGCCTCGCGACGAGGTCGCCGATGCGGTGGCGACGTGCGTGGCCGCGGGTATCCGGCCCGTGATGATCACCGGCGACCACCCGCTCACCGCGCATTCGATCGCCCGCGACCTTGGAATCGCGAACGGGGGACGGGTCCTCATCGGCCGCGAGATCGGGCGAATGTCGGAACAGGAGCTTCGGGATTCCGTCGACGATGTCGCGGTCTACGCTCGGGTGTCGCCCGAGCACAAGTACCGGATCGTAGAGGCGCTGCAGGCGGGCGGGCACGTCGTGGCAATGACCGGCGACGGCGTCAACGACGCTCCGGCGCTCAAGAGGGCGAACATCGGCGTGGCGATGGGAATCACGGGCACCGACGTC
Source organism: uncultured Clostridia bacterium (assembly GCA_964641945.1). Lineage (GTDB taxonomy): Bacteria > Acidobacteriota > Blastocatellia > UBA7656 > JADIYM01 > JADIYM01. The sequence continues at coordinate 2,156 of CAZXLQ010000307.1, forward strand.
GCGAAGGAAGCGGCCGAGATGGTTCTTCGCGATGACAATTTCGCGACGATCGTCGCCGCGGTCGAAGAAGGCCGAGTCGTCTACGACAACCTCCGCAAGTTCATCAAGTTCTCGATCGCCGGCAACATCGGCAAGATCCTCGTCGCCCTCGTTGGCCCGATAATCGGTACGCCACTGCCGCTGCTGCCGCTCCAGTTGCTCTGGCTCAACCTGCTCACTGACGGGCTGCTTGGCCTCGGACTCGGAGTCGAGCGCGCCGAACGCGACGTGATGCAACGTCCGCCGCAATCGCCGAAGGCTGGAATATTCGCTGGCGGATTGTGGCAGCACATCGCGTGGACGGGAGCACTGATCGGCGTCGTCTCGCTCGGAATCGGGATCTGGTACTGGCTAGGCGGGCACGCCGAATGGCAGACGATGATCTTCACGACGCTCGCGTTTGCGCAGGTCGGGCAGGCACTTGCGGTTCGATCGGCGCACGACTCGCTCTTCAGGATCGGCGTGGTTTCCAACCGGCTGCTCGCGTCGCTCGCGGCGGCCGTTGTCGTCCTTCAGCTTGCGGTCATCACGTGGACGCCGCTGCGCGAGATGTTCGGAACTGAACCACTGTCGCCGGCCGACCTCGCCACGTGCGCGGGCGTTGGCGCATTCGTTTTCGTCGTGCTCGAAGTCGAGAAGTTGTGGGCGCGGAAGCGAAGGGAGAGTTGACGCACTCCGCGCATCTGGACCGTGTGCGGTAGCGCGCGGGCCACCTCTACATAGACTGGACCTTTAGGCAAGGAGGGGAGGAAGCAATGGCAGCATTGAACGGCAAGGTAGCGCTGGTGACGGGCGGCTCGCGAGGAATCGGCGCGGCGATCGCGAAGCGGCTGGCCGGCGACGGGGCCGCAGTAGCCATCACGTACTCGAGCGGCCAGGAGAAAGCCGACGAAGTGATGCGCGCGATCGAGGCCGATGGCGGAAGCGCGATCGCGATCCGTGCAAACAGCGTCGATGCCGACGCGGTCTCGGCTGCGGTGGGCGAAACTGTTGAGAAACTCGGGCGCTTGGACATTCTCGTGAACAACGCCGGTGTCGCGAGCATCGCGCCAATCGACGAGTTCTCGCTCGAGGACTTCGACCGGCTGATGGCCGTCAATGTGCGGGCGGTTTTCGTTGCTTCCAGGGAGGCTTGCCGGCACATGGGTGAAGGCGGGCGCATTATCACGATCGGGAGTGTCAATGCGGATCGCGTTCCGTTCGTCGGCGGCAGCGTTTATGGCATGTCGAAGGCGGCCGTAGCTGGGTTCACGCGCGGGCTCGCGCGCGACCTGGGACCGCGCGGCATCACGGTCAACACTATCCAGCCAGGCCCAGTCGATACCGAGATGAATCCGGCGGACGGACCGTTTGCCGCCGTACTGCTGCCGACGCTGGCGATTCCCCGTTACGGCCGTGTCGACGAGATCGCCGGATTGGTCTCCTACCTCGCCGGACCCGAAGCCGGATACATCACCGGAGCAGCGCTGACCATCGACGGCGGGTTTACTGCCTGACGCAACCGCTGCTGGGATTATCCCCCCACGGGCGTGTCCGGAGTCGATTGCGTGTCGACCGGAACGGCGGCCGAAACGCCCACCCGAAATGTACGGGGAGCACTGGCTCCCGTAGAGGAATCGCAGCCGTTTTGGCTTTGGACGCATCGGGGAACGATCCCGGCTCGTACAGCCGAGATTCGCTCGTCGATCCCCGTGGGTCGATCATTCGAGGAAACTACACCGTGACACACAATTCGGGGTCGGCTGTCTCGGAAATTATGCGATTGCGGCGTGGCGACAGTTGCGAGACTTCGATCCGGATTTGGCCGCGAGATGACTAATCGCGCGCGAGCCTGCTTGGACCGGGTCGCCCAGCTCTCCGGTAGACTGCCGGGATGCTCGACACTACGGACGGCGTCGGTGCCTACCACGAGGCGACGAAACATCACCTTCACGCGTTTGCCCTCGGCCCGGGATATCTGGACTGGGCAACCCAGCCGGATCCTTTCCGCCGATATGAAGGTGCGCGACTGATTGAGCTGCCCCGCACGAGTCCCGGCGGCGGACCAACCTACGACGAAGCCGCGAGCCCGGGCGCCGTTGCGACGCTGGCGGTCGATATCACTTCCGTCAGCCGATTGTTCCTCGACAGCCTCGCGATCTCCGCCTGGAAACAGGGCGGGGGCGCGCGGTGGGCGCTTCGGGTGAATCCGTCGAGTGGGAACCTTCATCCGACGGAGGGCTACCTCGTCGCGGACGCACTTGCAGGCGTTTCGGACACACCCGGCGTTTACCATTACGCGCCGAAGGAACACGGTCTCGAGCTTCGGACGACGTTCGATGCTGAAGTCTGGCGCGCATTGGCAGCCGGGTTCCCAGACAGGACACTCTTCGTCGGGCTCTCGTCGATTCACTGGCGCGAGGCGTGGAAATATGGCGAGCGTGCCTACCGCTATTGCCAGCACGACGCGGGACACGCGATCGCGGCGATCGCGCTGTCGGCCTCGGCGCTCGGTTTCGAGACAGCGCTGCTCGACGATCTCGGAACGCGGGAGATTGCGTCGCTGCTTGGTCTCGAGTCGTCGACTGGCCCCGAGTCCGAACATGCCGACTGCCTGCTTGCCGTGTATCCGCCGTCGGTTGTCGGAATCCCGCGACGTGTCGACGCGCGGGCGATGGGGCGAGTAGCGGCGGGAACCTGGACCGGACGGCCGAACGTGCTAAGTCCGGCGCACGTCGCGTGGCCGATCATCGACGCAGTCGCGGCTGCAGCCGAGAAGCCGCCAGTGCCGGTCGACACCGAGGCGCCGCCGACCAGTGTTGCGTCACCGGTCGATCCGCGGCCGGTCGACTTCGCAACCCTCGCTCGTCAGCGTCGGAGCGCCGTTTCGTTCGACAGGAAGACGTCGATGCCCAGGCCGGCGTTCTACCGAATGCTCGAAAGCGTGGCGCCCTCTCGGCACCACGCTGCTCTTGCGCCGTTCTGGTGGCGACCGCAGGTGCATCTCGCGCTCTTCGTTCACCGCGTCGACGACCTCTCGCCGGGACTCTACCTTCTCGTTCGTCGAGCCGGCGCGCTCGAGCGGTTTCAACAGATGATGCCGGTTGAGTTCGAGTGGGCGAGGCCGGAAGGCTGTCCGCCGGATCTCGATCTCTGGAGGCTCGAGACAGCCGACGCGCGACGGGTGTCGGCGCAGGTCTCGTGCCGTCAGGACATCGCTTCGGACGGCTGTTTCAGCCTCGGGATGATCGCGGAGCTCGAGCACTCGATCGCCCGACGCGGCCAGTGGTTCTACCCGCGACTCTTCTGGGAGACCGGGGCGATCGGTCAGGTCCTCTACCTGGAAGCCGAGGCGGCGGGGCTGCGCGGAACCGGAATAGGGTGCTTCTTCGACGACGCCGTTCACCAGTTGTTCGGTCTGACCGGGCACGAGTTCCAGAGCCTCTACCACTTCACGATCGGCATGCCCGTCGAGGACACGCGGCTGACGACTCTTCCTGCGTATACTTGAAACATTGCGCGAAGCGCCCTGGAGTGCGGCGCGCAGCGCCGCTTTGGAGTTTGGCCTGCTGAGTCGACCGCTGAGCGGTGAAGCGTCAGACCCAGAGATAACGTGAGTCGGAGACGATGCCGCGTCCATCGTGATGCTTGACATTCAGGAAACAATGCGACCGCTCCGCGGTCGCCGCGCTCTGGGTGGAGGCACCGCGGGTCGCACGAGG
>CAZXLQ010000308.1:0-5819 GCA_964641945.1 uncultured Clostridia bacterium
TCATGTGGTACCCTGAGTCGTTCGCAACGTTTCCCTCCGACCCCTAATCTCGGACGAGGACCTGAACCGCATGGGATCGAAGATCGACGAGCTTCTCGCAATCGCCTGTAGCAAGGGAGCCTCGGACTTGCACATCAAGGCCGGCAGCTTTCCTTTCATGCGAGTCAACGGCGAATTGCTCCCCATCATTGAAGCCTCGCGACTGACGGCGGAAGACACATTGTCGATGGCCTTCTCCATCATGAACAACCGCCAGAAGCAGCGGTTCAAGGAGGTCAGCGAGGTCGACATTGCCTACGGCGTTTCCGGGCTCGGACGATTCCGCTGCAACGTCTTTCAGCAGCGGGGAACGGTCGGAGTCGTCCTTCGCGTCATTCCGACGACGGTCCGTACTATCGAAGAGCTGCGGCTGCCCTCTGTCTGCGAACGTGTCGCCGAGGAGCGGCGCGGCCTCATCCTCGTGACCGGGACGACGGGCTCCGGCAAGTCGACGACCCTCGCGGCGATGATCGACTACATCAACCGGACGCGAACCGGCCACATCATCACCATCGAGGACCCGATCGAATTTCTGCATCGCGACAAGCGCTCGTTCGTGAATCAGCGTGAGGTCGACGTCGACACGCGCAGCTTCTCGGAAGCCCTCCGCGGCGCACTCCGCCAGGACCCGGACGTCATCCTCGTCGGTGAAATGCGCGACTACGAGACGATCGAGACGGCGTTGACGGCCGCCGAGACGGGTCACCTCGTGCTTTCCACGCTCCACACCCTCGACGCCACCGAAACCGTCAACCGCATCGTCTCGGTCTTTCCGCCACATCAGCAGAAGGGAGTTCGAATCCAGCTCGCAAGCGTGCTGCGCGGCGTGATCTCGATGCGGCTCGTTCGTGCGGCATCGGCCAAATACGGCCGCGTCCCGGCCGTCGAAGTGATGGTCAACACTCCTTACATCCGGGACTGCATCATTCATCCCGAAAAGACGTCGCTCATTCGCGACGCGATCGCCGCCGGCACGTCGCAGTACGGAATGCAGACGTTCGATCAGTCGTTGCATCTCCTGTTTGCCGAAGAGTTGATCACGTATGACGAAGCCCTGAACGGGGCGTCGAACATCGACGAGTTCAAGCTGCGCCTGAGCGGCATCCGCTCGGCCTCGGACCTTGCCAGAGAGGACATGGAACGTTCGCTCACGAGCCGCTCGGGCGACGCTGTCGGCCCGACGGAGCCGGAGATCGAGTCGTTCGGGCGCTAGCCCAGGACAACTGGAACGTAAGTACCCGCGTCAACGTGTTCGCCGGAACAGCGAGACTGTTCCGGCGACTTGTTCGTGCGGAAGAAGGAGTCGCCCCGAGAAATGAACGTGCCTGAACTTGCCGCAAGTCTGGCGGCCGTCGAACGCGATCCCGCGCCGCTCGGGGGCCTCGAGAAATTCTCGGAGTCGATCGGCGCCTACCCCGGCGGCAATCTGAGCTTCCTGTACCACATGGACGGGCTCGACATTGCCATCGTGGCGGCGTATTTCGCGATTCTGGTCTTCCTGGCGATCTACGGTGCTTACCGATTGAGGATCGTCTACCAGTTCTGGCGGTACGTCGATCGCAAGCCGGAGCCCTCGGGGCGATTCCTCGAGAGGGGACTGCCGCGCATCACGGTGCAGTTGCCGCTCTTCAACGAAATGTATGTCGCCGAGAGGATCATCGACGCGTGTGCGGCACTCGACTATCCGTCCGACCGGCTCGAGATCCAGGTGCTCGACGACTCGACCGACGAGACGCGCGAGGTGGTGGCCGCCGCCGTCGAACGCCATCGCGCCGCCGGATTGCGAATCGTTCATCTGCATCGGGAGGATCGGACCGGATACAAGGCGGGGGCGCTCGAGAAGGGGCTCGAGGTTGCGACGGGCGATCTCGTCGCGGTCTTTGATGCCGATTTCGTCCCGCGACCGGATTGTCTCCGGCGCATGGTCGACCACTTCACGGACGATCGGGTCGGAATGGTCCAGATGCGGTGGAGCCACATCAACCGCGACTACTCGCTCCTGACGAAAGTGCAGTCGATCATGCTCGACGGCCACTTCGTCGTCGAACAGGCGGCGCGCAATCGATCCGGCGCGTTCTTCAACTTCAACGGCACGGCCGGAATGTGGAGGCGCGAAGCGATCGAGTGGTCCGGGGGCTGGCAACACGACACGCTGACCGAGGACACGGACCTCAGCTTCCGCGCGCAGCTGTGCGGATGGCGGTTCGTGTACCTGCTCGACGACGACGTTCCATCCGAGCTGCCGGTGGAGATGAACTCGTTCAAGGCGCAGCAGCGGCGATGGGCCAAGGGGCTCATCGAAGTAGCGATCAAGCTCATGCCGCGCGTCTGGCGCGATCCGCGCCTGACGCTCGGACAGCGCTTCGAACTGTTCTTCCGGCTGACGGGAAATATCTCGGCGCCGCTCATCATCGTCATGGCGCTGCTGAACCTGCCGGTCCTCATCGTCCGGTACAACCAGGGACTATTCCATCTTCTGGTTTTCGACGCTCCAATCCTGCTCTTCTCGACGCTGTCGGTAGCGCTGTTCTACGCCGCCGGGCAGGTTTACCTGGACCCGGCCAGGTGGAAGCGGCGAATGATCTACCTGCCGCTTGTGATGGCGCTTGGCATTGGCCTGAGCTTCAGCAACGCAAAGGCGGTGCTCGAGGCCCTGGTCGGCATCAGGACGAGCTTCGTGCGAACCCCGAAATACCGGATCGAATCGTCGGGCGACGCGTCGTGGCTCGGAAAACGCTACAGGCGGTCGCGCGGGCTGCTGCCTGTGCTCGAGCTCGTGTTCGCGGCCTATTTCCTCGGGCTCATCGTTTATGCGGCATCGTTTGGGATCATCGGCACGATTCCGTTCTTCGTGCTCTTCTTCGTCGGTTACGCGTACACGGGTTGGCTGTCCATGTTCGGCGGCGTGTTGTGGCCGTGGCGCCGGCGCGGCAGGGTTTCGTCTTGAAACGATTCGTGCGGTGATTCGTAGACGGAGAGTTAACCGAAACCGGACTCTGAAGCGCACCGAGTAACAAGCATGGCCCGATACGAGAATGCCCGCTCCGCCGTCGTCACGGCGGTATTTGTCCTCTTGTCCCTGCCGGGACTCGCAATGGCGGGTCCTCCGGATGTGCCAAAGCCGCGCCCGGCCTCCGTCGGCGTGCGAGCCGACGCAAGCGGCGAGTCCGCAGGCTTCGCGATCGACGAGTATCGCGGGCGCCGCGCTCGGGCGATCGAGACATTCGCCGGCGGGGTGCTTGCCGTTCGTGGCGCGGTCGAAGCCGAAGCCACTGATGCCATCCGTTACCGGCAGAACAACTGGTTTCTCTACCTGACGGGAGTTCGGACTCCGGGCGCCCTGCTGCTAATCGACACGCTGGCGCCCGAAGGCGAGCGCGAGACGCTCTACCTGCCCCCGCGCAATCCGGTCATGGAGCGCTGGACGGGCCCGAAGCTCGGAGCAGGTCCGGAAGCAGCGGCGGCATACGGGTTCGAGCGCGTACGGGACACGACCGAATACGACCGGGATCTTCGCTCGATTCTCGAACGGAATGGAACTGCCGAGGCTCCGGTCAAGGTCTGGACGATCGTGCCGACGGGTCCCGACGCGACCTTTACGCGAGATGCGGCTTTTGCAGGCGGACTTCGCGCTACGGTTGCGAACAGCAGGCCCGGTGCCGCCGAGGTCGTCGATGCGACGGCGAAGTTCACGACACTCCGCCGGTCAAAGTCCGATGCCGAGATAGCGAAACTGCAGCGGGCGATCGACATCACGCTCGCTGCGCAGCGCGCAGCTGGGCAAGACATAGCGCCGGGGCGATTCGAATACGAAGTCGAAGGCACGATCGTCGGCGCGTTCCTGCGCGGCGGCGCGGAGCGTGAGGGCTTCCCCTCGATCGTCGGATCGGGCGTGAACTCCACTGTTCTTCACTACGAGCAGAATCAGAAGCGGATCGACGCCGGCGACCTCATCGTCATCGACATAGGGGCGGAGCTGCACGGTTACACGGCGGACATCACGCGCACCTGGCCCGCTTCGGGCAGGTTCACGAAGCGGCAGCGCGAGGTCTACGAGCTCGTGCTCGAGGCGCAGACGGCAGCGGCGGCGGCGTGGAAACCCGGGATGACGATTCGCGCGCTGAACGAGGTCGCGCAGGCAACGATGCGGCGCAGCCCGCTGAGGGATCGCTCCGGACGTACGCTCGACGAGTCGTTCATCCACGGGCTCGGGCACTTTCTCGGGATGGACGTGCACGACGTTGGTGACTACTCGGTGCCGCTGCGGCCTGGCGACGTTTTCACGATCGAGCCGGGGATCTACCTTCCGGACGAGCAACTCGGCGTGCGGATCGAGGACGACTACCTCGTGACGGAGAAGGGCCTCGTGAAGCTCTCGGCGGCCCTGCCGTCGACGCCGGACGAAATCGAGCGCTTGATGCGTCGCCGGTAGAGGTACATGGCGAAACAGGTCTATCGCGTCGATACCCCGGTGATCGGGAAGATCCACGCCTACTTCGAACGTCACGTCTCGGAACACCTCGGTCAGGGCGTCTCGATTGGAGGCGAACCTGAGTCGGTGGCGAGTTCCGATGCGAGTGCCGGCAGCAGCAGTGCACTTGGGGTCCAACTCGCCCCTGCCATCGCCCGCGCGCCGACGCGCGAGCACGTGGCGGCACTCGTGAACGCCGTCTTCTGGGCCAGCCTGGTTCAGGTCGAGGGGCGCTCGACCACCCTCTCGCTCGCCTACGTGTCTCCTGAGCAGACCGATAGGCCGTTCGTTTTCGACGATCCCATTCCGCTCCAGCCCCACGCGCTCGCCAAGGTCGCTCCAGCGGCCGAGCGTCCCGGAATTCACTTCGGCGCGTGGCCGGGGCCTGACGGGCAGCTTGCCGTCTGGGGCATGACGCGCCAGCTCCCGCTGCTCTGCTTCGTGCTCGAGGTCGCATCGCCAGGCGTGATCGTCGTGAAACATCGCCACGGTGGCGCCGGCAGCAAATTCGTCAACGCAGCCGTGCTTGCAGGCGACGAGGCAAAATTCATCGCAGGCCCCGACCCGTCGCCACTCGGGTGCTCGTCGATGCTCGGAAAGCTCGTCGGCCATCGTGAACGGCGGAGCGGCGCCGAGTGGCTCGACCCGACCAACGCGTTCGTGCGGCTCTCGCTGTCGATGCGAGCCCATCGCCGCGGCGGCAGCCTGCTCGTGGTTCCGTCGACGTCCGAGGAATGGCGCACGTCGATCGCGGGGCCGATTCTCTATGCAGCGCGCGACGTCTTTACCGACCTGCGGAAGCGCGCCCGGCGTGCCAGTCTCGATCACGCAACGAAGCGCCACCGGACGTCGCTGGCCCGGTCGGTCGACGCCGTGGCCGGTCTTACTGCCGTCGACGGGGCGACGATCATCACCGATGCGCTCGACGTCGTCGGATTCGGGGCGAAGATCATCCGACGGACGGGGCATCCCGTCGTCGAATCCGTTCTCGTCTCTGAGCCCGTCGAAGGGAATCGCGCGACCCGTGAGTCGCCATCGGCGCTCGGTGGAACACGCCACCTCTCGGCGGCGCAGTTCGTCCAGGACCAGCGCAACGCAGTCGCACTGGTCGCCTCGCAGGATGGACGGTTCACCGTGTTCGAGTGGTCCGAGCGCGGTCAGATAGTGCATGCGCAGCGGATCGACGCTCTCCTGATGTGACGGTACCGCTCGGCGACAGGTTGTCAGCGAGGGTGACCCGCTCGCTACCGCTCGCGGTACTGATGCGCGCGTCCTCGAGACGCTCTCGTCACAAGAGCTTGCGACGCAC
>CAZXLQ010000309.1:0-5807 GCA_964641945.1 uncultured Clostridia bacterium
ATTTGTTCCTCCCTGCGCGGGGGCGGACGCGCTGGGGCGATCTTTTTTTATCTCTCCTGCGCCTCTGCGAGTCCTCTGCGTCTCTGCGAGAAACTCGCCCCGTGCCCGTAACCCCATGGAGATCTGACGGTTGACAGCCTCAGGTGCCCTCCCTATACTCTGCGGTTTCGACCCGTAGAGGGATCCGAGTGGAGGTACCAGCAGTGGCGTACGCAATCATCAGAACCGGCGACAAGCAGTTCCGCGTGACTCCGGGAGCGGTCGTCCGCGTTCCGAGCATCGATGGCGAGGTCGGCTCGACCCAGTCCTTCGACGTGCTCGTTTACGGCGACGGCAGTGCCGTTCAGGTCGGCGCACCGGTCGTCGGCGGCATCGGCGCCCACGGCACGATTCTCGAGCACGGACGCGATTCGAAGATCATCGTTTTCAAGATGAAGCGCCGAAAGGGCTACAAGCGGAAGCAGGGGCACCGTCAGGGTTTCACCGCCGTCCGCATTGATTCGATCGGCTAGATCGGACATTCAAGGAGAAGGCAGAAGCCATGGCACATAAGAAAGGTGTAGGCAGTTCTCGGAACGGTCGCGATTCGAACAGTCAGCGGCTCGGCATCAAGCGTTTCGGCGGCCAGCTCGTTTCGGGAGGCTCCATTCTCGTCCGGCAGCGGGGCACGAAGTACAAGCCCGGTGCGAACGTCGGACGCGGCAGCGACGACACGCTGTTCGCGAAGGTCACCGGCGTCGTGACATTTCACGACAAGGGGCGTCTCGGCAAGTTCATCAGCATCCAGCCCCAGGCGGCCCAGGCCTAACGATTCGCGCGGTGATCAGTGGTCGCGGGCCCGATTCACTGGCCGCCCGAGTCTGATCGCTGATCACCGACATGCAGTTCCTCGACAGAGCGCGGATTCTCGTACGGGCGGGTGACGGCGGAAACGGCGTCACGGCGTTCCGGCGTGAGAAGTTCGTCCCTCGGGGCGGCCCGTCTGGTGGAGACGGTGGCCGAGGCGGTCACGTCGACATGGAAGCCACCGAGGGGCTCAACACCCTCCTGCACTTCCGCTTCAATCCCCGGTACGTCGCAGATCGCGGTCGTCACGGAGAGGGAAAGAACTGCCACGGTCGCGACGGCGAAGACCTCCTGATTCTCGTGCCGGTCGGAACCCTCGTCACGAACATCGACACTGGTGAAGTCGTCCACGACTTCACCTTCAACGGCGAACGAGTGCGGATCGCGGAAGGTGGCCGCGGTGGCCGCGGCAACTCGGCGTTCGCGACCTCCACGAATCGAGCGCCGCGACGTCACGACGACGGCAAGCCGGGTGTCGAGCTCAATCTGCAACTCGAACTGAAACTCATCGCGGACGTCGGGCTCGTGGGACTGCCGAACGCCGGCAAGTCGACGCTCATCTCGCGCATATCCGCCGCGCGACCGAAAATCGCCGACTATCCGTTCACGACCGTTGCCCCGAACCTCGGCGTCGTCGCCTGGAGCGAATACCGCACGTTTGTCGTCGCCGACATTCCGGGCTTGATCGAAGGCGCACACGAAGGCGCCGGCCTCGGCCTCGACTTCTTGCGGCACGTCGAACGCACACGCGTGCTCCTGCATCTAGTCGACGTGTCGAACATGCTGCCGAGCGATCCGGTCGAACGATTCGAGCTCATCAACGCGGAGCTCGCTGCGTACCGGAGCGACCTGCTGCATCGACCGATGATCGTTGTTGCGACGAAGATCGATTCGCTCGACGAACCGGAGCGCCTCGAGCGATTGCGCGAGCACGCAATTGCGACCGGGCGCGAGTTCTTCGCGATTTCGGCCGTCACCGGCGTCGGGCTCGACGAACTGAAGTTCCGGGTTGGCACGCTCGTAGAGGAACTCGCCGCCGCTGCACGGGCTGCAGGGCCTCAGGTAGTCGTCGCGCCACCGCCACAGCTCTTCGATGAGGATCTCGAGCCCGGTGACGAGTACGAGTCCGGAGAGGATGTCGAGAGTTGAAGCTCGGCGTCTACGGCGGGACGTTCGACCCGTTCCACAACGGCCATCGCGCTGTCGTCGAAGCATTGCTCGAGCGGTTCCGGTTCGACCGGCTCCTGCTCGTGCCGGCGAACATTCCGCCCCACAAGCGTCACGTGGCCATCTCGCATCGCTGCCATCGAGTCGCCATGACTGCGCTCGCGACGGCCGACCTCGATCGTGCGGTCATCTCGACGACCGACCTCGATGCGCCAGCGCCGAGCTACACGGTCGACACGGTGGAGAGACTCCACGCTGCGATTCCCGACTCTTCGCCGCTCTTCTTCATTCTTGGCGCGGATTCCTTCGAGGACCTGCCGCTCTGGCACGATTATTTGCGGCTCATCGAGAGCTGCCATATCATCGTGACGGCGCGCCCCGGTTATGATCTCGGAGCCGGCCATCTTCCCGAGGCCGTTCGGGCGAAGATCGTGGACCTTAGAGACGTGGCCGCAAGCGCCGGTCCTCCGGATACCACCGATGCCAAACCGAAGATCTTCTTGACGGACGACGCCTACATCGACGTCTCGTCGACGATGATTCGCGAGCGCGCCCGCGCCGGCGAATCACTCGACGGTCTGGTGGCGCAGTCCGTTGCCGCCTACATCCGAAAGCAGGAGCTGTACACAGAGACACGATGAGTACGAATGATCCGATTCGCGACGACGCGCCGGCGGAAGTAAACGACCTCGAGAAGCTGATGCTGGCGGCCGAGGCCGCGGCTACGCGCAAGGCGCTCCAGATGACCGCCATCGATATTCGAAAGATCGCGTCTTTTGCCGAGTTCTTTCTGGTGTGTTCCGGTACGTCGAACCGCCAGGTTCAGGCCATTGCCGACGAGGTGATGGACCGGCTCAAGAAGGAGCGGAACTCGCGTCCGCTGCACACCGAAGGGTACGAGGCCGGGACGTGGGTTCTGCTCGATTACGGCGACCTCATAGTCCACGTCTTCACCGAGGAAGCTCGCGAGTTCTATCAGCTCGAGCGCTTGTGGCGCGACGCGGACCGTGTCGCACTCCCCGAAGCGATGACGGCCGAATAGCCGGCGAGTCCGGCGACTGTCGCAATCGCAGATGTCCGTCGAGATCGTCATCGAGAGTGCCGCGATGCGGCGCGCAGTCGAACACGCGGAGCGATCCGCGACCGCTCCCTCGACGACGACGCTCCTGGTGACGGGCGAGACAGGGACTGGAAAGGACCTTCTCGCCCGGTACGTGCACGAACGCAGCGGTGCCAGTGGGCCGCTGGTCACCATCGACTGCGCATCGCTTCCGGAATCGTTGCTCGAAAGCGAGTTATTCGGTCACGAACGTGGCGCGTTCACTGGCGCGACCGAATCGCGTGCCGGCCGGCTCGAGGGCGCGCGCGGTGGAACACTCGTGCTCGACGACATCGCGGCACTTGCGCCGCCGGCGCAGGCCAAGCTGCTACGAGTGCTCGACGAGCGGCGGTTCACGCGCCTCGGGGGCGGCCGGGCCATGGAGCTGGATGCGCGCGTCATCGCGCTGACCAACGTCGACCTCGAGCGGGCGACCGAGATTGGAGCGTTCCGGCACGACCTCTACTTTCGACTGAACGTCCTCTCGATCGGGCTTCCGCCCCTGCGCGACCAGCCGGAGGCGATCGCGCCCCTGGCGGAGCTATTCGCGCGACGATTCGCACACGCCCGTAGCGCCGATACGAAGATCGTCCGACCCGATGCCCTTCGCGTACTTTCGCGTTACGCCTTCCCCGGAAACGTCCGCGAGCTTCGCAATGCGATCGAGCAGGCACTGGTTCGTGGCAGCGGCCGGCGTGTCGAGGCGGCAGACCTTCCAGAGAGGCTTCGGGCGGCATCGGTGGACACGGGGAAGGCGCGCCCGACTCTGGCCGAGGTCGAAGCGGCGTACGTCCGATCCGTCCTCGACGAAGCCGGGGGCAACAAATCTCGCGCCGCCCGGGTGCTCGGAATCAGCCGGAAGAACCTCTACGAACGGCTGCACCGCGCGTCATCGTCCTCCGGGACCGACCAATGAGCGGCAATGCAGTTGGCGCCGAGCTGGAGGTCTGACTGCGATGCGTATCGTCGTGGTGTGGACCGGAAAGACGAAGGATCGGCGGCTGGGCTCGCTCGTCGACGAGTACCTCGATCGAAGCAGGCGAATGGCGCGCGTGGAGGTCGTGGAGCTTCGCGATCGGGGCGGCGCTTCGTCACCGAAGGGTGAGCCGATCGTGCTCGAACGCGAGGCCGATGCCGTCCTCGCGAGTATTGAAGACGGCGACTTCGTCGTCTTGTGTGACGAGACCGGGACCGAGTTGCGTTCCACGGAGTTCGCGGGCATTATCTCCGAACGCCAAACGCGGTCGACACGCCGCATGGTGTTCGTGATCGGTGGTTATTTGGGAGTTTCCGCAAGAATCCGCGAACGCGCGGATCAGGTTCTTGCCCTGTCGCGGATGACGTTGACACACGAAATGGCGAGGGTGCTGCTGGCCGAGCAGGTCTACAGGGCACTCACGATTCTGAATGGGGTTCCGTACCAGAAGTAGGAACGAGCCAGGGGTTGGGAGACGACTTCAGGAAGGCGATATGGACAAGAAGCGGTTGAAGCATTTTCAAGAGCGACTGACGGCCAAGCGGCATGCGCTCGCGGGCGTTGTGATCTCGACAGAGGATTACGAGCGCGAGGCTGGGGCGGATACGTCGCAGGACCCGGCCGACATCGCGTCGAACGCCTACACGAAGGATCTCCTTTTCAGTCAGAGCGTCAACGAGCGGACGATCCTGAAGCTCGTCGAGGAAGCTCTCCAGCGTCTCGATGGCGGGGCATACGGAATCTGCGTCAACTGCGAGGAGCCGATTCAGGACAAGCGGCTCGAGGCCGTGCCGTGGGCTCGACACTGCATCACTTGCCAGGACCTGCAGGAACGCGGGCTTCTCGAGGAAGACGAGTAGCAAGCCGCATCGCGGACGCTTTCGTCGCCGCGGCCTTCCCACAGGGCTGCCACGTCTGTCGAGGCGCCGTGTTACGGCGCGAGTCGGGCGTGGCGTGCGAGGCCTGCTGGAACGATCCGGTTGCCACTCCTCTCTATTCGGGGAGGGCACTGTGTGAACGTTGCGGGCTTCCGGGAACTGGAAGGTGCCTGACATGTGCGCCTGCGGGACTCGCGGCAGTGCGCTCGGTCGGACAGTATGCCGGAGCGCTGCGGGCGGTCCTCCTGGACGTGAAGCGGCGGCCGCGCGCTCCGGCTCGACTCGGGGACCTGCTCGCGTCGATGTGGCTGGAATCGGACGGCCTCCACGAAATTGACGCGGTCGTTCCGGTGCCGCTCCATCCGGGTCGTCTCGCAGAACGCGGTCACAATCAGGCGGAGGTGCTTGCGCGCGCCCTGTCGTCACGGACGGGGCTATGCACGGAGCAGAACGCGCTCGCCCGTGTTCGCGCCGGGGCGCGGCGACGGTTCGGCTCCGGGCGCGACGCGCGGGCCGAGGATTCGGCGGATGCGTTTTCGGCGGCTGCGCGTCTCGTTGCGGGAAGGCGTCTGCTGCTGCTCGACGACGTCTTCACGACCGGGGCGACGCTTTCTGCGTGCGCCACGGCGTTGCTCGAGGCTGGGGCGCTCGAAGTGGTCGCACTCACTGCGGCGCGGGTGCGCATGGGTGCTGCAGGCTAGGTCTCCAGGACAAATGGCGCTCCCCGTTCTTTGAGCCGCGAGCGGTAGCGAGCGTCCCACGGACACATTTCAGATCGCACACCGGTTGCGGCGGTGGGGGGAGGGGGTTCGGTTCCAACGACCGTCCTTGGGGCGCGCGC
>CAZXLQ010000310.1:0-5752 GCA_964641945.1 uncultured Clostridia bacterium
CGCCGCCGGCTCGTGCCGCAACAGCAAACTCTGCAGGTACTTCAGTTGACTTTCTGAAAGGGGAAGCTCGTCAGGACGGTCGAGGACTGTGTGGAGTGCGTCGGCGACCCCTCGGACGGCGGCAGCTGCGACTGGGTCGATGTTGGCAGAGTCTCCCGCGAGAATGGGGCCGACTTCTTTCGACACTACCTCGATGCCCGCAAGGCGCACCGATGCCGCAATGGACCTGTGAATAACCTCGGGAGCCATAACAGAGCCAAATGAGTCGTCGGTTGGGGCGGTTTCGGCTGCCGCGAAAGCGCGCTCGGCGCGGACGACTGCCGCGAGGAGGCGAGCCAGGTCGCCGTCATCGCGTACATTGAGCATTTCGAGGAGCATGCAGGACCGTTGTAGCCACAACGAGCTAAAATATCAAGTGCCTCTCTGTGCCTCTTTGTCTCGGTGCCTCTGTGTGCGAAGCCCTCCTCACTCCACAAAGAGCTGCGCGCACAGAGGCACGGAGACGCGGAGGCACGGAGTCCCGCCCGGCGCTCTTACGCCACCCGGAACGTCAATGATGACTCACCGAGGAAGTTCTTCGACTTCTTCGACGCGATCAGCCCCGCCTGCTCGAGCTCGAAATACGCGCGCTGCACCTCGCCCCGATCGACGCCGCATTGCGACGCGATGACGTGAGGCTTTGGGACCTCGGCGCCCTTCGCCAGCTCGCCGGATTCGATCATCGCAGCAATCTGGGATCGAATCTGCTCGTACACGGGTCCGTGCCCGGCCGTATCCTGTACCTTGATTTCCACCGCGTGCACCTCGGATTGTCGAAGGAACGCGACAGTGTACCACACGCGTCCGCGCACCCTCGGCCAACCGGAACCGCGCGCGCAGCAGGCGACCGAGCGTTCGACAGGGCTTGGTCGATCTGATCATTCAGCACGGCCGCTTGCTTCGCGCGCGGTTCTGAAATCTGGCGGCGCGCACACTTCGCGTGCTAGGGTGCACGAGATGAACGACCACGACGAAGCCCTCGACGCCGAGGCGTTCGCACAACGCGCCGAGCAGTGCCGTACCGCCATGGTGCAGTTCGAGTGGCTCGTCGGCTCGTGGCTCGGCCACGGCACACACGGTGGCGAAGCGCGCGTCTGCCACGTCGAGACCCGGTATCTGTTCGACGGCAGCTTCCTCGAGTCGCGCGAGCGCATCTACACGCCCTCGGGCGAGCTCGAGCACGAAGACCTGACGATCTTCGGCGCCGCGCCCGAAAACGGGCCGTCCGAGTTCTACGCCATCGTCTACATGCCCGGAGGTCTCGCCGTACACTACCGCGTCGAGGTCAATGTCGACTCCATCCTCTGCGAGCCCGAAGAATTCGGCGCGCGCCTGTCCCTGCTTCAGACCGGCAACGGCTACCGCGCCCGGATCTTCTACCCCGATGAAGGCGGCAACTGGTTCGAGGATGCCGTGGTCGATTACGAGCCCCGCCAGTAGGACCTCCGCATCGTGCGAACATTTCACAAGATCGCCGGCGCGATCCTCGCGCTTCAGCTCGTGCTATGGACCCTGACCGGGTTCCTGTTCAACTACAAATACCGGTACGACGAGGCATACGAGCCGCTCAAGCCGGTCGCCGCGGCACCGGTGTCGCCAGGAACCTGGGTCAGCCCCGCCGATGCCGCGCGCGCGTGCGGGCTCGACCCCACGGCCATCCGACGGGTCGAGATGCTCAACGACCATCGCGGAGTCCTCTACGTTCTTGGAAGTGGAACCGAGACCGCCCCGCAGTTCGTGCTCGCCAATGCCGCGACCGGAGCTCCGGTGGCTCCGCTCGACGCGGCCGGAGCGACCGCCGCCCTGCGCAGCGCCCTGCAGAGCTCGCCGAACGCTGGCAGGTACGGCACCGTGACGGCAACGCGTCAGGTTTCGACGCCGTCGGCTGCACTTGGAGCCGAAACTCCTGCCTGGGAGCTCACCCTCGACAGCGGGCACATCATCACCGTGAATTCCGTCACGGCCGAGATCTCGCACACCTCGATGCTCAATAGCTGGATCGACTGGACGTACCGCATCCACTACATGCAGTACACGCCGTGGAAACCCGTCAACATCAGTCTCGTAGTAGGATTCTCGCTTCTGCTCCTGTCGCTCGTGACATCCGGACTGAGGATGCTCCTGAGCTCGGACCGGCCACGCTCCCTGTTTGGCCGCCGGTCCTACGGCAAGGGTCCGAAGTTGCGTTTCTAGTTCACCCGGAGGATTCCGATCATGCTGCACAAATACCTCGCCGGCATCTCGTTGGCCGCGATCCTCGCCGGAACGGTACCGCCCGTCTCGGCGCAGTCGATTCGCCCGCCGAAGCTCGAGATAATTCAGTTCTCGCTGCCGAACGGCCTTAAGGTCGTCGCGATCGAGGACAGCTCGGCACCAATCGTCAACGTCCAGGTCTGGTACAAGGTCGGATCGAAGGAAGAGCAGGTCGGACGCACCGGTTTCGCGCACCTGTTCGAGCACCTGATGTTCAAGGGATCGAAGAACCTCGGTCCCCAGGAGCACGCCCAGCGCATCAGCGACGTCGGCGGTGTCATCAACGCCGGAACGAACTTCGACTATACGTTCTACTGGCAGACGGTACCGTCGAACGCCCTCGACCAGACCCTCTGGCTCGAAGCCGAACGGATGTCGTCGCTGATCGTCGACGAAGCCAACCTCAAGAGCGAGCGCGACGTCGTCATCGAGGAGCTCCGCCAGCGCATCGAAAATCCGCCGTTCGGAAAGCTCGCGCAGATCGTCTTCGAGACGGCCTTCACGACGCACAGCTACAAGTGGCTGCCGATCGGGTCCAAAGCGGATCTCGACGCTGCGACGCTCGCTGACGTGATGGCGTTCCACGAGACCTACTACAAACCGAACAACGCGACGCTCGTCGTCGTCGGCGACTTCAAGGCCGCCGAGCTCAAGAAGGCCGTCACGAAGCACTTCGGACCCGTCAAGCGCGGGACCGGCGCAATCCCGCGACCCGCGAAGCCCGAGCCGGCGCAGACCGCCGAGCGGCGCGTGACGAACTACGATTCCAAGACGCCGCTCCCGGCTGTCATCCTCGCCTACCACATCCCGGGCGCCGGGACGCCCGACAGCTTCGCCATCGAAGCAGCGTCGCGCATCCTCTCGTCGGGACAGTCTTCGCGACTCTACCGCCGAATGGTCTACGAGAAGCAGATCGCGCTGCAGGCTGCGGGAAGCGGTGCATTCCTCGAGGACTCGGGACTCTTCTTCTTCTTCGCGATCCTCAACGCCGGTCAGAAGCCGGAGGACGGTGAATCCGAGCTCGCAGCCGAGATCGAGCGCCTGAAGAACGAGCTCGTCACCGACGCCGAGCTCGAGAAGGCCAAGACGCAGCTCATCGCCGAGGCGACGGTCGGTCAGCAGACGGTTCAGCAGCGAGCCGACGCGCTCGGCTTTGCGGCCACCGTGCTTGGCAATCCCGAGCTCGTCAACGAAGAGATCACGCGACTTCAGGCCGTCACCGCCGCCGATATCCAGCGGGTGGCGAAGAAGTACCTGTCGAAGGAGAACCGCTCGGTCATCTACATGCTGCCCGAGTCGATGCGCGCCGCCGGCGCCGAGGGAGGTGCCAAATGAGCCGCGACAACCGCTCACTCGGTGCCCGAGCCGCCGTGTCGGCGCTGGCAGGCGTCCTGACGCTGGCCACACCGGCGCTGGCACAGGGAACAGCCGAAATGAAGAAGGTACAGCCGCCCCCCGTCGGACCCGCGAAGGATTTCAAGCTCCCGCCGGTCCAGGAGAAATCTCTCTCGAACGGACTTCGCGTGATCTTCATCGCGAGCAAGGCCCAGCCGATCGTGTCGATGACGCTGATGCTCAAGACCGGCGCATCCGTCGAACCGGACGACCGAGCCGGACTCGCGCAGATGACGGCCGGCCTTGTCGACCAGGGCACGACGACTCGAACGGCGCAGCAAATCGCCGAGGCGATCGACGGCGCCGGCGGCAGTCTCGGAGTGTCCGCCGGGTGGGACTCGACGTCGGCGTCGACGACCGTGCTCGTCAATCGGGCCGCGCTTGCGGCCGAGTTGCTTGCGGACGTCGTCATGAACCCGAAATTCGCCGACGATGAGATCGACCGGGCACGCACGCAGACGCTCAGCGGACTGCAGGTCGCGCGTTCGAGCGCGGGATCGGTCGCGAACGAAGTGTTCGATCGTGTCACGTTCGGCAAGGCTCCTTACGGACGCCCGATCGGCGGAACGGCCGACACGGTCAATGCCATCAAGCGCGACGACATCGTCGCGTTTCACAAGTCGCAATACGTCGCGAGCAATGCCACTCTGGCCATCGTCGGCGCGCTCACCGCAGATGAAGCGTTCGCACTCGCCGAGAAGCACTTCGGCGCCTGGTCAAAGGGGACGGCGCCCGTGGTTGCGGCCGGACCCGCGCCGGTGGCGGGCAAGCGGCGCGTCATCATTCTCGACAAGCCGGATGCCGCGCAGACCGAGATTCGCGTCGGGCTGACCGGGCTATCTCGCGGCGACGCGGACTTTTATCGCGCCAGCGTCGCAAACTCGATTTTCGGTGGAGCGCCGTTTTCGTCGCGCGTCGAGAGCGAGCTGCGCGTGAAGCGCGGACTGACTTACGGCGCCCGGTCGCGGCTCGATGCCCGGCGCAACGGCGGATCGTTCCTGATCGACACGAACACCAAGACCGCGACGACGGTCGAGGCCGTCGAGGTGATCTTCAGCGAAATAGACCGCATGCGGACGACAGACGTTCCGGCCGAGGAACTGAAGGCGCGACAGGGCTTCCTTGCAGGGATCTTCCTGCTTGGGCTCGAGACGCCGGAGGCGGTCGCGAGCCGCCTGCTGCAGGCCGAGTTGTTCGGACTCGGTGCGGACTACCTCGAGACCTACACGTCGAAGGTGAACGCCGTTTCGGGCGCCCAGGTCCGAGCGATCGCCGAGCGGGTCATCAACCCCGACCAGATGGTCATCGTGCTCGCCGGCAACGCGAAGGAGTTCGAGGCGGGAGTGGCGAAGTTCGGCCCGGTCGAGAAGATTCCGTTCGAAGAGGTCGACGTGATGTCGGCTGACCTGCGGCGTCCGAAGGCCGATGTCGCGGCCGTCAGCGATGCCGATGCGAAGGCGGGCGAAGAGCTGGCGCGGGCTACGATTGCCGCGGTCGGCGGTGCGGCGTGGCTCGGGCAGAAGTCGCTGGTCGCGAAGGGCAAGGGCAAGATCTCGCCCGGACCGCAGACGCTCGACATCACGTCGGTCGAATCGTGGGAGATCCTGCCGGATCGGCAGCGCACCGAGCTCGACCTCGGGATCGTGAAGGTGAAGCAGTGGTCGAACGCCGAGGGCTCGTGGGTCGACCAGGGCGGCGGGCCGCAGGACATCACGGCGCAGTCGAAGGAAGGCAGGTTCTTTGGCGTCAAGGTGCTGCGGCGCTTCGGTCAGGGCGAGAAGCTGACGGTGCGGCCGCTCGCGGACGGCGAGGTCAACGGGGTGAAGACGAAGGCCTTTGCCGTCACGGATGCGGACGGGCATACGACTGAGTTTCACGTCGATGCCGTGACGTCGATGCCGGTGAAGGTGGCGTATACGACTGCGCAGGGCACGATCGAGGTGCATACTTCGGACTGGCGTGAAGTGGGCGGGCTGAAGATGCCGTTCACGACGGTGCAGTACCGGAACGGGCAGAAATTCCTCGAGATCATGCTCACCGAGGCGCAGGTGAACGTCGAGGTCGA